>CAYTQK010000092.1:0-11252 GCA_964439745.1 uncultured Desulfobacterales bacterium
GGCGGCAATGGGCGGTCCGGCGCACCGGAAGCTTATATTGACGGGGCCGGCAACCTCCCGGCCGGCGACCTGTCTATCACCGCAGACCGCAGCGGCACCAACGCGGCCCTGGTGGCCGGGGTGGGCGTCGGCCTGGGCCGGAAGGGCGTGGGCGTGGCCGGATCGGTCGGCGTCAATATCGCCACTTTTACCATGGAAGCGGCCCTGCGCGATATCACCGGCCCGGTTCAGGTGGGTGCCCTGTCCGTCACTGCCGATGACAGTTCCACTCTGATCGCCATTGCCGGTTCGGTGGCCTTCGGCGGCAAGGCCGGGGTGGGTATTGCCATGGGCTTTTCCTGGACGGAAACCGATGTATCCGCCATAGTTTCCAACGTCAGCAGCCTGACCCACAGCGGCGATCTTATCGTAGACGCCACCGCCGATGGCCTGATCGTGGCCGTGACCGGATCGGTCGGCATTTCCGCGGGCCAGGCCAAGGGGTATGCCGGGGCCGGCACGGTTTCCATCAATTTACTGGCGAACACGCTGGAAGCGAAAATCGTCGATACGATCGTTACGGCCGCTTCCACCGGCAATATCACCGTTGACGCCGATGACAGCACCGGCATCTATTCTTTTGCCGGCGCCCTGGCCGCCGGCAAGACCGCCGGCCTGGGCGCGGCCATTGCCGTCAACTCCCTGGACAACAGCGTTACCGCCCTGGTCGATGGTTCGACACTGGACACCACCGGTAATTTTTCCGCCACGGCCGAAGATACCGGCACCGTGGTTACCGTGGCTGTGGCCGGGGCCGGTTCGTCCAAGCTGGCCATTGCCGGCTCCGTGGCCATCAATATTTTTGACAATGATGTCGCGGCCAGGGTAGTCGACAGCACCATTACCGCCAATGCCGTGGCCTTTACCGCCGAAGATCGGTCCACCAGCGTGGCCGCGGCCGGCGGCATTGCCGTTTCCACGGGCCAGGCCGGAGTCGGCGCGGCCATCGGCGTGAACCTGATCTTCAACAACGTGACGGCCCGGGTGGAAAATTCGGCCATTGAGGCCACCTCGACCATTGACGTGAGGGCCGCCGCCGAAACCCTTCTGGTCAGTGTCGCCCTGGGCGGCGCCGGGGGCGAGAAATTCGCCCTGGGCGGGTCTTTTTCCGCCAACGTGATCATGAATACCGTCACCGCCGATATTATCAGCGGCTCGACCCTGGATACGGCCGGAGATATCGGCCTGGCGGCGTCTGACACTACCACGGCCGTAATCGTGGCCGGCGGGTTTGCCGGATCGGGCAAGGCGGCTGTCGGCCTCTCATTCTCCCAGCTCTATATGGAAAACCAGACCACGGCGGTCATTGACGACGCCGAGGTTACCTCCACCGGCGGAACAGTCAGCCTGAATGCCGGCATCGCGCCGCCCGACGATAAGGCCGAGCTTGCCGACATTCGCATGATGACCTACGGTGTTGACCTGCCCGATACCAACAGCTCCTCGATTTTTAACCTGACCGTGGCCGGGGCCGGGGCCGGGAAAGTGGCCGCCGGTTTTGCTTTGTCCGTGAATAACATCAACAACACCATTGAAGCGGAAATACGTAACGGATCAGTGGTGGACGGCTCTGCCGGCGTGGCCCTGTCGGCCATTGACGCCTCTGTTATCGACGCCATTGCCCTGGGCGTGGCCGGGGCCGGAGACGTGGCCGCGGGCGGGGCCGTTTCCGTGAACACCATCACCAATGCCATCGGCACGGCTATCAGCGGGTCAACCGTTCGGGCCGGTGTCAACGCGGCCGGCACCGCGCTGACCAATGCCGATGCCGCCGTGACCCTGGATGCGGAATCCTCATCCATCATTCGCGCCCTGGCCATCGGGGTATCCGGTTCCGGCAAGGTAGCCGTGTCCGTCACGGCCCTGGGCAATGCCGTGGCCAACGATGTCTCCGCTGAAATCATCGGTTCCACGGTCATGGCCGGCGGTGACGTTTCTCTTACGGCCTCCGATATCGCGCCGGCTCTTATTCCCGGCATGGAACTCGCCGCCGAGGACCAGGCCCGGCTGGATGACAGCCTGGCCGATTCACCCGTTGATCCCCAGGGCAATATTCTGTCCTTGATGATCAGCGTGGCCGGTTCCGGCAAGGTGGCGGTCAGCGGGGCCCTGGCCGGCAATGTGGTCAATAATACCGTAACGACCCTTGTTGACGATGCCACCGTGCTGGCCGGCAGCAATGCCGCTACCGGAGATGTGCTCAACGCCGCGGCGGATGTCACCATGGCGGCCCTGTCCAAGGCCGGCATTGTGGCTGTTACCGTGGGCGTGGGCGGCGCCGGCAACGTGGCGGTCCAGGCGACCGGTTTCGGCAACGTGATTACCAACACCGTGGCTTCGTCCATTCAGGGCAAGGCCACGGTTTCTTCCGGCCATGATCTTTCCCTGACAGCCTATGATCAATCCACCATCCGGTCCCTGGCCATCGGTGTGGCCGCCTCGGGCAGCGCGGCGGTATCCGCCCTGATCGGCGCCAACGTGGTCACCAACGCGGTCACGGCCCAGATCGCCGGATCCGAAGCTTCCAGCGGCGGCGCCCTGACCGTGGACGCCCAGAACAGTTCCGCCATTTACAGTTTTGCCGGCGGCGTGGCCGCCTCCGGCTCGGTGGCGGTTCAGGTAAGCCTGGCCGCCAATGTCATCACCAATTCCACCGAGGCGTCGATTAATAACCGCACCTTTGACGAAAACGGTGATCTGGTGGAAGACGTCACCGTGGCCTCCGTCGTGAATGCCGGCGGTTCCCTGTCGGTTACGGCGGACGACACCTCCAGTATCGACGCCATCGGCATCGGCGTGTCCGGTTCCGGCACCGTGGCCGTAGGTGTGGCCCTGTCGGCCAACGTCATTGCCAACAGCGTCGTTGCCGCCGTCGAGGGGTCCACCGTGGACGCCGGCGGGTCCGTGGGTCTGACTGCCGAATCCGAAGCCATTATCCGGGCCATTGCCATCGGCGTGTCCGGTTCCGGCACCGTGGCCGTGCAGGTCACGGCCATGGGCAACGTCATTACCAATACCGTCTCCGCCACCATCACCGAGGCCACGGTGACCGCGGCCGATGATGTAACCCTTGCGGCATCCGATATCGCGCCCAGCGTTATTCCCGAGTGGATGGTCTCCGCCGATGACATGGACCGCATCAACGAATCCCTGGAAGATTCGCCCATTGATATGGATGCCAGCATTCTGGCGATCAATATCAGCGTGGCCGGTTCCGGGGCCGTGGCCGTTAACGGGGCCTTTACCGGTAACGTCATCACCAACACCATTGTCTCTTCCATTGAAGACGCCGCGGTTACAGCCACGGCCGGAGAAGTGGTCCTGGCCTCGGATTCAAAGGCCCGCATCATCGCCGTCACCGTGGGGGTGGGGGCCTCGGGCGCGGTGGCCGTGGATGTCACCGGCTTTGGCAACGTCATTGTCAACCAGGTGGAAGCGTCCATCATGGACGGCGCCGTGGTGACCACCGGGTCGGATGTACTCTTGTCGGCTGTTGACGATTCTTCCATCAGCTCCCTCGGCCTGTCCGTGGCCGGTTCCGGTGCCGTGGCGGTATCGGTCATTGTCGGCGCCAACGTGATCACCAATGATGTCGCGGCCGAAATAAACGATGCCACCGTGGACAGCGGCGGGGGCATCGGACTTATCGCTTCCCAGGAAGCCGCCATCTTCAGCTTCGCGGGCGGCGTGGCGGCCACCGGAGCGGTTTCGGTCCAGGTCAGCCTGGCCGCCAACGTGATTACCAATACCACGGCAGCGTCCATTGTCGAATCCACCATCGACGCGGTTGATGATGTTTTTCTGGCCGCATCCGACATTTCCAGTATCGACTCTTTTGCCTTTGGCGTGTCCGGTTCCGGGGCCGTGGCCGTGGGCGTGGCCCTGTCGGCCAACGTTATCGCCAATACCGTGACCGCTTCTATTGAAAATTCCACTGTCACGGCCGGCGGCGCGATAAGCCTGACCGCCGAATCCGAAGCGATCATCCGGGCCGTGGCCCTGGGCGTGTCCGGGTCCGGCGCCGTGGCCGTGCAGGTGACGGCCATGGGCAACGTGGTGACCAATCATGTCCTGGCGACGATTTCCGGCTCCACGGTCACTGCCGCGGGAGATGTCACCATCGAAGCCTCCGATATCGCGCCCAGCGCCATTCCCGCCTGGATGGTGCCGGCCGACCAGATGGACGAGATCAACGAATCCCTGGAAGATTCGCCCATTGACCTGGATGCCAACATCGTGGCCCTGAATATCAGCGTGGCCGGTTCCGGGGCGGTGGCGGTCAACGGCGCCCTGACCGGCAACGTCATCTCCAATACCGTGTCCGCGGATATCGACGATGCCTCCACGGTCAAGGCCGGTTATGACATCAATGACGTCGTCGTTAATACCGCGGCAGCAGTAGGCTTGGTGGCCTCTTCCCGATCCCGCATCATTGCCATTACCGTGGGCGTGGGCGCCTCCGGGGCGGTGGCCGTGAATGCCACCGGTTTCGGCAACGTGATCACCAACACCGTGGAAACAGCCGTCAAGGGGGGCTCCACGGTTATTGCCACCGGCGATGTGACCCTGGCGGCCGCGGAAGACGCCTCCATCAGCGCCATCGGTCTTTCCGTGGCCGGTTCGGGCGTGGTGGCGGTGTCCGTCATCGCCGGCGCCAACGTGATTACCGATACCATTGTCTCTCAGATTGCGGGTTCCACTGTGGATGCCGGCGGCGCGGTGGACCTTTCCGCCACCCAGGATGCCGACATTTACAGCTTTGCCGGCGGCGTGGCCGCTTCGGGCGTGGTCAGCGTCCAGCTCTCCCTGGCGGCCAACGTGATCACCAACACCACCGAAGCCTCCATCAATGATCGGGTGTTTAACGAGGACGGTTCGATAAATGAGAGCGCGTCCGCGCCGTCAGCGGTGACCGCCGGCGGAGACGTTTCCCTGCTGGCGCAGGATAGCTCCACTATTGACTCTGTTGCCTTCGGCGTGTCCGGCACCGGCGGCGTGGCCGTGGGCGCGGTGCTGTCGGCCAACGTTATCACCAACGACATTGCCGCGGTCGTTACAGACGCCACTGTGGATGCCGGCGGCGCGGTAAGCCTGGATTCGGAATCCTCGGCCGTGATCCGGTCCCTCAACCTGGGCGTGTCCGGCTCCGGGGCCGTGGCCGTGACCGTCAATGCCATGGGCAATACCATTGTCAACAGCGTCACCGCCGATATCACGGACGCCACGGTAACCGCCGGCAGCAACGTCAGCCTGGCCGCTTCGGACATGGCGCCGGATACTGTGTCCGCGTTGAACATTCCGGCGGACCGGGAAGGGGAAGTGACCGGTGCTTTTGCGGATTCCGACTCGCCTTTTGGCCTGGATTCTTTCACTGACGCCAATATCCTGTCCCTGAACCTGAGCGTGTCCGGGTCCGGCCTGGTGGCCGTGGATGTGAATCTGACCGGCAACGTTATTACCAATACCGTTTTAACCACCATCGACAACTCCACGGTAACGGCCGAGAGCGGCCACCTGACCATGGCGGCCGAGTCCTCGGCCATTATCACTTCCCTTTCCCTGGGGGTGGGCGCTTCCGGGGTGGTTTCAGTGGGGGCCGTGGCCTTCGGCAATGTCATCACCAATACCATCGAGTCGGTTATCAAAAACGGGGCCACGGTTTCGGCCGGGGGTGCCCTGGCCCTGGGCGCGGCTGATCGTTCCGCCATTGATTCCATCGGCCTGAGTATTTCAGCTTCCGGCGGCGTGGCCGTTTCGGCCATCGTGGGTTACAACGAGATTGACAACACCATTGGTGCCAAAATCACCGGAGCAACCGCGGAAAGCGGCGGGACCATGTCCCTGGCGGCCCTGTCCGATGCCGACATTCTTTCTTTTACCGGCGGCGTGGCCGCCTCCGGGGTGGTCTCGGCCCAGGTTTCTACCTCTATCAATACCATTGACAACACGGTCACGGCCAACATCAGCAACACCGATGTGGACGCCGGCGGCCTGTCCCTGTCGGCCCGGGATCTGTCCACCATTGATTCCGTGGCCATCGGCGTCTCCGCGTCCGGTTTTGGCGCGGCCGGGGCCGCGGTTTCCAAGAACCTGATCGATAACAGCGTGCAAGCCACGATTACCTCTTCCACGATTATGTCCGGTGCCGGTGGTGTTTCTCTGCTGGCTGAATCCCCGGCCCTGATCCGCTCCTTTGCCGCGGGTATCGCCGGTTCCGGGCTGGCCGCCGGCCAGGCTTCGATAACGCTCAATGAAATCAGCAACACCATTACGGCCAAAATCGACGATTCCGACATTCACTCCACCGGCACGGTTTCCCTGACAGCCTCGGACGAGGCCCCTGAAACGGTGCCGGATTTTCTGGCCGACATGCTGATTCCCACCGATACCATTGATACGGCCACCGACAACCTGGACGGCGAGAACGTGGATCAGGCCGCCAACATCGTTTCTTTTGCCGCCACCATTGCCGTCTCCGGCGGCGTGGCCGGCAGCGCGGCCGTGGCGGAAAACACCATAGAAAACACAGTGACGGCCCGGGTGATAGATACCGACGTGACTTCAACCGTGGGAGATATTATTTCGGAAGCCCTGTCCGGATCACGCATTTCCACGTTGTCGGCGGGCATCGGCGTGGCCGGGGGGCTGGCCCTGAATGCTTCAGTATCCGTTAATACCATCGAAAACACGATCCAATCCTCGATCACCGGCACCGGTGAAATTTCGGCCCATGGCACGGTGGGCCTGACCGCGGTCGATAATGCCCGGATCGATTCTCTTACCTTCAGCGTGGCCGGTGCCCTGGTCGCCGCCCTGGGCGGGGCCGTGACCACCAATACGGTGGACAATGACGTGTTGGCCTTTATTGAAGGTGCTTCCGGCACCGGCAAAATTCAGGTTCTTTCAGCCGACCAGATCTCGCTTCTGGCCGATGCCCGGCAGGTCATCGGCGGCCGCAGCATCGGCGCCACCGTGGGTACGGTGGCCGCGGGCGCTTCCGTGTCCGTAGGCACGGTGAGCGGCTCCACCAAAGCCTATATCGGCGATTATGTCGAGGTGGGCATGGCGGCAGGCAACACCGTGGGGGGGATAACCATTACGGCCGAGGCTGATGCGCAGATATATTCCGATACCACAGCCATTTCCGCGGGCATCGGGGCGGGGTCGGGCAATGACGGCCGGGCAATTATTACCCCCACCGTAGAAGCCTATATTTCCAACACAGGCACGGCCATCCAGGTGACCGATGTGGTCGATGTCAGCGCTACGGTCACGCCCGAGGCACTGGCCGAAACCTGGGGGGTCAATGCCGGCGCCCTGGCCGTGGGTGTTTCCCTGTCCGAGGCCACGGTGACTCCGACGGTAACCGCCTACGTGGGCGGCAGCATCACCGCCGCCAGCCTGTCGGTTAAAGCAGCCCAAAACCTGCCTGACAACGACGCTTATACAGCCGAGGCCGAAGCCACCGGTTCCGGCGGTGCCCTGGTCGGCGTTGACGCCACCGTGGCCACCGCCACTACCGACGGTACGGTCCACGGGTATGTTCTGGCCGGCACCACCCTGGATATTGAAGGTGCCACCGTGGTAAGCGCAGATACCAACTCCCGACAGCGGGCCGAAGCCGACAGCAACGTCGGCGGCGTGGTCGCCGCCGGAGTGAGCAGTTCCACCGCTTCCTCCGACACGGTCACCAAGGCCTGGCTGGGTACCAACGTCAAGCTGACCGGCGGCAGCCTCAGCATTACCGCCACGGGTGATGATGACAATTATGCCGACACCACGGCCGGCGCGGTGGGCGGTATTTCCGTGGCCGCGGCCACGGCTGACACCGAAAATACCAGTGCCACCACGGCCGAGATTCGTAACGGCGCTGACGTCAACCTGGTTGTTCCGGCTGACCATGAGACGGACGACGGCATTCAGGATGTCGTGTCCGGTGAAACCGTGGATGTAATGAGTGGTTATGACGGGGATGCCGAAACCGGGGAACGTTATCGATATATCGGCAGCCAGGACCCGGCCACGTATACCACTGATGACGGTACCCTGACCGTCTCCCCGGGAGAAACCGTGGATGTGCTGAGCAATCATACCGGAACGGGGACGGTGGGTACCCGCTATAAGTATATCGGAGAAAATCCCTCGGAAAACGTGAACCTGGCCGAGGCCCATTTCGAGGACACGGAACTGTGGGAGGATATCGGTCCCGGTCGAAGCGTCAGGGCGGGGATAGATCTCGGCCAGGAAGATTTCACCAACACGGACAACTGGATGCGGCTGTCGGTGATTCCGTCCGGAGTTCCCGGGGGATTTCAGGTTAATGCCGATCATACCGCTACCTTTGACAGTGTGGTCAGCGCCCTGGCCGGCGGTCTTTTCGGCGGCACCGGCGCGGAGATCGACAATGTGGTTGTCTCCACGGTGGATTCAAAAGTGGGCGACAACGTGGAGGTTACGGCCAAAGACATTCTCATGGACGCGGTCAACCGGGCCCGCAAGAACGCGGACGGCGCGGCTAATATCGACGGTGAAGCCGCCGGTGCCATTGCCGGCGGCGGGGCTGACAGCGATACCACCATTGATTTCAAGACCCGGGTAACTATCGGGGACGGCAGTTCCCTGGAGGTGGACGGCAGCATCGCTTCACCGGGGGACTTCCGGTTGCGGGCCTTCAATGACCTGGTGGTCAAAGACAAGGTTAATTTTATGGCCGCCGGGGGGTTGTCCGGACTGGGCGCCTATTCCAGCATTCGTACCCTCAATGACCTGGCCCGGGTCGATATCGGCGATGCCGACCTGCTCAGTGTCGGCGGCATTGATATTTCCGCCCGCGGTACCGGGGATGTTTCCGCCGTGGTCAACGCCCAGGCCTATGGCGCCGGCACCCTCATCCTGGGTGAAGCCGAGGCCAATGTCTGTCCCACCAACGAGGTCCTCATCGGGGCCAACGCCCATGTCCGGGCCCTGGGGGATTTGAATATTTCCACCGGCACCAGTACCGATTTTGTCCAGGACGAGTATGCCGTCGAGGCCAGCCTGGATACCTTTGCCGGCAGCGCCATTCCCATCGAAGACGTGGATGCCAAGACCTACCTTTTCCAGGAAAACACCATTACCGTGGGCACGGGAGCTCTACTGGAAACCGCCCGCAGCGTCAACCTGCACGCCGAACAATATGGTTTCGGTGACATGACCGGCCGGGCCAAGACCGTCAACTGGACGAGCTCCCTGGCCGACGCCCTGAACGGCGAGGCCGCCGAAGAGATGGTGGGCGGCACGGTCCGGACCGAAAGTCACGGCACGGTCACCATGAACGGCACGGTGGAAACCGGTATCATGCGCTACTGGTCGTTGACCCTGGACGACTGGGATCGTGACACCGGCCAGATCACGGCCAGCGGCACGGTCAACGACGGCGATCAGAAGATCGGGTTTACCGTCAGCCAGGAGGTGCTCGAGTCCGACCTGGTACAGGAGCTGGAGCATGCCCAGTCCCAGCTGGCAGACTATCAGGACGGCGATAACGCCACCCTGATTAATTATTATGAAAACGAGGTGGCCCGGCTGGAGGGACTGCTGGAAGCCGAGGGCCTGCTGGAAGGAGAAGACGGCGAGTACGCTCCGGTGCAACAGTATGTCATGACCGTTAATCTTGATCCGGTCTGGGCCGAAGCCGGCTCCATCGACGTTCGCGCCGATCAGCTGCGGGGATCGGGTGATTTCATCGCGCCGGGAGACGCCAGCATTACCGTTGAAAATCACACCCCGGCTTTTCTCCGGATCAACGGCATGACCATTCCGGAGAACAATGGCGGCCTCTTTTTCAACGGCCTTGAAAGAAGCCAGAACAGTTCCATCAATGACGCCAACGATGCCAACGCCGATCTGGATAACCAGATCAACGATGATGAGGATGAACGTCTGCCGACAGGCTGGGATTCAGTGACCGGCGGCGGCGCCTCTTTCGGGGCCCTGCCGGACAACGCCCTGTCCGAGCCCAGCATTTACGTGGAAAACGATTTAGTCGCCGGAGAAGTTGACGGCGATGTCTATCCCTGGCCGGATATCATCGTGGAGGAAGCGGTCAGCAACCTGAGCGGTTCGGCCACCTTTATCACGCTGCCGGCCGGTGACGGCGATATCATCTTCAAGGATACGGTCAGAGCCAAAAACATGACCGTCATCGCCGGCGGCACGGTCTATGTGGACGGGGTTTCCTCCTATTCCGTGGGCGGCGAGGCTTATTCCACCTGGAACGATTATACCAACGGCGGCGTCGAGGAGGCCACCGAGGATGATGCCGACGAGATCCTGGGCCTGGAACCGGGCGAAGATGTCAACCTTTACGGCGATAAGATTTTTATCAATGCCGAGTATATCAATATCAACGGCCTCATGCAGAGCGGCAAGGACACCTATGCCATGGAGCTGGGCGAGGCCACCAGCCAGGAGATTCAATCCCTCAGCGCTGACCAGAAAGGGCTGGTTGTTCTGGAGTCGGCTTCCACCGGAGATTTTATCGTTCGCTACGATACCGCCACCGGCCAGATCGTGGTTGATGAAATGAGCGTCAGCGGCGGCCAGATCGAGCTGACCGGTCATGTCATGAATACCGGCACCGGTGAGATCCGGGTTCTGGGCGGTTATGCCACTGTCGACATCACCAACGATACCAGCTACGACCTGGTCGTCAACCGCCTGGATGCCTCCCAGCGCGGGGCCGGCACCCTGTTGATCAATGACACCGCCAGGGACGAGGTAACCCTCTACCGCATGGCCGGCAGCGAGGTGATCCGCACCGTTGACGACGGCACCGGCGCGGTGGTGACCACGCCCGGGTCCACCGATACCTATACCCCCGCCGATGACTGGCGCTACGGCTGGACCGTGCTGCAGCAGGAAGGGACGCTGTATACGCTGCACAAACAGACGAGTGCCTGGCTGGGTATTGACGCCCTGTCCCCTGATCCGGATGATACCACCGGAGCCTTCTCCTATCCCCTGGGCCAGCCGACCATTACCGGCACGGGACCGTATTTCTATCACGATGACTCCCTGAATCCGGATGACTATGAAGCTGTTGTCGACGCGGACGGCGACGGGGAGTATGATTATACCTATGATCATACCGAGCGCATCCTCAGTTCCGAGGACTGGCAGCTGACCAACAAAAAGGTGGAGAGTACCTGGTACGGCGAAAAAACCTATCACTC
>CAYTQK010000093.1:0-11245 GCA_964439745.1 uncultured Desulfobacterales bacterium
GATCAGGGGAGTTAGACGCATGAGGGAAACTGGCAGTCACAGGGAGAAGGGCGGCCAGGTGCTCCAGGGAACAAAAACCGTTGGTGGACAGGCAGGAATGAAGGGATCTGTTGAGGGCTTCGCTCAACACCGCCCGGGCGAATTCGGGATGCGGGGTGGGCTCGCCGCCGCTGAGGGTAAGGCCGCCGCCGGAACTGTCATAAAAAATCCGGTCCGCCTCTACTTCTGCCATGATGGCGTCCACGGTCATGGGCACCCCGGAAAGCGCCAGGGCTTCGTAGGCGCAGACCTCGACACATCGGAGGCAGCCATCGCATCGCTGCCGAATGATCTTGTGATACGAGGCGCCTTCCCGCCGGGCCTCTTCCGGGGGGATGGGGGGGGCGATGGCATCCCGGTCGCATACCTCCAGGCAGGCCCCGCATTGAACACACAAATTACGTTTCCAGAATATGTCCGGCTGAGGAGAAATTGTTTCCGGGTTATGGCACCAGGTGCAACGCAGGGGGCAGCCTTTCAAATACACGTTGGTACGAAATCCCGGTCCGTCGTTGACCGAGTACCGCTGGATATCAGTTACCAGGCAGGTCGAGGAATCCATGACAACTCCTTTGGGGGCAGCCCATCAGAATGTTTCCGCCAATGGTTTCAGTGAGGGCAGGGCCGTCAAATGATCAATATCCGCCAGCGCCTGCCCGGTTTTTTCCCGGCCGAGGACCGGTTCGCAAAGGTCGATGAATTTCTGGCGGACCCGGGTTTGTTTCAGTTCCAGGGGAGGGATCTCCTGGAGAATATCGGAAAAACGCTCATGTCTCCCGCCCCCGATATCCGTCACCACCACGGTGGCTTCCAGGCCGCTTTTGCCGCTGTCCAGGGAACCGGTGACCTTGTCCATCAGGGCCCGGATGGAAGGCGACTTGACCTGTTCATCGGTAAAGGCCCGGGTGCCGGTATCGCCGGTGATAATGGCATTGGCCACGCAGAAGGGAATGCTGAACTTTCCTTCCAAGCCGGTTCGGGGCTGGTTTTGACCGGCGGCATCCAGGGCCAGCTGCGAGGAATGAACCGTTATGGCGGCGATTTCGTCCGGAGACAGGCCGGCTTCGGTGACCACCCCCAAGGCGGCTTCCAGGGGAGAGTGGGTGGCATGACAGGAAGCATGATATTTCTGGGACAGGTTGACCACGTCCCACCCGAAGCCCAGCAATTCTACGGCATCTTTATTAATGGTGCCCTGCAGGGCCTGGAAGAATCCCTGGGGGCCTTCCAGGATGTCCGTGGCGCTGGTAAAATCATCGGCTGCCAGCAAGGCCGCCATCAGTCCCGACTGGGAGGCCCGGCCGGCGTGAAAGGGTTTGCACATTGTACCGAAAACGCGTTTCAGCCCCGAGGACTGGGTGGCGCCGATGCCCAGGGCGTATTGGGCCTGCTTTTTGCTCAGGCCCAGCAGCCGGGCGCAGCCCGCGGCCGCGGCGATGTGTCCCAGGGTGGCGGTGGCGTGCCAGCCGGCCATGTAATGATCCAGGCTGGCGCAGGCCCCGACCACGGAACCGGCCTGCAGGCCGATCAGGTAAGCGTCCAGAAGATCCCGCCCGCTGGCTTCCCGCCATTCCGATAAGGCCACCAGGGCAGGAAAGAGGGTCACCGAGGGGTGGCCCAGAAAGGATACCAGGGTGTCGTCGTAATCCAGGGCGTGGGAAGCGGCCCCGTTGATAAGGGCGGCGTCGGCCAGGCTTTTTTTCAGGCCGCCCCGGCCGAAAATGGTCGCCTGGGGCGATCCGCCCAGCCTGTCCGTGTATCCGATCAGTTTGTCCACCAGGGGGTCGGCCCGGCCGCCAAGGGTGACGGCCACCCAGTCCATGAAAGCGACCTGGGCGTGCTGGTACATTTCCTCGGGAATATCCGCCGGCCCGGTGTCCGCGATAAAAGCGGCGATCTTTTCGGTGACCGGCAGGGAGGCGGTGTCTGTCATGATTGGCTCCTCCATCTCGATAAACGGTTGGCCGCCCGGGTTAATCCTGGGGATGCCAGGGCAGGCGGGCCGCGGGGTTGCTCCAGAAGATGGCCAGGTACAGCGAGATGACGAACCCGCCCAGCCCGAAGGCGATCCAGGCGGCCGGCCCGTGCTGCCAGCAATCGAACCAGACGGCCACTGCAATTCCGGCCGTGATGTTGATCCAGGCCCAGATGATATTGACCCAGGCGGATGACCGCCGTGCGAACGGGGTCATGTGGGCTTGGCCGCAGATACCTTGCACCAGGTGCGGCAGGGCGTTAAACAGCAGCAGACCGGCAACAAAAGCCGCGATCAGGGTAGTCATGGTGATCCTCCTTTTTCTTCCCGGATGTTGTCAATCAAGTCGGCAACCAGTTCTTCCACCGCCGAATAGGGGTCCTGGCTGCGATCGGCGATTCGGCCGACCAGGCGGTCAAGGCGGTGGTCGTTGGCCAGGCCGTTGTGCAGTCGCCCGATGACCTCCCCCAGCAGCAGCCCCATCATTTCTTCCCGGATATTTTTTTCCGCCAACCAGCGGCTGCGGGGCCGGGGGGCCAGCATGGCCCGGGCCAGTTCGCCGATGCCCTGTCGCTGCAGCGCCGAGGTTTTCAAGACCGGCGGCTTGTCCTGATCGGTCCGGGTGGACAGGTCCAGCATGCCGTCAATATCGGCGGCCAGCTCGTCGGCGCCGTCGCGATCAGCCTTGTTGACCACGAAAAAGTCGGCGATTTCCATGATGCCGGCCTTGATGGCCTGAATGCCGTCCCCCTGGCCGGGCACGCACACCACCAGGACCGCGTCCGAGACCCGGACGATCTCGATCTCATCCTGTCCCACCCCGACCGTTTCGATGAGGATGACATCCTTGCCAAAAGCGTCCAGAATCCGGGTGACATCCCGGGCGGCCTGGCACAGTCCGCCCATCTGGCCGCGGGTGGCCATGGAACGGATAAACACCCGGGGCTGTTCGTACAACTCCTGCATGCGCAGGCGGTCACCCAGCAGGGCCCCCCCGGAAAAGGGGCTGGAAGGATCCACCGCGATGATGCCGATGGACAGTCCCTTCTTCAGCAGCTCCAGGGAGAGTTCCTTGGTGAGAGTGCTTTTGCCGGCCCCCGGAGATCCGGTGATGCCGAAAATACGGGCCCGGCCGGTGGCCGGGTAGATGGTTTTCATGGCCTCTTTCCAGCCGGCCTCCCGGTTTTCCACCCGGGTGATCAGGCGGGCCAGCGCCCGCGGGCGGCCCTGTTGCAATTGCCGGATCAGCTCTTCCCAGTTGTCGCGCATAAAACGGCCTTTCCCGTCTGTCCTTTCCGGCGGCGGCTTACAGCTTGACCGGCTCGGCCTCGCCAAAGACCTCCCGCAGCACGTCACAGATTTCCTGCAGGGTGGCTTCCTGTTCCACGCAGTCACAGATATCCGGCATGAGGTTTTTGTGCGGGTCGGCGGCATGGGTTTTCAGGGCGGCCAGGGCCTGGGACACGCCCGCTTCATGCCGTTCCTGCTTCAAGCGCCGCAGGGCGTCTTTCTGCCGGTCTTCGGCGGTCTTCATCAGCTCCGGGTCATAGGTGGCTTCGACTTCGCGATTGACGTTGACGGGGATCTCGTTTTCACCGGTAAAACAATTGACCCCCACCAGGAACTCCTCCTGGTGTTCGATCTGTTTCTGACGTTCATAGGCGCTTTTGGCCACGGCCCGCTGCATATAGCCGCTTTCGATGGCCGCCACCGCGCCGCCCATGTCGTCAATCTTTTTCATTTCCGCCAGGGCATCCGTCTCGATCTGATCGGTCAACGATTCCATGAAATACGAGCCCGCCCAGGGATCATTGACATCGGCCACCTTGGCCTCGTAGATCATGATGCGGGTAGCGTCCAGCTGTAGCTGGACGGCCTCCTGGCTGTGACCCAGGCCGAGGGGTTCATCAAAGGGCGGAAAGGCGCCCGGCATGCCCCCGGACATGCCCGCTGCCATGCCGCCCACCACGGCCCGGGCCAGGTTGTTCAGGGGCCGGTTGAGGGTGGTGGAAGAACAGCCGATATGGGCGGTGATGGGCTGCCGGATGATCATGCTGCGCTTGTCGCGCGCCCCGAACTCTTCTTTCAGCAGGCGGGCCCACATGCGCCGGGCGGCCCGCTGAAAGGCGATTTCCTGGTAGATCTCCATGCTGCCGCCGAAGGCGTTAAAGGTAAACCGGGGGGCAAAGGCGTCGATCTCCAGGCCGGCTTCCCGGCCGGCCTGGAGATAGGCCTTGCCGTTGGCCAGGGAAAAAGCCAGGTCCTGCACCCGGGTGGCCCCGGCTTCGCGGATATGATAACCGCCGATGCTGTTGATGTTCAGTTTCGGCATATGTTTCACGCAGAAGGCGCAGGTGTCCCGGAACAGGCGCAGGGACTCTTGTGGCGGATAAATATAGGTGCCCCGGGCGATAAACTCCTTGAGAATGTCGTTCTGAGGGGTACCGGCCAGTTTCTCCAGGGGGATGCCCCGTTTTCTGGCCAGCACGGCATACATGGCGATGATGATGGCGGCCGGGGCATTGATGGTGAAATTGGAGGGGACTTTATCGATCTCCAGGTCGCCGGTAAAGGCCTCATAGATAATCTGAAAGTCCCGGAAAGAGGCCACCGAGACGCCGACCCGGCCGACCTCGCCGACCGCCCGGGCACTGTCCGGATCATAACCGCACTGGGTGGCCAGGTCAAAGGCGATGTTGGGGCCGCCCCGGCGTCCCATGGACTGCATCCGGAAGAGGTAGTCCCGGTAATCGGCCGGGGTGCCGAAGCCGCCATACTTGCCTACTTTTCCGGCCCCGCCCCAGTCCGGCCGGTAGCCCATACGGGCGGCGTCTTCGGCAAAGGCCCGCCAGAAATCAAAGGGATTGTTGCCGGCGGTAAAGGGGTATTCGCCGGGGAACCCCACTTTTTCCATGAAATCATGATCTTCTATGGCCGCGGGGCTGTGAAATTCCGTGGGGCACCGGGACAGGTTGAACCGTTCGACCCGTTTTTCGACCACCTCCCGACGCCAGTTTTCCTGGGCCCGTAGAATTTTTGCCATCGGTGTTTCGTCGTTATCCTTCATATCCACCTCGTTTTTATGTGAATCCGGATTGGTCGCCGGTTCCGGCTCAGGAACGAACGCGGCTGTCGGCCACCGCCTTTTTGACCGTTTCGGTAATGTCAGCAATGGGCGTCCCGGAAGTAAATACCTCGGTCACCCCCATCTCCTTTAATTCGGCCACATCGCTTTCAGGAATGATTCCACCCACCAGCAGAATGATATCGTCGGCCGAAAGTTCCTCCAGGGTCTGCCGCACTTCCCGGGTCAGCGTAAGATGGGCGCCGGATAAGATGGACAGGCCAATTACGTCCACGTCTTCATCCACGGCCGTTTTGGCGATCTGGCCCGGGGTCTGCCGCAAGCCGGTGTAAATTACCTCGAAGCCGGCATCCCGCAGGCCGTAAGCGACCACCCGGGCGCCCCGTTCATGGCCGTCCAGGCCGGGCTTGGCGATGAGGATACGAATTTTCTGTTCCGGGTCCATTGTCCCTCCCCATGGTTGGTTGCTGGCAATAAGATCCAATGACCGTTCGGAAGAGACCAACCGCGTCTGGATCTGGAAAAGCAACTTGTTGTTTGCCCCTTACTTAGCAAATAGGGTGCCAAAATCATGAATGGCTTTAGATAGAAACTATTTGATTGGAATTACAGATAAAAAAATATGTCCGCAAAAGAGGCGGCAGTTCCCTGCTCGGGCTGGTGGGGGAACAAGGGCCCAACCGGCCAGACCGGTCAAATCCATATTTATTTCAAAATATTATACTTTTACAAAAAGGTCGGGGCGGGCGCTGACCACGGCCCGCCCGGGGCGGGAAGCGGTCAGCAGGGAGGCACGGGGGATGTTTTGACGATGGGACCGGAAGGTGGGTTTAAAAGACCCATTTTGGATACAAGTAACCCGAAGCGGCCGGGAGAGAAAGGGAGAGAGGCGGGTATCTGTCGGAGGGGCGATACACGGCGATAAGAGCCGGCGTCTCCTCCCGGAATATCCGGGTTAAGCCAGCTGCAGCCGCTGCATTTTCCGGGCCAGGGTTTTGCGGGAGATTTGCAGCTGCTGGGCCACCTTGCTCTTATTGCCGTGACAGTTTCGCAGGGTTTTTTCAATAAGGACCTTTTCCAGGGCATCAACATTGTCCTGCAGGCTCTCGCAAGCGCCCTCCCGGGTAATTTCCGCGGCCATTTGTTCCGGGGAGGGAGGGACGGCGGCTCCCTCTTTTGGGATCGGGGCTGATTCCAGAAAATCCACATTGCCGACCGCCAGGTAGCGTTGAATGACATTCTGCAGTTCCCGGATATTGCCCGGCCAGGAATAAGCCATCAAGGCCTCCAGCACCGGTCCCGGAATCTGGGCCTTGTGGTCGACCACCAGTCTCTTTAGAAAATCTTCGGCAACCAGGGGGATGTCCTCTTTTCTTTCCCGCAGGGGCGGCAGGGTAATGGGTAGGATATGGATCCGGTAGAAAAAGTCCTCCCGCAGTTGACCGTTATGGATCATGGTCTTGAGGTCTTTGTTGGTCGCCGACAGCAGCCGGAAGTCCGAATGCTTGACCACACTGCTGCCGACCGGGGAATAGGTCCCTTCTTCCAGAGCGCGCAGGAGTTTGGCCTGAAGATTGATGCTCAGATCACCGACTTCATCCAGAAACAGGGTGCCGCCGTTGGCCAGGTCCAGGTAACCGGCCCGATCGGCGTGGGCGCCGGTAAAGGCCCCTTTTTTGTGTCCGAAAAATTCGCTTTCCAGGAGATTTTCCGGAATGGCCGAGGAGTTGACCGGCACAAAATTCTTGCCCGATCGGCGGCTCATGTCATGAATGGCCCGGGCGACCAACTCCTTGCCGGTACCGGATTCTCCGTAGATGACCACGCTGGCATTGGTGCCGGAAGCATTCAGAATCTGTTCGTAAATGCGCTGCATGGCCGGGCTCTTGCCGACGATTTTGCCGAAGCGGTACCGTTCCTGAATGGAGGAACGCAGCTTGACGTTCTGCCGCCGCAGGTTATCGGCTTCCTCCTGCATGGAAATCTCGCGCAGCTTGGTTTCGGTGATATCCCGGACGGTCAAAAACACCGTTGGCAACCCCTGCCATTCCAGGCGGTTGGCGATGCCCTCCACCCAGATGACGTCTTTTTTGTTTTTCAGCCAGCGGGCCTGAAAAAATCGCTCCTGGCAGATGCCTGCTTCCAGGGCCTCGCACATATCTTTGAAATACATTTCAAACCCCTCGGCAATCATGCTTCGCAAATCCGTTCCGATCAGAGAGGGGGCATCCTGGTATCCAAAGAGGGACAAAAAAAAGTTGTTGGCAAATAATATCTTGAAATTGTTGACCAGAATTACCCCCTCGGTCATGCGCTCGGCCAGCAGTCGATAGAGGGCCTCACTTTCCTGCAGTTCTTTGAGGGTTTTTTTGTATTCGCTCAGATCCAGGCCCACTCCGACCAGGAAGGATTCATCGTCAATGGTGGCCCCGACGCCGGTAAAATAAAACGGCAGCCGCTGCCCGGTTTTGGTGATGAGATCGGCTTCCACCTCACCCTGGTGGGTGTCAAAAACGTTTTTAATAACCTTTTTGACCCGCTCCAGGTCGGTTCCCTCGAACAGGTCAAACAGGCTGCGGGTGGCTATCTCTTCGCGGGTATAACCGGTGACCCGTTCAAGGTTGCGGTTCCATTTGAGCACCTTGTATTTGCTGTCAAACAGGTAGAAGAGGCCGGGCAGGCTCCGCACCAGCATTTCAAAAAACTGGTTGCTCTTTTTATACGACACAATCTTCTGCTGCAGTTCGGATATTTGCTGCTCAATGGGTTTATCCGGTACTGACTGGTCCATGGCAATCTTCCTGAATTATCTGTTTGATCTTGTGTGTAAAATCTGGTTCTGCTGGCGTCAGAATGATTCGTGAAAAGTGAAATTTCAGTGTCTATCTCCCCAATATGAATCATTATGTCCCAATTGAACGCAGAGTCAATAGTTTTTGAGTTGTTATGACCCACTTGGGGTCGGCTTCTTGTTCCTGTGGGGCCTTTCTCGGGCGCAATGGCCCATATTGGTTCTCAGCGGCCTGCCAGAAGGCCTTGCCTCTGGCCATTCCGGCGGGTGGCTGCTGCCCCCTGCCGACAGCACTCCTTTGTTCAGTTGCTGGCCGTTGTCGACTCTGTTTCTGCTTACCTGGTGACAGGTTCATTCCATTATTGATACAAATTACTTAACCTTGGTAATCATAGTTTATAAAAAGCAAAAAGTTCAACCGCAAACTTTTTATCCAAAAAATAATCGCGTTTGACGCTGATATACAGATCAATTGACGAAACGCCTTTTCCGGGCTTCTGCCCCTGAAGAGAGCAAGGCGTTTCTGAACGGGGGAAGTCGGCGTCTTTTTCAGGTGACATCATCGCATGTATAAAGGAGGTTGACATGTCTGGGATTGCCCCTCGCAGATGGATCTATTTTCTGCCCGCGGTTCTGATCCTGCCATTGTTGCTTTTTTCCGCGGCCCTCGCAGGTCCCACGGCGTCCAGCCTTCCGGATGAGGAAATCCGGGCCACCCTGAACAAAACCATGAAGGCCCTGCTGACCGATGAATCGTTCAGTCCCGTCCGGCAGGAGGCCCAGGACCGATGGATGCTGGGCATGCCGGCGCATCAATACACCAATTATTATGTCAAGAGGCCCTGGCTGTCTTCCCCGGCCGTGGTCATGGTCAGTACAGAAACAAAAGACAGGCTCCGCCGGCAGGCCGGAATATCCAAAATCTTTGCCCAGAATATTCAGGAGCTGATTATATTCGAACGGGGCCGGCTGGAAAATGCCTGGCGGGAGTCTCCCCGGATCTATGAACAAAAAAGCCTGGAAGCCTTTGAGAAAAAAGCCGGCATGAAGCCGGTGACCCTTTCCGCCGCAGAGCAGAAATATTTCCAACAGGCGGCCGCGGCGGCGTGGAAAAAACTGGCCGGCACGGTTTGTCCTCGCAAGATCATGAATGACATTCTGCGGGCGCTGCAAGACTACCGGGCCCGCCAGGCAGACTGAAACAGCCACGTCACATATTTTTCCGGTCTGGTGCTGCCGGGCGCGGCAGAAGGGGAATTTCGCGCTTGCAATCGGCCTGCTCCCGGTTTTTAATGGGGAAAACTGCCATCAATCATCGACCGGAGGGAAAAAATGTGTTTTTGGGGAAAAACATGGGTCGGTCGGGGCCTGCTGTTGCTGCTGGTGCTGGGGCCCCTGGTGCTGGGCGGTTGTCTTTACGGCCGGGTGAAATACCCCCTGGACCGGGACGTGGCCCGGACCGAGCTGGGGGAAAAAGTCGGTACGGCCAGCGCCCATTCGGTTGCCTGGCTGGTCAGCTGGGGGGATGCCGGCACGGCCCGGGCCGCGCGCGACGGCGATCTGCAGGTCATCAACCACCTGGACGGGGAATACTTCATCGTCCTCTTCGGTCTCTACGCTCGTCATACCACCATTGCCTATGGAGACTAAGGCTATGAAATGGCGAATCTGGGGGCTGGTACTGCTGATGGGCCTGCTGGGGCCGGGCTGCCTGGTCACCGGTTTTCTGTATACCAATACCACCCGTCCCCTGACCGTCAACATGGCGGCCACCCCCCGGGGGGAGGTTAGCGGCCGGGCCGGCAGCAAGCATATTCAGGAACCGGTCACCGGTCTTGGCCTGAGCGCCAACTGGGACGGCCGGGCCATCGGCCAGGCCGCCGCCCGCGCCGGCCTGGAAACGGTCTACCTGGCCGACCTGCATAGTATCAGCATCCTGGGCGGTCTCTGGCGGCAGCAGACCATCCATGTCTGGGGCAAAGACCAGGCTACATCTCCGGGGGATTGACCTGTTTGATGGGGCTGTCCAGATCATACCAGTCGGTCAGCACCCGGGTACCGCCCTGGTCAGTGCATTGGGTCATGTAGAGTCTCTGTAAACCGGAGCGGCAGGCGGTGTCATCGGCATTATACGGTCCATAGGAGATGGTCCCGATGGTGTTTTCTCGAAAATTATCGAGTTCTTCCAGCTGGCGCACGAATTTTTCCCGGGTCACATTCCGGCCGCAGCGCCGCAGGCCTTCGGCCATGACCTGGGCGTAGCCGATACTGCCCCTGACATATCCCGTAAAAGCGGGAATATTCAATTCTTCCTTGTGCTTTTCCCAGAATTTTCTGTATTTTTCGATTTCAGAATCATTCCGGGAAAGATAGTTCATGCTGATCATACCCGCCGTCAGTCCCCGGCTTTTTTCAAATATCAACTCATAATCGGACAAGGCGGTGGAAGCCATCCAGATGGGGGCAAAGCCGGTGATTTTTCCCAGGTAGAGAATCTTGAAGGCGGCCAGGGGGTTGACCCACAGCAGAACAACATCCGGTTTTTTCTGGCGCAATTGCTGTACCTGGGGGCTCAGCCGAATCTCCTGCTTGTCTATCGCCACCGCTGCCACCAGCTCCATTTCCGGGTATTTTTTTATCTGGGATTTCAGGCCGGCCAGGCCTTCCCGGCCATATTGATCGTCCTGGTAAATGACGGCGATTTTCTTTTTTTTCAGCACTTCTCCGGCATAGCGGGTGATCAGGGCGGCTTCATATTCGTTCTGGGGATAAATCGCGAACAGGTTCTTTTCCGGCGGATCAATCCAGGCCCGGGCGCCGGAAAAGGGGCCCACCCAGGGAATGTTGCGATTCATCAGGTAATCTTTGATGCGCAGACCGTTTTCCGTGCCGACCACGCCCAGCCAGGCGAAGATGCCTTTTGATTCCTGCAGATTCTTGACGCCGTGCATGGTCCGGGCGGGATTGTACTGGTCGTCAAAGGTGGTCAGTACCACTTTGCGGCCATGGATGCCGCCCTGGGCGTTGAGGTAGGCAAAATAGAGCTTCGGCCCGGAGGTGGGTTGTCCCCAGGCCTGGGCCACCCCGATCAGGGGGCCGCACTGGCCGATATGTATTTCCGTATCCGTCACCCCTTCTTCGCCAACAGCCGGCAATGCGGTCATCAATACAACCAAGACAGCCAAGAAAAAATTACGCGGGCGCATATCATCTCCTTTCTCGTTTTTCTTGCGGAAAATATAAACATCCTTCTTTGATTTTATGAAAATAAAAGTATAGCGCAGACAGTCTCAAAAAGATAAACCTGATATGGTTGACAGCGGTCAAGAAAAAATGCCCCGCCATACCTTTTTTG
>CAYTQK010000094.1:0-10957 GCA_964439745.1 uncultured Desulfobacterales bacterium
TCGCCCTGCATGGCTTTGCCTCGGCGGTGCGCGGCATCGTGCGCGATCATCGCGGCCATGCCATCTATGCCGGTGGCGCTGACGTACTCGCCCTGCTGCCGCTGCCGCACCCGGTGCGCTGCGCGGGGGCGCTGGTCGAGGCGTGCCGGGCCAGGCCGGGCGACTCCAGCATTTCCCGGCCGATGACGCCGTGGCAGATATAGTCCGCCGTCCCGGTGCAGCCAAGATCCGGCGCCCGTACGCCGATGATGCCGATATCATGGAGCAGGGCCGCTTCTTCGATAAAATCCATGTCCACGGCGGGATCGTTCAGCCGTCGGGCGATGCGCCGGCTTTTGGCGGCCACCTGCCGCCCGTGCCGAACCAGCAGATGATAAAGAGCGGTGCCGGGTTCGTAAAACCGTCCCAAAACGGACAGCGGCTCCAGGCCGGCTTCTTTGCTGGGGATCCAGGCCGCGGCCGGCTGTTCCGTTTTCGCCATTCCCCACCCCGTTTCTACCTGTCCCCCTGGCTGAGCACGGCATCGATAAAAGGCGTGATATAGCCGTCCAGGACGCTGTTGACGTCGCCGATTTCCAGGTCCACCCGGTGATCCTTGACCTTCTGGTAGGGATGCAGCACATAGGAGCGGATCTGGCTGCCCCAGGCGATCTCTTCCTTGCTTTCGTGCAGCTCCCGGGCCTTTTCCTCCTGCTTCATCTTTTCCACCTGGTAGAGTCGGGACCGCAGCACGTTCATGGCGATCTCCTTGTTCCGGGTCTGGGACTTTTCCTGCTGGCACTGCACCACGATATTGGTGGGCAGATGGGTGATGCGCACGGCACTGCTGGTCTTGTTGACGTGCTGGCCGCCGGCACCGCTGGCCCGGAAGACGTCGATCCGCAGATCGCCTTCCTCGATATCGATTTCAATATCCTGGTCGATTTCCGGGTAGACGAAAACCGAGGCAAAGGAGGTGTGCCGCTTGCCGCTGGCATTAAAGGGGGAGATGCGCACCAGGCGGTGGACGCCCACCTCGTTCTTGAGATAACCGTAGGCGTTCTTCCCGGCGGCCTTGAAGGTGGCGCTCTTGATGCCGGCCTCTTCTCCGGGCTGCACGTCCACCATTCCCATCTTGTATCCCTGGCGCTCCACCCAGCGGGTGTACATGCGCAGCAGCATTTCGGCCCAGTCCTGGGAGTCGGTGCCGCCGGCCCCGGCGTTGATGGAGACGATGGCGTTGGCCCCGTCATCCGGTCCGGACAGCATCAGCTCCAGGGAAAGGGTGTCAACCCTGTCTGCAACTTGGCGCATCCGGTTGGCGGTCTCTTTCCGGGCCGCCTCGTCATCTTCCTCCTCGGCCAGCTCCAGGAGCACTTCGGCGTCTTCCAGGGACGACTCGACCTCCTGCAGCGACTCCAGGATGGAACTCAATGATGATCGCTCCTTTAACAAGGCCGTGGCTTCAGAAGGCGTGTCCCAGAAATCCTCCCGGCTCATCTGTTTTTCAATCTCTTCCAGGCGGGTCTGCATGGCCGGCAGGTCAAAGATAGCCCCGGATATTTTCGATTTTTTTCTTGCACTCTTCGATGGCGGAAGAAATATCCGTATTCTTATCCCATGTCATGCCGGTTCTCCTTATGATTCGACCATTGCTCATGATGCCGGCAACCGCCGCGAATCCGGACGGCTGGCGGTGTACCGATCATATTATAAACGATTTTAACGCTTTGATATATAAAATATCATAGCCGGGACGACCCTGGCGGCAGCGTCGCCCCCGGACCGGTCCGGTATCTCCGCCATAGCACAAACAGGGTCACGATGACACAGATTTTCGCGAACAGATCGCCGAGCCGGACATAAAATGTCCGGCCGCTGCCTTTTGGTACGGCATAGGTCCGGACCGCGTCCACGAAAATGGGGGTGGCATCGCCGATTTGTCCGGTCGGTGTCACCCAGCCGCTGATGCCGGTATTGGCCGCCCGGACCACCGGCCGGCGGGTTTCCACCGCCCGCAGGACGGCCATGGAAAAATGCTGATACGGGGCGGATGTACGTCCGTACCAGGCGTCATTGGTCAGGTTGACGATGATATCAGCCCCGTTGGCGGCCATCTGGCGGCTGCCGCCGGGAAAAATGATTTCATAACAGATCTGCACTCCCAGGCCGGTCCCGTCCATGCGGATAACCCGGCCCGGCCGGCCCGGATCGAAATCGCCCACCGCGGTCACCAGGTTGCCCAGCGGCAGCCATCTGCCCAGGGGCACGTATTCACCGAAAGGCACCAGGTGGGCTTTGTCGTACCGGCCGGTCACCTCCCCGGCCGGCGACAGCAGAAAGGCGCTGTTGTAAAGGGCGTATTGGCCATCGCGGCGTTCAAAGTACGGCGCGCCCACCAGCAGGTAAACATTCATCCGCCGAACCGCCCGGCGGACCATGGCCGTCAGGCTGCGGTCATGGGTGAAATAAAACGGCAGGGCGGTTTCCGGCATGATGACCAGGTCCGGCGGCAGATCCGGCTGCCGGCCGGCCAGTTCCAGGTATTTTTGTACAGTGGTCCGTCGAAAGGTCTCGTCCCATTTATGGCCCTGATCGATATTGCCCTGCACCACGGTCAGCCGGCGGCAGGCGGCATCGGCCAGCCCGGCTTCCACCCGCCCGATCCGCCACAGGCCATAGCCCCAGATGAACCCGATCACAAGCGCGGCCGCGGTCACGCCCAGCAGGGCCTGCCGGCTGGAAACGGGAACCTGCTGCCACGTTTTTTTCCGCCCGGCCAGCCAGCAGCATACAATCGCCAGGTTGACCAGGACCACGGCCGCGGAAATGCCGTAGACCCCGGTGATATCGGCCACCTGGATCAAGGCGAGTCGCTGGTACTGGGAATAGCCGAGCAGTTCCCAGGGGAACCCGGAAAACAGGAAGGTGCGGACATATTCCAGGGCGACCCATATCGCCGGCCCCGCTGCCAGCGCCGCCCCGGCGCCGCCACGGATGCCGGCAATGATCATGGCAAAAAGACCGGTATACAAGGCCAGGTAGGCGGCCAGCAAGGCCACGGCCGGCAGCGCCGCCGCCAGGGGCAGCCCGCCGTAATTCTGCAGGGTGGGCAGGAGCCAGTACCCGAGGGTAAGATAATGAACCAGGCCGGCGGCAAAGCCCGCCAGGAAGGCTTTTTTCGCGGCCAGCCCGCGCAGCACATACAGCAGCGGCACCAGGGCCATCCAGGCCGCCCAGGAATAATCCCAGCGGGGAAACGCCGCGGTCAGCAGCAGGCCGGACAAGAGCACGCCCACCGGCACAGCAAGGGATTTCGTACCGCGTCTCATGGGCTGCCTTTCTCTTTTATTGCCATTTCTCGATTTCCCGGACAACCAGCTCCGCGAACTGCCCCGGCATATCCTGGAAAACTTCCAGTATTGATTTATGCCCCATCACTTTACGGCGACGGATTTTCCTTGTCAAGCAGCGTGCGCTTTCGCCGGAACCAGCCGTTTCCGGAAAAAATTCGTGTCACCTCCTTCGGCCAACCACCTTTTGACATTCGCTGCGCAGTAAGCTATGGTGAGTCGAACCAACAGACCAATTTCATTCATATCTCAGGAGGGAATCGTGGCCGTTATCACCATCTCCAGGCAGTTCGGCGCCGGCGGTCGAACACTGGGCAAAATGATCGCCGGTAAAATGAACTACACCTTTCTGGAGGACCTGGTTATCAAGGAAATCGCCAAACAGGCCCGGGTATCCAAGGAAACGGTGATTTCCATCGAACGCACCGCCGGCAGCGCCCTGTCCCGGTTTATTTCCTCTTTTGTGTCCAGCACCTATATCGAACGGCTGACCGGGGAAGAACGAGGCTATATCGACGAAAATATTTACGTGGATGTCCTTTACGAAGTGGTCAAAAAACTGGCTGCCAAGGATAACGTGGTGCTGATGGGCCGGGGCGGGCAGTATATTCTGCAGGGGGTACCGGATGTATACCATATTCTCCTGATTGCCAGTGACGAGGACCGGATCAAATTCATGCAGCGCTATTACAAATTGTCCGACAAGGATGCCAAGGCAGCCGTATTAAAAGGAGATCGCCGCCGGGCCAATCTGTATCAGAAAATGGGCAAACGCTATTATGACGACCCCCGCCTCTACCATCTGGTCATCAACATGCACGTGGTCTCCCTGGAGACCGCCCGGGACCTGGTCTGCGACCTGGTCACCTCCACCACCCAAAACCCGGAATAACTATTAAGGAGATTTATGGAACCCTTATCCCCCAACATCATCGCCAACGCCCTCAACTGCCATGCCAGAAACAACGCCGACGGTGAAGCCGTTGTCTACGGCGACAAGCGGGTCACCTGGCGGGAGATGGCCGTACGGGCCTGCAAGCTGGCCAACGCCCTGCGTCGAACCGGTATCAACAAGGACGACAAGGTCGCCTTCATGTTTTACAACTGCCCCGAATTCATAGAGATCAATTACGCCATCCAGGTGGCCGGGGCGATTCCCGTGCCCATGAACTACCGTTTCGTGGCCGGGGAGATCGACTACCAGCTCAATCATTGTGACGCCCGGGCCTTTATTTACGACGCCTGTTTCCGGGAAGTGGTGACCGAAGCCGCGCCCGGACTGACCCAGGTGGACACCTTCATCTGCCGCGACGGTGCCGGCTCGGAACGGGAGCTGGATTACGAGGAGTTCCTGGACTCCGGCAACGACGAGGACCCGGCCATCGAAACCCGCTGGGAGGATGTGGCCGTCATGATCTATACCGGCGGCACCACCGGTTTTCCCAAGGGGGTCATGCTGACGTACGGCGGCCACCTGGACATGTTCTGCCACCTGTTTTCATCCATTGCCACCCGCGTGGCCGAGGTGGATCTCAGCCGCGACCAGCTGCGGCGCCTGACCGGCCTGGTGGATATTCCCGGCATGGGCCTGTTCACCGGCCTGGCGCAGACCCGGCTGGCCAAAAAGATTCTGCGCAGCAAAAAAACCGCCGCTTCCGTGGAAAAGGCGGTCCGGTACGTGCTGACCCATCCCCAGGCGGCCCGCATCGGCTACAAGAACACCATCGGTCTTATCACCCCGTCCATGCCCTTTTTTCACGACGCCTCCTACCAGACCCTCATCCTGGCCGCCCTGACCGGGAACGTCCGCACCATTATCCTGCCGGATCCCGCTTTTGATCCGGACAGCATCCTGGCGGCCGTGGAAAAGGAAAAACCGGTTTTCATGGCCAATGTGCCCACCGGCTGGAAAAAACTGGTCTCCTGTGAAAACCTTGATCAATACGATGTCAGCTCCCTGCTGGCTGCGGCCACCGGCGCCGGCGCCTGCCCGGTGGATCTGAAACGGAAAATTTTTGAAAAATTCCCCGGCGTGCTGCTGCTGGACATGTTCGGCCAGACCGAAATGACGCCCATCACCTCGTTTCGCATCGACACCGGTCCGGACAGTCTCAAGGAACGCTCCGTGGGTAAATCCATCCTGGATGTCCGCATTGTCGACGAGGAGGGCAATGACGTCCCCCGGGGTGAAGTCGGCGAGATCATGTACAAGTCCGGCTGGATAATGAAGGGCTATTACAAGGACGAGGAACAGACCGCCGCCGTCAAAAAAGACGGCTGGTTCCGCGGGGGCGACCTGGGCTACCTCGACGAGGACGGGGAAGTCCGCATCGTGGACCGCAAAAAAGAGTGCATCAACTCCGGCGGGGAGAAAATTTTTCCCCTGGAAGTGGAGGAAGTACTGCACAACCACCCCCGGATCCAGGATGTCTGCGTCATCGGTGTGCCCGACGAGGAATGGGGCCATACCGTCCGGGCCGTGGTCCAGCCCATACCGGGGGATTTGCCCGATCCGGAGGAGATCATGGCCTTCTGCCGGGGCAAGCTGGCCGGCTACAAGATTCCCAAATCCGTGGTCTTCGTGAAAGAGCTGCCCCTCTCACCGGTGGGCAAGGTTCTGCGCTCCAAGATCCGGGAATATTACGGCCAGCAGGAGCAGAACTGATCAGGCGCCGGTAACCGCCTCATGCCGCGTCCTGACCGCAAGCGCCCGGCGGAATAATTCCGCCGTCGGCGCGGCTGCGGCGTTCTCCAGCCGCTGTTCGGCCGCCTGGACAATGGCCCGGAGCATATCGGCGTAGCTCATGCCGGCGAACCCGGCCATCTTGGCCAGGTGCCCGTCCCAGCACCAGCCCGGATTGGGGTTGACCTCCAGCAGCTTGGGGTTTCCCCGGGCGTCCAGGCGCCAGTCAAAGCGGCAGTAATCCCGCACTTCCAGCCGCTCGAAAAGTTTGAGGCAGCACTCGGTAATAAATTTTTCCGTGGTCTCCGGCAGGATGGCCGGAATGGACCTGATTTTATAATAGGGTGAATCCGGCAGCCACTTGGCCTCGTATCCGCAAACCCGGGGGAACTCTTCGGGGACGGCCGAATAGTCCTCCTCGGTAATGGGCAGCACCGTGTAGGTGGTCAGGGGGTTGCCGATAATGCCCACGGACAGGTCCTTGCCGGTAAGAAACTCCTCCACCAGGATCGGCTTGTCATATCCCAGCTGTTCCCGGATCATGATGATGGCGTTGATCAGGTGTTCATGACTCCCGGCCACGCTCTGTTGATTGATCCCGAAACTGGAATCGCCGAAGTTCGGCTTGACGATGACCGGAAAGGCAAAGGGCAGGTTGAAGGTGGTCTCGTCCGACTCGATCAGAAACGCCCGGGGCACGGGAATGTTCATCTCCTTGGCGACGCCACGCACCAGGGACTTGTCATAACAGAAGGCCAGGCACTGGGAAGCGGCGCCGGTATAAGGGATGTCAAAAATATCCAGCAACGCCGGCACATGCAGCTCCTGGCGCGGATCATTGGCAAAACCCTCGTCACACAGGTTGATGGCCAGGTGCAGCCGGCGTGCGGCCAGGCGGCGCAGATCGGTCACCAGGGTGTCATGGTTGGACAGATAGGTAAAATCATACTCGCTCTGATCGTTCAGGGCTGATTTGAGCTGGTCGATGGTATAAAAATCATCATCGTCAAACACTGCCCGCGGCTTCAGGGGATCGGGCTTCCGGGGATCGCCGAAAATCACGGCCACCTTTTTGCGGCCTTTACGGGAACGCTTCTGCGGGGCCCACTCTTTTTTCACCAGGCCGGTAATAATGATCCGTTTTTGCATCATGCCCAGATCATGATTGCGGGCGGTAACCGTATCCATCTTACCGTGAATGGTCACCCCGGCAAAACCGGCTTCCTGAAAGATGGCCAGCAGGTCCGCTTCCGAGTACAGCCGTTCGGCGTAGAACTGGTCGGCAATAACCCCCTTGGTGACATCCGTGATCACCTCCCGGGAGATAAGCCGACCGCGATCCGCGGAAAGGGAGCGCTCCCGGCAGACAAACATTTTTTTATCGATCCATTCCCAGGATCGGGGCTGAAAATGGTTCCGGAGGTATTCCCCGTCGGTCACGTCAAGCAGAACGCGCCCCCAGGGCTTGAGCACCCGGAAGATCTCTTTGCATATACGGACGTCGTCCTGGACACTTTCAAAATAACCGAAACTGTTGCCCAGCATGGTCACCACTTCAAAGGTGTCGGCCGCATATGGCAGCTTGCGCGCGTCTCCCTCCCGGAAGCGGATGGCGAGCCCTTCTTTTCTGGCGGTCGCCTTGGCCTTCTGAATCAGGTAGCGGGAACGGTCCAGGCCTTCCGCCCGAAAGCCGCGGCGGGCCAGTTCCAGCACGTGCCGGCCCTGGCCGCAGCACATGTCCAGAATGCCGTCTTCCGGTTTCAACGCCAGGATATCCGCAAAGGCGTCCACTTCCTTCCGGGTAATGGCCGGATCATCCACGACATCCCCGTCGGTTTTCAAATACAGGGAATTGAAAATCCGCTGCCACCAGTCGGGCTGGACATGCGCTTCCAGGATATCCACCGGTCCCAGGATGGGGCAGGAATTGGTGCCCGGCAGGGGACGCGGAGGAGGCTTTTCCGATGATTTCTCAAGACGTGCCATGATCGTTTCCTTTGCACATGCAAAATTGATTTAAGACACAGATTCAAACGGCAGCTTATTATAAGACTGAAAATGGGATAAGCAACTGTTTTGTGGCAAAAATATAAAAAAATGAAATGGCTGAAAAGAAGTGCTGACCACGGCCAACAACCGCTGGAAAAGGACTGGTGGGGAGAAAATTATTATATAGAATGGAAGGGAACCTGCAAGCGGGTGGGGGCTGCCGCCGCCGGTGATGATCGGCGGCGGCAGCCCGTTTGGAACCGCCCTCCTTTCGGCTCCGAACGATTGGTCGCTTTTTCTTAGAAACGGTATTTCAACCCGGTATAAAAGGACCTGCCGGGCATGGGATACCCCTGGATAACTTCATACCGCTCCTCGAACAGATTCCGGATTTCCGCTTCCAGAAAAAGACCGGCGTCGTTCTCCCCGGAAAGCAATCCCTTGGAGAGCGTCAGGTCGGCCACGGTATGGGCCGGCAGGGTTTCGTCGCCGGTGCCGGCATAATCTTCGATCTCCTGTTCCCCTACATAGGCCACGTTCAGCCGGGCGGTAAAATCCGCCTCCCAGTGGGCGAACCGCAGGCCGTAGGAGGCGGTCCAGTCCGGGGTATAGAGCAGGTCTTCGTCGGTCTCCTCATCCTCGTATGCGGTCAGCCAGGTAAAGGAGGCATACGGGGCCAATTCGAAATTCCACTGGAACAGGGCGCCGATATCAAAACTCAGATTGCCCTCGAACCCGGTCAGGTTCGCTTCGCCCGCATTTTCATACAAAGTTATGTCGGTCACGGGATTGTACGCATAGGTGATCTTGTCCGCAAAATCGGTATAAAACCAGTTCAGCCCGGCCGTGAACATTTTTTTGGAATAATCCAGGCCGACCTCGTAGGTCTGGCTGGATTCCGGTTTCAGGTCGGGATTGCCGGAAAAAATTCCAAAGCCGAACATGCTGTAATCCTCGTACATGTAAAGTTCATCGGCGGTGGGCATGCGGAAGGCCTCGGCGTAATTGGCCCGGGCGATCAACTCCGGGGTGACTTTATAGACCAGCCCCAGGCTGGTGACCCAGTTGGTGTCATCTTCGCTGCGGCCGTCGTCGCTTTTTACCTCGTACCAGTCATGCCGGCCCCCGGCGGACAGGATCAGCCGGTCGTCGAGCAGATGAAACTTGGACAATACAAAGGCGGCCGGGTTGTCATAGGTATTTTCTCCAGACGTGTACGTGTTGTCGATGGCATAATAGGTCCAGTCCACCCCGCCGGTGAGGCTGACCAGATCGGTATTGACCGTCATCTGGGCCTGGCCGCCCTGCTGATCCGTATCCCGGAAATAGGTTTCATCGGAACCCGGGGTGCCCGGTTCAATGGTGGCGTACTCGTCTTCGCCGGTGAAATATCGCAGTTTCCAGGCCAGGGAATCATCGGCCAGGCCGCCGTCATAGGACATATCCACGGTATTGATGGCGTTATCAATGTAGTCATCCGGATCATTGTCGGTCAGATAGCCTGGCTTGCCGATCTTGTCGCCGTCGTAACTGTTCACGGCCAGGCCGAGACGATGGCCCGGCGCCAAGTTCCAGCCGGTGTTGAGGCTGACCCGGTTCTTGTGATCAAAACCGGTGTTGTCATACCGGTCGCCAGCGGCCGTATCATAGTCGCCCTGGGATTCGGTGGAGGCGCTGAAAGAAAAATCAAACTCCGCGGCCCGGCCGCTGATACCGGCACCGGCCCGGTAATAATCCCAGCTGCCCAGGATGCCTTCGGCATAGCCGGCCACACCCTCTTTCCCTTCTTCGGTAATGACATTAACAATGCCGCCCATGGCCGCGGAACCATACTGCACCGAAGCCGGCCCCCGGATGATTTCCACCCGTTCGACATTGCCCAGGGAGATCTTTTCCAGGTTGCCGGTTCCGGCCCGGCGGCCGTTGATCAGGATCAGTACATGGCTGGCCAGGTCATTGCCGTGGGTATCGGTGCGAAAGCCCCGGATACTGACGGAACTGGTCGAATTGGGATATTCCCGGGTCATGAAACCCTGGCCGGCCAAAAGATCGCGAAGGTCCTCGGCCGCGGACTGCTGGATCTCGTTTTTATCTACCACGGTGATATTGGTGGGCACCTCCGCCCGGTCTTCGGCCACCCGGCCGGCGGTGACCACCACTGGCCGCATCTGCGGTGAGTCCGGCCGAACGGTCGGCGGAGCCTGTCCCCAGACCGGAACGACACCCAACAACAAGACAACCAACCAGACAATTTGACTTTGCTTCATCTCTTCCTCCTTCTTTGTATTGACATTGATCACATTTTGCCTGTCGCTTTCCAACGAGGGTTGCGGCCGCCAAGGCTGCGGCCAAAAAAAAATCCCCGGACCGATTGCTCGATCCGGGGATTGCCCTTTTTTATCCTCAGATTCTTGCTCGCCTTTGTCCGCGAAGGCCGACCACCGCAAATGATTGCGGCCGTCATTTGGATTCAGGCAGGTCTTCTGACTTTCGGATCATCCTGTTGACCGCGCCTTCCCGGCGAATTTTTTCGTCAGTGGCGTCTGGCGGCCTTCGTCCCCGATTACAGCGGCGGGCCCGTCCCCGAATTTCACGGGGTTCCCTGTTATGCTCCTGGGAGCACCTGAACTTCTTTTACTTATGCATAGGTTCCTGGCCCTGTCAACAGCAAATTTCTTCGGCTGCTTTTTCCCATGGCCGGATTTTATTATTCCTTATTTGATCACAATAAGTTATCCGCATATAAAATTTTTTTTGCCGTATCGTGTCAGCCACCCGGTTGTCCTAACCTATTTAAGCTGGAACAACACCGGCACCTTGACCCACATGGCCGCCGGCTGGTCACCTTTTCGGCCCGGTTCAAAGGCCCAGGAGCGCACCGCCCCCAGGGCGGCCTGTTCCAGCACGCCGTAGCCGCCGGATGCCAACACCACGGGGTTGTCCCCCCGGCCCC
>CAYTQK010000095.1:0-10848 GCA_964439745.1 uncultured Desulfobacterales bacterium
GAGGCGGGACTTGCAGCTGCGCTCAAATCGACTCGTGAAATATCCGGGCCAACCCGGAAGGAGAAACCATGACTACCGGCAAAACCGTTTCCCTGGTGACGGCCCACCTTCATCGCAACATCGCCAGGGAGGTCACCACCGGAATGAACGAAGCCGGCATCGTGGACTACTACCGGCATGCGGCCCGGTCCGTTGTCATTGCTGAAAAACACGGTATCTGGTCGCTGCTGCCGCTACGGGACTTAGCCGAAGATCCTCTGGAAACAGTTTTTTTTCTGGCCAGGCGCGAGGCCGGACCGGCCCTGGCCCACCGGATCGCCGAGCTGGGCCACCTGTATGCCCCGGGCCGGGGCTCGGTGCTGGTGGAGTCGGTGGACCTGCTGGACGGCCATGCCCTCTGCCGGGAGAATTATATTCCCGGCTTTGATGCACCGCCGCCGCCGGGACTTCTTCATGCCTGTACCGGCATCTGCTGTATTATGCAGCGGGGGCAGGCGGAAGCAGTGGCCCGGATTCCCCTGGACACGGGCACCTGTGTGCCGGCCATTCATTTCGGCACGGGCATGGGGGTCCGGGACAGAATGGGGCTGCTGCGCATCACCATTCCCTTTGAAAAAGAAATCGTCCATGCCTTTGCCACCCTTCACGAGGCCGAAAACATCATGGAAATGATGATCGAGGCGGGACGGCTGGAACGGCCCGGCAGCGGTTTTGTCTATACCTTTCCCGTCGAAGCAGGCCTGATCAACATCCGGGTCCGGCGGGGACAACGGCAGCATGCCGCCAGCATCGAGCAGATCGTCACCGCCCTGGACAACATCAAGGGCGGCACTGAGTGGCGGCGCCGACGAAACCTTGGAACCAGGCGGATCAGCCGGAAAAAACACTATATCCGTAATCTGGTGGACCTGGTGCTTTTGTGTGACGGCGGCACGGGATCAGACCTGATGAAGGCGGCCATGGACGCCGGCGCCGGCGGCGCCACCATCTCCAGCGTTCAATATGTCCGGCCTCCCGATTCACCTCTGGGCGCCATCCCGCCGGTACGGGATGTGTGCAGCATGGTTATTCCCGAGTCCATGATTGCAACCATGCACTATACCCTGGAGCAGGCCGGTGCCTTTACCGACCAATGTCACGGCTGGATCCATGTTCGCGGAACATACAAGGCATTTACATATGTCGGCGAATAGGGTTTCCGGTTTTTAGAATCCGGCCGGGACTTTTCCGACATCCGCTGCCCTTGCCCGAAAACAGTTACAACCGCAAAAAAACCGAGTCGTTTTCTCCGCCACCCCCTTGATTTTTCTATCGGCCCACCCTTGCGGTGCAGCCAAAGATATTTTTTGGGGTTGAAGTTTTTCCCGATTCAGTCAACTATATGGTGCAACTAAATGCGTTAAAAACGTTGTTGTCACCAATGGTGCCGGCGGGTTTGCACCCGGCCGGGACACGGCCTCGCGACACGGAATCCAGGACAGATGAACAATCCGAGCGGAAAACAGCCGGCAGAAAAAAGAAAATGGACGTTTACGCTCCGGTTCAAGGTAATGGTCATCTTCCTGGCGCTGACCCTGGCCCCGGTGTTGATGATCGGTTATTTTTCCTTTCATTTTTCCGAAGAGCTCATCGTCAGCATGGTGGTGCGTCAGCTGGAAAATGCCGCCAAAGACAAGGCAACGCTTCTGGAAGGCTGGCTCAAAGAGCGCGTGGCCGATGTTTCCATGGTGGCAGAGACCTCCCTGGTGCGATCCATGGAACCGGACCGGATAAAACCATACCTTGATCTGATCCGGGAAAAATATGGTGTCTACAAACGCCTGGCCGTCATTTCCCCCGACGGCGCGGTAGCAGCCGCAAGCCCGGAAGACGCGGCCGGCTTGCCGGTTGCCGCGGCCCCCTCCTACCGGATGCGCCGGGATCTGTTTATCTCGGATATCACTTACGCCGTAGAAGAAAAGGAATCATCCTTTATGATTGCCGTTCCGGTCCTCGGACCGGATGGCCGCCTGGCCGGCACGGTGTACGGCAATATCGGCACGGGCAAAATCATTTCCTACATTCTCAATGTCTCCCTGGGGACCACCGGAGAATGTTACCTGGTCGACCGGGACGGCCGTTTTCTGGCCCACCAGGACCCGCACCGGATCCTGACGGAAAACATCTCCCGTTCCGACAGCTTTCGCAATATTTTCGAAAAAGCAGACCGCCAGAGCATCTATCGGGATTACCGGGGGATCGAGGTGCTGGGTGCCTCCCGCCAGGTCGGCGACATGGACTGGTATATCGTGGTGGAGCAGGACCGGGCCGAGGCCATGGCCGCTGCCGATAAACTCAGAAAGGCAATTTACCTGACCCTGCTGTTGTTCATCGTCAGCGCCCTGATGCTGACCTTGATGATCTCCTATCATATTGTCACCCCCATCCGCAAACTCAGCCGATATGCCGGCCGGATCGCGGACTCCCGGTTTGATGAGGCGGCTGCGATCCGGCTGAACCGGAATGATGAAATCGGTATGCTGGGGGAAGCATTGACGGACATGGCCGCCAGGCTCCGGGAGCGGCATACCCGCCTCAAAGAAAAGGTCGGCCAGCGTGAAGCGGAACTCAAGGAAGCGGACCTGATTCTTCAAAAAACCCGGTTGATCGCCGAACGGGCTGAAAAATTCGCGGCCATGGGACAGGTGGGCGCCGCCGTTGCCCACGAGATCCGTACCCCGCTCACCTCCATCAAACTCTTTTTGGAATCGGTGCAATCGGAAATCGACATTTCCGCCGAATATGAAGAAGATTTTACCATCGCCATGAACCAGATCGGCCGCATCGAGGCCACCATCAACCGGTTTCTGGATTTTGCCAAGCCCCAGGAACTGCAATTCTCAAAGATTGAATTACAGCCGTTTCTGGCCGACCTGCTGATCATGGTGCGGCCCCAGGTAAACCGCCAGGAATGCGTGCTCACGGTTGACCTGGCCGATGACCTGCCGGTGATTACCGGTGACCGGCGGCTGCTGGCCGAGGCCCTGATCAACCTGCTGGTCAATGCCCTGGATGCCATGCCGCAAAGCGGAACTTTGACCGTCACCGCGGTACAGGATATTTTTGCGGTAACCGGCCGGGACATTCCCTGTGTCCGGATTGACATCGCGGATACCGGCCATGGTATTGTCGACGACCAGCTGGATAATATTTTCAAACCGTTTTTCACCACCAAGGCCACGGGAACCGGCCTGGGACTGCCACTGGTGCTGAATACCATCCGCAGTCACGGGGGGGTGATCCAGGTGAAAAGCACCATCGACCAAGGTACGGTGTTTTCCGTTTTTCTGCCGCTTTCCATGGATGCGCCGCTGGATGACGTCAATGGAAAAAATATTACTGATTGATGATGACGAAGGCCTGCTCCATTTTCTGAGCCGGTTCTTCCGGCGCAAAGGCTTTGCCGTCACCGCTCTGGCCAATGCCCGCCAGGCCATGGAGGCCATTGCCGGGGAAAATTTCGACCTGGTCATGCTGGATTACAAAATGCCGGAACTAAATGGTCTGGATGCCTTGGGCGAAATCAAGAAGATGGACGCCAAAACCCCGGTGATTCTCATGACCGCTTACGGCACCACCGATCTGGCCATTGAAGCCATGAAACGCGGTGCCTATGACTATCTGGTCAAACCGTTTGACCAGATGGAATTGACGCGCATCGTGGGCGAAGCCCTCAAGGTCAATCGCCAGGTAAAAGATGTGGTCGGTTTTCCCGTGGCCGCGCCGGAGGCGACCTCTTTTCCCAAAACCAAAAGCACCCTGCAGATCATCGGCAACAGCCGTAAAATGCAGGAAATCTATAAGCTGATCGGCCAGATCGCGGAAAAGGATGTTGCCATCTTTATCACCGGTGAAAGCGGCACGGGCAAGGAACTGGTAGCCCGGGCCATTTATCATCACAGCCGCCGCAAGGATAAACCGTTTATCGCCGTCAACTGCGGGGCGATCCCGGAATCCCTGTTTGAAAGCGAATTGTTCGGCCACGAGCGCGGCGCCTTTACCGGCGCTGATCGGACCGTTATGGGCAAGATGGAAAGGTGTCATCAGGGAACCCTGTTTCTGGATGAAATCACGGAAATGTCATTGCCGCTTCAGGCCAAGATGCTGCGGGCCATTCAGGAAAAAGAGATTGAGCGCGTCGGCGGCAACCGGGTGATTCCCGTGGACATCCGGATTCTGGCGGCCACCAACAGGGATATTGAAAAAGAAGTGGAAGCCGGCCGTTTCCGCCAGGACCTCTATTGGCGATTGCAGGTGATTGCCATCCACATGCCGCCCCTCCGGGAACGAATCGAGGATATTCCCCTGCTGGTGCAATACTTTTTGGAACGTTTCTGCGCCGAATACAACATGGCCCGTTGTTATATCAAGGACAGCGCCCTGCAGAAACTGGCCGCCTATTCCTGGCCGGGCAATGTGCGCGAACTGGAAAATTGTATACGCCGGGCGGTGCTCCTGTCCGCGGGCAATGTTATCGCCGAAAAAGACCTCATGATTCCGGAGACGGACGCGGAAAAGCGGCTGATGGAAGGCACCCGGACCGATCTGCTGGAGCGGCTGCGCGATAAGCTGGCCGAGATCATCCCGGACCTGCTGCGTTTGTCCGACCAGGATATTCATGCCGATATCATCGGCCTGGTGGAAGAAACCCTTATCAGTGAAGCCCTCCGTCAATGCGGTGACAACCAGGTGCAGGCCGCGAAAATGCTCGGCATCAGCAGAAATACCCTGCGTCATCGCCTCAAAAAACAGTCAGACCGGTTGCAGAACAATGATGATCCGGACTGATGCGCAGGCAGCTACCCTGCCCGCCTCTTGCTTGCCGCCAGAGGCTTGCTGTGCAAACCCTGATTGACTGCTCAAATTTTATACAAATATAAAACAACTATATAAATAAAATAGTTATGTAATTTCTGGATCCCCTGCCACCGGTCTTATCCGGCCGGATGTAGTTTTTGGGTACCCCGCCCCTTCTCCCCCTCCCTGATCAGTCGTCCGGGATGAAAATAGAATCCATTTGATTATCAATATATTATCCCAATAAAACCGATTTCTGTTTGGTTGGCATGGCCATTGCATTTTCCAGGAGTGCCATACGGAAAAGATTTTTCGTATAATCAATATGTTATAAAAGAGAGGTCCGCCCATGAAAAAAGATCAGGGGTATGAATCAACAGGTTCTATGGCAGTGGTCCCGTTCCATCGTAAAACGATGACAACGGATTTTGACGGCGTCCTGGCAGTTGAAAGAATGGCTGAAATCATGTCCATGTGCGACCGCAACAATCCCGTCTACGATCAGGTCACCAGCTTCAGCGTGGCCTTGTATGCGCTGGGATTTTGTGACTGCCCGGACTTCATCTCGTTCCAGGATGTTTCCGCCGGGGAAGCCGCCGAATTGCTGTGCACGCACTTTTCTGAAGTCGATCCGGATGAAATCCCGGAAGATTATCACCTTATCCGGTCAAAGGAACGGTATCTGCTGGTCATTGGTGACCCCCTCTTTCCGATCCATTTTGCGGTGATTGCCGACAAACGCGCGGAACGGCCCTATTTTTCAAAACTGCCGTTTTTCGGAGCCGGATACGACAGCCTGGATGAGCTTGTCACCGAATTTGTCGGGATAGACGGCGTCACAAGGGAAGATTTTCATTTTTTCCGGAAAAACCGGCCTGGCCGGATTCCATCGTCATCTCTCGGTAAAATTTACATAGTGCGGGATTAACAATAAATTGAAAGGAGAGCAAGGCATGTCAGTCATTCAGAACGTTATTGACAAAGTCAAACAGGTAGACCCTGGTCAGAACGAATTTCATCAGGCGGTGACCGAGGTCCTGGAGACCCTGGAACCGACTGTTGAACGGCATCCGGAATTTGTAAAAGCCGGTATTTATGAAAGAATAGTGGAGCCGGAACGCGCCGTCCTGTTCCGGGTGCCGTGGGTGGACGACAGGGGTGAGGTCAACGTCAACCGGGGTTTCCGGGTGCAGTTCAACAATGCCATCGGGCCGTTCAAAGGCGGCATCCGCTTTCATCCCTCGGTGAATCTTTCCATTATCAAATTCCTGGGTTTTGAACAGATTTTTAAAAATTCCCTGACCACCCTGCCCATGGGCGGCGGCAAGGGCGGCTCGGACTTTGATCCCAAGGGCAAGTCCGACAACGAGATCATGCGGTTCTGCCAGGCTTTTATGCGTGAACTATATCGGCATATCGGTCCGGAAACGGATGTTCCGGCCGGGGATATCGGTGTCGGCGGCCGGGAAATCGGCTATATGTTCGGATATTACAAAAAAATCAGAAACGAGCATACCGGCGTGCTGACCGGCAAGAGCCTGGAATACGGCGGCAGTCTCATCCGGCCCGAGGCCACCGGCTACGGCACGGTTTACTTTGCCGCGGAAATGCTGGCCACCCGGGGATTTGATTTTAAAAACCAGCTGGTAGCGGTGAGCGGTTCCGGTAACGTGGCCCAGTACGCCATTGAAAAAGTAAATGAACTGGGCGGCCGGGTCATTTCCGTATGCGATTCCAGCTCCACCATTATTGATGAAGCAGGCATTGACCATGACAAATGCTGCTATCTCATGGAGTTGAAAAATGTGCAGCGGGGCCGGGTCAAAGAATATGCCGATAAATATAAATCCGTGTGCGTGGAAGGAAAAAACGTCTGGGATGTAATCCGGGAACAGGGGATCAAGGTCGATATCGCCCTGCCCTGCGCCACCCAGAATGAACTGAGCGGGGAAAATGCCGCGGCGCTGGTGAAAAACGGCTGTATCTGCGTGGCCGAAGGCGCCAATATGCCCTCGACCCCGGAAGCGGTAAAAATTTTCCAGGACAACAACCTTCTTTATGGGCCGGGCAAGGCGGCCAATGCCGGCGGGGTGGCCACTTCCGGCCTGGAAATGAGCCAGAACAGCCTGAAACTCTCCTGGACCCGGGATGAGGTCGACAACCGGCTCCAAATGATCATGAAAAGCATTCACAAAGCCTGCCTGGACGCGGCTGAAGCCTACGGTAAACCTGCCGATTACGTCATGGGCGCCAATATTGCCGGGTTCACCAAGGTAGCCAAGGCCATGCTGGCCTACGGCGTGGTATAGACCGCGGCAGGTTGTAAGTGTGATCGATATTGGCCGGAACCAAAGCCCGGGGGTTTTCCCCCGGGCTTTTTTATGCGGCAAACCAAGACGGGGGCCAGACAGGCGGTTTTACGCCAGGTAACAGATTACTTTTTGCAAGGCCACATCCGACTGGATGACCAGTCCGGCCCCGCGAACATCCGCCACCTTGACCACCTCGGCCAGATGCCCGTCCACCGGGCTGAAGGTTTCCAGCAGGTTGGGCTGCGCCAGAAACCATGGCCGGTTGAAACACACCTTTTGCTGTTCCGGATAGATGGCCATGTAAAAAATCTGCGTTTCGATCAGATCGTGAAAAAAATGGGTGCCGAACGAAAGATCCGGAATCAGGCTGCCATCCTGGTAACTGATTTCGGCTATGGCCGCGATATGGTTGATTTCCGAAAAATGAACCGGTACGCCCATGGCCGGGGTATGGGTCCCCCAGCGCCCCGGCCCCAGAAGCAGGGTAGGCGTTTTCTCCCGGTCCGCGATGATCCGGTTCAGCTTGCCGATCAGCCGGGCCACGCTGTATTTTTCAGACAGGGACAGCCGGGTGTACGGCTCGGAATCGACAAAAATAATCATGGCGATCGGCTGGGTAATATTGCCGCCCATGAACCGGCCGTCCATGCGGATAATGGTCTTGTCGTCGCTGACGGATTCCGGCAGGGGCTGACCGCCGCTCAAGCCGATGGACTGGAAGGGCCGGCATTGGAGCAGATTGATCTGGATATGACCGGCCTGGTTAAAGTTGACGGTAAACTCCACATCCACCGGGTAGCGATAGTTTGTTTCCAGCCGGTTGAGCAGGCTCCGCATGAGATCAATGAAAGGGGTGGTGGTCAAAAACCGGTCAAAGGTCAGAATCAGCTGATCCCTTTCCGGCCGCCCCAGTTCCCGGAGCGCCTGCATGGCTTCCGTATCCCGGGTCGTCAGCAGGTCCACGCGCGCGGGAAGGTGCTTTTCCAGCAGGGATTCAAAAGCGATGCTCTGGAGACGGTTGTCAGCCAGGTTCAGCAGATCCACGTAATGCTGCGAAAAACGACGGATATCCTTCATCTCCGCCAGTGGCTTGACCAGGGGGTCATCCACGGCGATGATGCGGGGATAATCATTTTCCACCCTCTCCACGGCCCGGGTTCCCAGCCCGTAAACCAGGCGGATCATACCGGCCCGGGCATCCATGTCTTTTTTCCAGACAAAGGGATTCTGGGAAATGCCCACCCCGGCCATTTCCGGAAAAAAATAATGATGATGATACGCCCCGGATACCCGCTGCACCAGCAGGGCCATCTGTTCGTCCATGCGGTCCAGTCCCCGCTGCATCCGGTAGGCCAGGGCGTCTCCGTTCATGGCGCTGGCGAAAATATAGCGGACCGCTTCTTCGAACTGTTCGTAGCGCTTCTCCGGGGGGCCCTGATTGACGCAGAAGCAGCTTTCATATTTGCCGGCAAAGGCGCTGCCGAAAGCATCCTCCAGCAAACTGGATGACCGCACGATGATCGGGGATTGACCGAAATATTCCAGCATCAGTTGAAACTGTTCCGTGATCTCATCGGGGAACACCCCGGTCAGCAGTTTTTCGCGCAGCTCCTCGCCCCGTTCAAAATACCCCTCCGGGGTCTTATGGGCCATGAACAGTTTCCACCAGCCGTTCTGCACAATATAGGAGTAGAACACGTCCGAGCCGATGTAAAAAGAGTCATGGTGCTCCAGCACCCCGCCCCAGTCAAAATCGGTGTCATTGGCCAGGATTTTCCGGGCCAGCAGCATGCCCACGGATTTGCCGCCGATAAACCCGGACCCGATCAGGCGGAGTTTGATCCGCAAAAGGTCGTCCAGCGTCAGGTGATCCCGAATCAGGGATAAAATCTTTTTGTTGCGGCTCAGCATGAGGCGGCTGAGCTGTTCCACCATATCCTGTTTTTCCTCGGGCCGGGAACCGGATTCCGCCAGATTCCTGGCCTGCATGAACAAGCGGTCCCAGTAATCCAGATGCCGATGAACCTGGCTGGTTTTCTGGCTGGCCAGGTGAGTGAAAAGCTCGGTCGCCTCCACGCTGTTGATCACCGGCTGAAGGGTGTCCTTCTGCTTGATATGGGGGAAAAACATGGTGGGAGAATAGCGGTGCTGCACTTTTATGGGGTGTATGCAGACCTGTCCCTGGTAGTTGTAGACATCAATGAGCACCTGGGTGATCTCCCGGATCCGGGCAATGGCGTTAAACGAATGACGGTCCCGGACAATGGCGAAATAGGCGATGGTATTGAGCTCGAAAAGATAGGGGCAGGTGATGGAAAAAAAATCGCCGATCATCAGGTCCGTAGCCCAGCAATGCAGCAGATCGGACAAAGAGTCAAACACATAGCAGATATTTTTTCCTTCCCGGGTAATGAGGTTGTGCACCTGGGTGGAAAAGGCCTCGAACCCCTTGCCCACATCCAGGCGGTACACGGCCAGGTTCTTCCGCTCCTCCAGCAGTGCCGAATGACGGGCAAAACGAAAATAGACCACCCGTTCCTTATCAGCCAGGGCTTTGTTGACAAAGGCCGTTACCAGGCGCTGATAATCATCGATGACATCCACCTGCCAGACCACGTTGTCGCCGCGCCGCAGGTGGTCGATAATCGAATCCAGACTTTCCCAGCCCGTGCTGACATTGGCATATAAGGACATACGGTCTGCTGCTCCCTGGTCTTTCTCACCTTGTACTCAACAACCCTGCTCTCATCTTTCATGGTAATATTAGCGGATCAGCACTGCAAGTTCAAATCATACGGCGCATACGGCCGGAGCGCGGAGGTGCCTCTGGATTTGATCCGTTTATTGCAACGGTATTGCCACCCCGAACGATACTTGCTGCCTGTTGCCGGCGAAACCATCCCGGCAGGGGCGACTACCCCGGCAAGGCCTTGCGCAGGGCCGCGCTCAGCACTCCTGCACTTTGCAGGCCCACGAAGCGGGTAATTTCCTGACCGTCCTGGTACAGGATCAAGGTGGGAATACTGCGGATATGGCTGGACATGGCAAAATCCGGCAGATCGTCCACGTCGGCTGCGGCGATTTTGGCCTGCCCCTGGAAATCAGCGGCCAGCCGTTCCACGATGGGCGCCTGCAGCCGGCAGGGTGCACACCAGCCGGTTTGAAAGGCCACCAGGCAGAGCCCGTACTTGATGAAACAATCCAGCTCCTCCCGGCGGGTAATATGGTAGACACACATCTGATGATCCTGATGGCTGCCCATCTTCTACCAACCACTGCGGCCGTCTGCTGCGTCCGCTCCGACAGGCACCCGTTTCCGACACCTTTGTTCATCGAATTAACCTGTTCCGAATGAATCAATAAATGTGCCAACTTTCTTGAAAAAAATTCCGCATACCCAACAAAATCATCGGCAGCGCCGGATCATCATGGCATGGATATTGAACCATTGATTATTTGAAAGCAGCAGAGGGAAAATCACCCTCACAGATGTCAACCCAACAAAAGGAGAGGGCGCATCATGAAAAACAAAAAATTTATGGCTGTCCATCATGATCCCAATGTCAACTGCGAGCAGCTCCAGGGCAACTGGCGCCAACTGGCCAACGTGGAATCGGCCAAATGGGAACGCACCTATTACAATGAAAAAGAAGGCTGGCGCTTCCGCTGTAGTGATAGGAATGGCCTTATATGAGGGTAA
>CAYTQK010000096.1:0-2906 GCA_964439745.1 uncultured Desulfobacterales bacterium
CGCTTGACCGGGCTCACCGTCGTCGGAAGTGACATTGTAAAACCGGTAGTTGAAATGCTCGCCCGCGCTGACGGCATAGGCTTCCAGCAGATCATGCAGATACTGTTCGGTGGTATTGTGCGGCGGCGGCAGGTTTTTGGTAAAAAACACCTTGATGGTCAACGGTTCGGACAAATCGGCCACCGCCTCCCGGGAGGCCGGCGAAAGGGAATACTTGTCGCCGGCGGTCAGATCCACCCGGAAAAAGAGGTTCATACCCACCAGATTGATCAGCACGATGACAACCAGGTAAACCAGGAACTTGACATATCGTTGCGATCTCATCCTTGGCCACTCCTTACTGTTTTTCGGTCAGGGCGAGGTAGGCGCCGTACAGGGCCACAAAAGCCAGGCTCAGAAAATAGAGGAGATCCCGGCTGTCCACCACCCCCTTGGAAATATTCTCGAAATGAGCGCCGGCAGCCAGGTACTGCAGCACATCCAGCAGGGGCACCGGCAGAAAGAAAAGCATCAGGTCCAGAATAGTCAGGCCGAAACAGATGGCGGCCGCCACGATAAAGGCGATAATCTGGTTCCGGGTCAGGGCCGAGGCGAAAATGCCGATGGCGGAAAAGACCAGGCCCAGCAGCACCGCCCCGAGATAACCGCCGGCCACCGGCCCCCAGTCCAGATCGCCGGTAACGGCCACCGATACCGCGTAGGGCAGGGTCGGCACCAGCATGACGGCGACAAAAGCCGTGGCCGCCGCCAGCTTGGCCACCAGGACCTGCCGGAAGGTGACCGGCATGGTCATGAGCAGTTCATAGGAACCGGTATTCAGTTCTTCGGCAAAGAGCTTCATGGTTACGGCCGGCACCACAAAGGAAAAAACAAAGGGCAGCATTTCAAAAAAATACCGCAGGGTCGCCTGGTCCCGGAGAAAATAGGTGGAAAAGAAAAACCATCCCGTCACCACCAGGAAGATGGCAATGACGATGTAGGCGATGGGGGAAATGAAATAGGTTTTGAACTCCTTGACGAACATGGTCCACGTCTGTCGCATCTTATTTCTCCCTGGTCAGTTTCTGAAACACGTTTTCCAGCGTGGGCGTTTCCCGGAAAAATTCCAGCAGGATCCAGTCGGTCGACTTGATCCGGGCATAGAGGTTACGGCGGAGGTCCGGACTGTTTGCGCAGCGCAGCCGCAGCCGTACGGCATCATCAGGGGGGGCGGCCGCTTCGGCCGCTTCGTCGACCGCGAGCACCTCCTCCAGTTCCAACAGGGTCTGCCGGGCGGTCTCGGCGCTCACCCCGGCCAGGGTCAGGCAGATGTCACCCTCACCGGTCTGCTGTTCTTTCAGTTGGGCGGTGGCTTCGTCGGCCACGATTTTACCCTGGTCAATAATGACGATCCGGTCACAGGTGGCTTCGGCCTCGCTGAGAATGTGAGTGGAAAATATGATGGTTTTCTCCCGGCCGATCTGCTTGATAATATCGCGGATTTCCACTATCTGGTTGGGATCCAACCCGGAGGTGGGTTCGTCCAGCACCAGGATATCCGGGTCGTTCATCATGGCATGGGCCAGGCCCACCCGCTGCTTGAACCCCTTGGAGAGTTGGGCCACGGGCTTGTGCATGACCGTTTCCAGGCCGCAGTTATCGGCCATGGTGCGGACCCGCTCCCGGCGCTCCGGGCGGGGAATTCCCCGCAGGGCGGCCACGTAATCCAGATAATCATAGACCAGCAGATCCGGATAGAGCGGGGCCGATTCCGGCAGATAGCCCATCAGGGCCTTGATGGCCTTTACATCCCTTTCCAGGGAGAGGTCCTTCACCCGGACCGTGCCGGCGGTGGGCCGCAAAAAACCGGTCAGCATCCGCAGGGTGGTGGTCTTGCCGGCGCCATTGGGACCGAGCAGCCCCATGATCTCACCCTTGTTGATGTCCAGGCTGATCCGGTTGACGGCGCAGACCTGGTTATAATACCTGGTCAGATTTTCTACATGGATCATAAGCAGCTCCTTACCATTGTCAATCAACAGGGAAAAAGGGAACGGCCTTTGCGCATACAATATTTTTAGTAAAATAATCACTGTGCTGATCGCTGTCAAGGCGAGGGAGAGTCTGCCGGCAGCGCTCCCGGCCGGCCTTGGAGAAAAAAAGAAAAGCCTTTCCCGGACGAACCATTGTGATATAGTTTGATGTTGGTCCGGGACCTGGATTCTCCCGGGTCTGTTCCCCGATCCCCGGAATCCGGCCGGCCCGCTGCCAGCACCAGGAATCATGCAATTAAAAAACAGGAAAATCCTCATGACAACCAACTACCGCTACCTGTTCGGGCCGGTTCCCTCCCGCCGCTTTGGCTGGTCCCTGGGAATCGACCTGCTGCCCGCCAAAACCTGCTCTCTGGACTGCCTTTTCTGTCAGCTGGGCAGGACCAGCCAAAAAACAATCCACCGCGACAGCTATGTTCCCCTGGAGGCGGTTTATAATGAACTCAATCACTGGCTTGCTGCCGGCGGCCGGGCCGACTACCTGACACTGTCCGGTTCCGGGGAGCCGACCCTGCACACCGGTTTCGGAGAGGTACTCCGGCACCTGGAAAACCAGCCCATTCCGACGGTGCTTTTGACCAACGGCACCCTGCTGGCTGATCCGGCCGTACGGGCGGCGGCCAGCCCCGCCTCCTGGATCTCGCTGTCCATGGCGGCCAGCACGGCCCCGGCCTCCACCCGCTCCCCGTCGCGGAAACCCAGGGTGCGGATGACGCCCTCCGTCCCCGCGGTGATGACCACCTGCTCCGTCGGGCGGCCGGTGCCCACCCCCTCCACCCGGTTCTCCACGATCGCGACGGGCGCCGGCCGGCCGACGACGGGGCGGGCCCGCCCCTCCCGCCGCGCCGTCCCCGGGTCCGGCCCCCCCCCCCC
>CAYTQK010000096.1:2916-3581 GCA_964439745.1 uncultured Desulfobacterales bacterium
GGCGCGGGGGGCCGGGCCGGACGCCCGGCACGTGCCCGGTCCGGGGGAGCGGACCCTGCAATCCGGTTGCGGAAGGGTAATCGGGAACCGGGAAAACCAGCCCATTCCGACGGGGCTTTTGACCAACGGCACCCGGCTGGATGATCCGGCCGTACGGGAGGCGGCCAGCCGCGCCAAGGTGGTCAAGGCGTCTCTCAGCGCCTGGGACCAGGCCTCCTTTCAGTGGGTCAACCGGCCTGCCCCGGAATTGACTTTTGACCGGCTGATCGAGGGGCAAAAGCGCTTCCGGGACCAGTTTACCGGAGAATTATGGATAGAAGTCTTCCTGATGCTGGGGATCAACGCCATGCCGGACAAGGTGGAGCGCATCGCCGCCCATGTCAACGCCATCGGCCCGGACCGCGTCCATCTGAACACGGTAGTGCGTCCGCCGGCCGAAGAGTATGCCGCCCCGTTGTCGGCCGAGCGGCTGGCTGAACTGACCCGCCTGTTTACACCGACGGCGGAAATCATCGCCGACCTGGGACCGGAGGCGACCCTCCATCTCCAGGCGGACATGGACCGCAACCTGGCCCTGCTGCCTCCCCTCCCCCGCACCATGGCGCAGCCGTCCCACAGGTTAGGCCTGCCCACCCCCGCAACAGCCCAGACACCGCCCCCCCCGC
>CAYTQK010000096.1:3591-10826 GCA_964439745.1 uncultured Desulfobacterales bacterium
CACCAACGAAGTATCCAAGTACCTCGGCCAGCTGCTCCACGACAAAAAAATCCGGACACAGAACGAAGGTACGGAAGTTTATTATGCAGCGGTAATCCAGGATAATAACGGCCGCTGATCCGCCAGCCGCCGCTTGCCAAGCATAGCGCCATTCCGATACCAGCGGCGGCCCCGGCTGTAAAAAAAAGCCCGGCTCCGCTGGCGCGAAGACCCGGGCTTTTTTGGTGCCGGCGGCCTAATCTTCTTCATGCATCTCCGTCATGATACCGATAACCTCGTCGGTAACATCCCGACCTCCCGCCAAAAGAGCGTTTTTTTCCATCACGTAGGTATACCCTTTTTCCGCGGCGATTTTTCGGATTTCGGTTTTCACTTTATCCAGGGCCTCCATCTGGAGTTCCGTGGAACGCTGCTGCAGCTGCTGCTGCGCCATCTGCTGCTCCTGCTCTCCCTGCTCGCCCTGTCCTTCCAGCTGACCCTGCATCTGCTGCGCCTCACGCTGCAATGTCTGCTGTTCCTCTTCCAGGGCCGGGTGCTGGGTCATGATCTTATTAATATCGACGGTGACGATATCAATGTCGGCGTCTTCCGCCCAAACCCCATTACTCCCGGCCAGAGCAACCAGGGCGAGAATCAGGCCAAAACCAAAAATTTTGCGAATCTGTGTTGACATAAAAACTCCTTTTCAAATTTGGAAAATTACAAATCCAGAAAACTCACGGATTGGAGAAAAGCCGGCCACACCGGGGGAATTCCCCTTGGCGGCCGGGCACCAGGGTTTCCCGTCGAAACATTTCCCTCTATTTCGGTAACTGATTATAGTGTATTTTGAACCAGGCGTAAAGGATAAATCCGGCCGGGTCACCGGAGATTGACGCCAGATTGGAAAACGGCCCCAGCGGCGGCCGGCCTTTATTCAGAAAAGTCCACCTGGCAGTTAATCCCGGCAGGTATCCGGTGGCCGGGATTGGGGAGCCGGACCCGGACACCAAAAGTGCTGCTGGCCGCGTCAATCACTTCGTCCACAATCACTACCCGGCCCTGATAGCTGCCTCCCAACGGATCCTGGGGCCTGATCCGGACCGTCATCCCCTGGTCGATGGTCCTGTATCGCTCGGCCGGCACTACGAGCTCCACATTCAGCGGATCGATCCGGGCGATTTTCATGATCGCCCCCTCATCCCCGACATACTCGCCCGACCCCAAATACCGTTCCACCACCACCCCGGTCACCGGGCTGCGGATGGTCCGGAGCGCCAGCCGTTCTTCGGCCTCTTTCAGCTGCAGCTCCCGGATCCGCACCTCGGTTTCCATTTCATCCTTCTCGTGGATGGAAATCAGCTGCTTTTCATAGAGTTCCCTGTTCCGCTCTACCTTTCTTCGCCCGAATTCCAGCCGGGCTTCGGCCAGCTCCACCTGTGCTTTTTCCACCCCGGCCCGGAGTTCCGCCAGGACCTTTCCTTTGGCAATCCGGTCACCCCGTTCCACGGTCACCCGGTCGATAATGCCCGGTACCTGGCTGCTGACCTCGATGACTTCACTGGGGGCCACCAGGCCCCGGTACCAGACGCCTTCCCCCTCCTGGGCCGGCAGCGTACCGGCTGACAGGAAAGATACTGCCAGGACCAGGCCGGCCAGTTTATTGATTTGCCGCATATTTGTTCTCCTTTCGTGAAAATCCGGGACAGGGTTTCACTGGTTTCCTTTTTTGAGTGTCAATTGATCCTTTCGGGAAAAACAGGTCCGGAAATCATTCGCTACGGCCGGAAAAAGACAGGGAGTCGCTGCGGCTCTCATCGTAGCGCAGAAGCCGTTTGCGCACCCCGGCATGAACCCGTTCGATCTTGCGTTGCGCCCTGGTTATCGACTTTTTCCCCATGGATTTCCAGAGGTCAACCTGCATCTTTTCCAGCCACCGGGCAGCCCGGCCGCGCCATCCCGGTGATCCTTCCCGCAGCAGGGGATCTTCCAGGGAAAGAAATATCTCGCAGCAGCCGGGATCACCCTGGCGGCCGCAGCGGCCGGCCAGCTGACGGTCCACCCGGCCGGATTCGTGGCGCTCGGTCATGAGCACGTGCAGCCCGCCCCGCTCGGCCACCCCCGGTTCCAGGATAATATCCGTCCCCCGCCCGGCCATATTGGTGGCGATGGTCACCCGGCCCGGCTGGCCGGCCCGGGCCACGATCATGGCCTCCTCCGCGTCCTGCTTGGCGTTGAGCACCTGGTGGGGGATATCCCGCTGTCCCAGCAGCCGGCTCAAATGTTCGGAAACCGCCACCGTGCGAGTGCCGATAAGCACCGGTATCCGGCGGAGGTGCAGGACTTCCACCCGGGCCACCACGGCCGCATACTTTTCCGAGAGGGTGGCATATATCTGGCCCGGCTGAATGATCCGGGCCAGCGGCCGGTTGGGCGGGATGGGCACCACCGAGAGTCCGTACACCGACCAGAGCTCCCGCCGGATCCCCCGGGCGGTTCCCGTCATGCCGCCCAGCCGCAGGTACCGCCGGAAAAACCGCTGATAACTGATGCGGGCGACGGTTTCCCGCTGACCGGTGACCGAACAATCTTCTTTAACCTCGATCAACTGGTGCAGCCCGCCCTCCCAGGACCGGTCGGGCATGACCCGTCCGGTGAATTCATCCACGATAAGAATCTTATCCTCCTGGACCAGGTAATGTTCGTCCCGGCGATAGAGATACAGGGCAGTCAGGGCCTTGCGCACCAGCTCTTCCCGGCGAATGGGACTCTGCCAGACGGCGCCCAGGGACTGGGCCGCCTGCTGGGCTTCCTGGCGGCCCTTTTCCGTCAGGATGACGTTCTGCACCCCCTGATCGGCCTCAAACACGATCCGGTAATGATCCGGTTCGCGAAGGTCTCCGGCCAGGGACAGGGCCTGCCGGGCCACTTTCTCTTCCCCCTCGCTGCCTTCGTTGCGGGAAATAATCAGGGGCGTTCGGGCTTCATCCACCAACACGCTGTCGACTTCATCGACAATGGCAAAATGCAGCCCGCGCAGCAGCAGCCGCTCACTCTTGCCGGACCGATTGTACAGGTGTTCGGCGTGAAGATGCAGGGCCCCGGGGCTGTCATCCAGGACGATCCGGTCCCGGAGGTAGTCGAACACCACATCCTTGTTGGTGCAATACGTCACGTCGCAATTATAGGCGGCCCTTCGCTGGGCCGGGGTTTTTTCATGGACCACGCAGCCCACGGAAAGACCGAAAAACCGGTACAGATCTTCCATCAACCCGGCATCCCGCCGGGTCAGGTAATCATTGACGGTAATCACGTGGACGGGGAGGCCGGCCAGGGCGGCGGTAATGGCCGGCAGGGTAGCCACCAGGGTTTTGCCCTCGCCGGTCTCCATTTCCGCCAGCAGTCCGTTGAGGATGGCATACCCGCCCATCAGCTGGCAGTCGTAATGCCGCATACCCAGCACGCGATCAGCCGCCTCCCGGATAAGGGCGAATGATTCGGTCACCAGGGAAAAGGAAAAACCGTCGGACCGCAGGCGAAGACGCAGAGCCTCGCTTTGCCGGCGCAGCGACTCATCACTGCGGTGCCGGAGATCCACCCCCGCCCGGGACACCGCGGCCGCGATTTTTTCCTGGCGCAACCGGCGGGCGTTGATGGGCCGCACAAGGTAGCCGACCGCGTTCCAGGCCAGACGGTCCAGGAAGGTCTGCCGGCTCTCCTCGCGTTCCGGGCGGGAAAAATGGTCGGCCTTGGGCCAGCTGGATATGTCCGCGCGCAGGTACATCCTCTTCAAACCGCCTTGCCGCTACCGATTAAAAACCCGCAGGAATAATCGCCGCAGGGTTCTGTACCAGCGGCTTGCCAGGGGTTCGGCCTCGTGGGCAAACCGCAGAAAAACCCGGGCTCCCAGCCGGTTTTGCAGGGGTTCTTCCAGGGCCACTTCAAAATAGAACAATTTTTGAAAGGATCGTTGTTCCTCCTGTGAACGGGGATCCAGCGCAAAGGAGCCGCCCCCTTCCAGGGAAAAGGCCAGGGAGGGCAGACGGGTCGAAGCGGCCGGCACCTCCCGGATCAGGCGGGCCGGAATTCGATGAAACACCCGGTCTGCCGGCCGGGCCGCGACCGAACGGACATTGTGCCGGATTTTCCCGACCTGCTTCTGCGAGACGGGGGCCAGCACGGTGGTTTTCTCCTGATCCACCACGTAGCCCAGGGGATCTCCCCTTCGGAGAAAACGGCCGGGATAGTCTTCAGCATTGGGCAGCACGAAGCGTCCCGCGGCCGGACTTCTGACCACCAGGGCCTGTCGGCGTTCTTCGGCGCGGCGCAGCTCGCCTTTGATCCGGTCCACCTCTTCTGCGATAATCTTTTCTTCAGTCCGATCCGTGGCCAGGGCCTTCTGATGCCGGGCCTGATATTCGCGCAAACGGGCTGAAAGGACGAGGAGTTCCTGCTCAATCTCGGGATTTTCGCAGACGATCAAGGGGTCGCCGGCAGACACCTTCGTGTTCGGCCGAGCCGTCAATCTTTGAACCGTGCCGTCCGAACCGGCCCGCACCTGGGCATGCTCGCCCGGCCAGACGATACCCCCGGCTATGGTCGTCGAAGGCAGGCGTACCCCGAAAACAAGAACCAGCAGCAGCCCGCCGGCCGTCAGGGCCAGGGCCGTGATCCGCCCCCTGCGCTTGTACAATTCGGGAACGGTCAGGATGGTCCGGAAAAGACGTATCACCGGCATGACCACCAGGCCGGCCAGGGCCCAGAGGGCGATCAGCACACCGATGAAAAAGAATTTTCCGGCCACGAACAGGGCGATCCGGAGACTGATAAAAATCCGGTAACAAAAGGAGGCGATACCGTAGAAGACCAGCCAGAAAGCCTCCCGGCGGTTGCTGAGGGTAAAACGGGCCTCCTCGTTCCGTACCAGGTAGCGCTGGGCGAGGTATCCCAGGTAGCGGTTGGCCCGGGAGCCCAGATTGGGAATTTCCAGATAATCAGCCAGGATATAGTAGGCGTCAAAACGGAGCAGGGGATTGCCGTTGAAAAAAATCGTGGACACCCCGGCAACGATGACGACGTTGAAAGCTACCGCCCGGACGGCACCCGGCTCCAGGTTGACCCACAAAAACAGGGCCAGCGCAGCGATCAGCATCTCCACGCCGATACCGATAAAACCCACGATCATCCGCCGTCGCTTTTTACGAAAAGCAGAGGCGGTGGAGGCGTCCAGATAGGGAACCGGGAAAAAAACCAGCAGCATGATGCCCATCTCGTGGACTTCCCCGCCCCAGCGCTTGACCGCCCAGGCATGACCGAACTCATGAACGATTTTCACCACCGGGTAAATCAGCCAGAGCAGGACCAGGTTTTCCATGGCCAGCACCCGGTCGGCCAGGTTCTGGGTCAGCTCCCCCCAGTTCATGACGGCCAGCACCATGGCCGCGGTCACAATGGCACACCAGGCCACGGCCGCGGGCAGGGTAAAAAAGGGCGCCACCACCCCGATGGTCTTGTCCAGGAAACGATCCGGATCCAGCAGGGGGATGCGAAGCGCCACCGGCGAACGGACCTTGCCCCAGAACTGGTTGCGTCGATCCTTCCGGCTCCGGTGAAGGAGGTTCCCGATGTCCGGCGAAATGTTGGACTGCAGCACACCCGCCTGGTTCAACTGGGCGAGCAGGGTAATGACCTCTTCCTGGGTGGGCATTTCATCCCCCAGGTGCCAACAGGCCGCTTCCCAGATCTCCTGCAGATTGCGGGTGCCGTCCATCAGGCCGATAAGGTAATAGGCCTGAGCGGAAAAGCGGTGAAAACGGCCGGTGGAATGGTCCTGCAGCACATACCAGGTTTCCCCGCGAAAGGTCTGGCGATGAATTTCCGCGTGACTCCGCAGAAAGGGCGTGAGACCGGCTACCCGGTACCAGGCACTGCTGAAAAGGTTCTTCTCGGACATGATGCATTTGCCCCGCGTCGCTGATCATGCAGCCGCTGCCTGGTTCATGGCCACCAGGCCCATAGCTTGAGCCGGAACCACTCGAAGACCGGCCGGGTCCAGATATCGATGAGCAGGCGTTGCTCAACAGCGATTTTCCCCACGCCCTCCATGCCCGGCCGCAGGAGCAGTGCCGGTTGAGCCAACGCAGCTTCCACCCGGAAGTAGTTGTGCCCTTCGGCGGAGGTGGTCAGCGGAGTAATCTTGGTCACCGTAAAATCGTAGGTTTTTTCGGGCACGGCGGAAAGCACCAGGTCACCGCGCTGGCCTTCGTCCACGTCGGCGATACGCTCCTCATCCACCTCCAGGATCACCCGGTAGGCGTCCAGGGGCGCCATTGGAAACAGTTCTTCCCCCTGGCGCACCGAGCCGCCCAGCCGCTGGGTCAGGTCACCGCTGAGCAGCACTCCCGCGAAGGGCGCCCGGATGGCCACGCGCTCCAGCCGGCTTTCCGCCAGTTCCATCCGGGCCGCTGCCTGGTCAAGCTGGGCCTGGATGATATTGGCCTCGGAACGATCCCCGCGGGCGATGGCCTTCTGAAGCTGTCGGTGATACTGGTTCCGCCGGCTCAACCAGTTTATCTGTTCCAGCCGCAGATCCCGGTCGTCCAGGGTGCAGAGCAGCTGGCCCGCCGAAACCACGTCACCGGCCCGGGCCGGGGCTTTTTCGATAAAACCGTCAAAGGGCGCCACGATGGACCGCTGGACGGCACCTTCCAGAACCGTATCGGCGGAGATCCGGTATTCCCCCTTGACCAAGGAAAAAACCAGGACCGCCAGAAGGACGGCCAGTGCCGCCGCTTTTCTGCCGGTATATCCGGGCCCCAGCAGACGAACCACCTGCTGTTTCAACGATGACAGGGCGATCAGGACGAGCGGCCGGTCGTAGCGATACTTGCTTTCCAGCGCCGGGCCGGAAAGCTCGGCAACGCTTTGGACATAGCCCACCTCTTCTGTGGAAAAGGGCCGGTCCTTCTGCCGCTCCAGGGTCAAGGCGCCATAGTATTGTCCCCGGCCATAGAGCGGCACCGTCAGGATGGCCCGGGTCCCGTGCTTGACCGCCAGATGTTCATGATCCCGAAACACGAGGGTCGGCGCATCCGCCGGTGGCGGGTAGATAATTTCGGTTCGCTGCGTCACCGCCTCATCCATGGCGGCGCCGATGGCCCGGAAGAGATTCATTTTCCGTCCGACCACGGCGGAATGGGAAACCGCTTCGACATGGGCGAATTTCTTTTTGATCAACCCCAGGCTGACGCGATCGC
>CAYTQK010000097.1:0-10790 GCA_964439745.1 uncultured Desulfobacterales bacterium
GTACCTGGACAATACCGACGCCGCCGAGGTTGTCATTCAGCCGGAAAAAGATGGCGAATAAACGGTCGTCAAACGCCCTGGGAAACCGTAAGCCGGATATTTTATTGCGTATTCGGCTCCGCCGGCGGGGTAAAAAAACCTTGTCGGAGGGATGCCGGGTCGGTTATAACGACAATAGGTGCGATTTGTAGAAATATCCCGCTATCAGGCGAAAAGTTATCATTGCAGAATGCCCGGCTACAGCGAAACAGAGGAGAACATGCCCATGGCAAAAGAGAGGAAGCAGGGGTTGTCAACCCGCTCGGTTCATGCCGGCGAGGTTCGCTATAACGAGTACGGCGCCGTAACCACCCCGATCGTTCAGACCTCCACTTTTATTTTCAAGAATGTAGAGGAAATCAAGCAGCTGGCCGATGGTTCCATCGGGCGATTCGAATACGGCCGGTACGGCCATCCCACGGAACTGGCCGCGGAAAAAAAGCTGGCCGACCTGGAGGAGGCCGAGGATGCCATTTTGTTTTCTTCCGGTATGAGCGCCATTACCACCACCCTGTTCGCCCTGCTCAAGTCCGGAGATCACATCATTATCACCGACGATGCCTATAAACGCACGCTGGAGTTCTGTCAGACCCGTCTGGGCCAGTTTGACATCGACTGTACGGTGGTCAAAATGTGCGATTATGAAGCCATGGCAAAGGCCATCCAGCCCAATACCCGGGTTTTTTTTTCCGAATCTCCGACCAATCCCTATTTGAATATCATGGACCTGGAGCGATTGACATCGATCTTCAAACCCCGGGGGATTCTGATCATTTCCGACAGCACCTTTGCCACGCCTTACAATCAGCGCCCCTTGGATTTCGGGGTGGATCTGGTTATTCACAGTGCCACCAAGTACCTGGGCGGTCACAATGATCTCTTGAGCGGGGTGGTGATGGGCAGAAAAAAGCTGACCGACTCCATTCGTGAATTTCTGAAAATCACCGGCGGGGTAATTGATCCCAACTCCTCCTATCTCCTTATCCGGGGATTGAAAACCTTCGAGATCCGCATGCAGCGCCTGAATGAAAACGGTCAGACCATTGCCGAACACCTGGAAAAGCATCCCGGCGTCAAGCGGGTCTATTATCCCGGCCTGCCCAGCCATCAGCACCACGATGTGGCCGTACGCCAGATGAAGGGCTTCGGCGCGGTGGTCACCTTTGAGGTGGTCGATGATACGGACTATGTCCTGGATTTTTTGAGCCGCCTGACCATTGCCAGCATCGGTCCCAGCCTGGGCGGGGTGGAATCCCTGATCACCCATCCGGCCACGGTGAGTTATTACGACAAGACCAAGGCCGAGCGCGAGGCCCTGGGCATCAAGGACGGGCTGATCCGCTTTGCGGTAGGTATTGAAAACGCCCAGGACATTATCGACGATCTGGATCAGGCCCTGGCCGCGGCCGACAAGGCCCGCTCTTCCTGATGGCGCCGGATCCGGGGTCGGGGGTCAGGCCAGTTCTTTCGCCCGGTGACAGGCCACCAGGTGTTCTTTGCCCGCGAAAGAGGCGATGGGGGATAAAGACGGTTCCTGTGACCGGCAGCGCTTGATCGCATACGGGCAGCGGGTGTGAAAGCGGCAGCCCGGGGGCGGATTAGAGGGAGAGGGGACATCGCCGGGGAGAGGCGTATCCTTTTTGGCGGCAGCCGGATCCGGCACCGGGATGGCCGCGATCAGGGCCCGGGTGTAGGGATGGCGAGGGGCCTGGTAGATCGTGTCGGCATCCGTTATTTCCACGATTTTTCCCAGGTACATGACTGCCACCATATCGGAGATGTGCCGCACCACGGCCAGGTCATGGGCGATGAACAGGTAGGCAAACCCCATTTCCTCCTGGAGTTCCAGCAGCAGGTTGAGGATCTGGGACTGGATGGAAACATCCAGAGCCGAGACCGGTTCATCGCAGATGATCAGGCGGGGTGACAGGGCGATAGCCCGGGCGATGCCCAGGCGCTGCCGCTGACCGCCGCTGAATTCATGGGGAAAACGGTCGGCCGCGCTGGCCGGCAGTCCGACCCGTTCCAGCAGGCTCCTGATATCCTTTTTCCGCTGCAGCCGGTCACCCAGGCGGTGAATCCGGAAGGGCTCTTCCAGGATGTATTCCACGGTATGGCGCGGATTCAGGGACTCAAAGGGATCCTGAAAAATGACCTGAATGTCTTTGCGGATGCGGCGCAGTCCGGCCCGGTTGAGAAGGGCCATGTCCTGCCCGTTGAACGCGATCCGACCGGCGGTGGGCGTATGCAGCCGCAGGATGCAGCGGCCCACCGTGGTTTTGCCGCAGCCGGATTCCCCCACCAGTCCCAGGGTGCAGCCGACCGGGATGGTAAAGGAGACGTTGTCCACGGCGTACACCCAGCCCACCCGGCGCAGGAATACGCCGCCGTGAATGGGGAAATATTTCTTCAGGCCGGTCACCTTCAGCAGCGGCGCTCCTTCGGTCATGGGACCTCCTCTTCGCCGGCGAAGTGGCAGGCGGCGGCCTGTTCTTTCCCCACCGTCGTCATGAGCGGGTCAATCTGCCGGCAGACGCCTTCGGCCCGGGGACAGCGGTTCTGGAAGCGGCAGCCGGTCGGCAGTTCTCCCAGCGCCGGGACCATGCCGGCAATGACCGGCAAGCGGCTCTTGCGCCGGTTTTCCAGCCGCGGGATGGAGGCCAGCAGCCCCCGGGTATAGGGATGGGCCGGGGACTGGAAAAGACGGTTGACCGGTGCGGTTTCCACGATTTTCCCGGCGTACATGACGCTGACCCGGTCGCAGGTCTCGGCGATGACGCCCAGGTCGTGGGTAATCAGGATGACGGCCATGCCCAGGTCCTGCTGCATAGCCTTGATCAGGTCAAGGATCTGGGCCTGGATGGTAACATCCAGGGCCGTGGTCGGTTCGTCGGCAATGAGCAGATCCGGGCTGGCGGCCAGGGCCATGGCGATCATCACCCGCTGGCGGGTCCCCCCGGATATCTGGTGGGGAAACTCCTTCAGCCGCCGCCGGGGATCAGGAATACCGACCTTGCCCAGCATGGCCGCGGCCTTGTCATCGGCGATTTTTCTGCTCCGCAGTCCTTCATGGATGCGGTAGACTTCCCGCATCTGTTTGCCCACCGTGTGCACGGGGTTGAGGGCCGACATGGGTTCCTGGAAAATCATGGCCAGGCGGCGGCCGCGGAAACGGCGCATGGCCTCGGCGGAAAGACGGGTCAGGTCGGTGCCGTCGAAGAGAATGCGGCCGCTTTCCAGCCGGCCGGCCGGCCTGGGCAGCAGCCGCATGAGCGACAGGGCGGTGACGCTTTTGCCGCACCCGGACTCGCCCACCAGCCCCAGCACCTCTCCCCGGTCAACCTCGAAGGATACCCCTTCCACCGCCCGCAGACGCCCGGCGTCGCTGGCAAAAGAAGCGGTCAGGGTTTCCACGCGTAAAAGGGGAATCCCGGCCGTCGTCATGGTCATTATTGCCCGGTTGTAAAATAGGTTTTGTCGATAATGGTGGTCGGCTCCAGGGCCTTGCCCGCCTCCATGGCCGTCCGCGTCTTGTCGTACCGTTCGGCATCGAACCAGAAAAGTCCGCCGGTGACGCTGTCAAAGGGTTCGAACAGATCGTTGGTGTGCCGGGTGCCGGGCGGATCGGGCAGGCGCCACCAGCGCCAGTACGCCTGGCGCACAAAGGGAACCAGGAAGGTGGGCACGTAGCAGCCGATTTCATGGATCCGCTCCTGAATCTGCCGGGACAATCGGGCCCGCTCGGTTTCGTCGAGGCTGTCGCGGTAGGCCATGATCAGCTTGTCCATGACCGGATCATCGGTGTTGGTAATGTTGTTGGTCTGGGGATTGTGGGCGTTGACCGAGTGAAAGTGTTCCCAGTACTGGGGCCGCAGCGAGGTGCTCCAGCTCATCCAGGCCACGTCGTGCTTTTTTTCCAGGATTTGCTTGAAGGCCGCGGAAGGATCCAGTTTCCGCAGATTCAGTTCCACCCCGGCCTTGCGGGCTTCTTCCTTGAGTACCACCAGTCGGGGGGTGTGGCCTTCAAAGCCGTAGGTGACGTCCACGGAAAATCGCAGCCCCTCTTTTGCCCAGATGCCGTCCGGCCCGCGGTGAAAACCAGCCGCCTGCATGTATTCGTCGACCTTGTCCGGGTCGTATCGGCGGGCGGTGATGTCGGGATTGGTATACTCGCCGTAGCCGATAAAACCCTGCTCCAGCCGGTAGTAATCGCCCCGCAGTACCTTTTCGATGACCCGCTCGATGTTCATGGCATGGGCAAAGGCATAGCGGACACGCTGGTCGGCAAAAATCGGTTTGTCCAGGTTGAGCCACATGCCCTGGGCGGAGCGCTGGGTGTCGTTGTAAAAGGAGATCTTGTTGACGTAACCGTTTTCAATAACCGGGGTGTCGGTCTTGACGTGCCAGAACTGGGGCATGGTAATGGCGAAAACGTCCACCCGGTTTTTCTTGAAATGCTCCCAGTTCATGTCGAAATCCCGGATGACGGAGTAGACCACCTTGTCCACGTTGAACCGGTTTTTGAAAAACCGCAGGTCCGCGGCCCACCAGTCGTTCTTGCGGGTAAATTCCACGTACTTGCCTTTTTCAAAGTCGCTGATGTAATAGGGGCCGGTGTTGGGGGGGATCTTCCAGTTGAATTCCCGCACGAAGTTTTCATCCAGGGGACCGTAAAAATGGCTGGGGATCGGCCGCAGGGAGAGCCGTAGGTGAAGGTCGGGCTGGGCCTTGGTGGAAACCACTGCCAGGGTATGGTCGTCATAAACGATAACCCGGTCGATTTCGTTGGTATAGTAGTCGTTGTACCAGGGTGCGATGATGTGCGGTGAACGCATGAATTCCAGGGTATAGGCGAAATCATGGGCGGTCACCGGCCGTCCGTCCGACCAGCGGGCGGCCGGGTTGAGCCGGAAGTACATGGTTTTCTTGTCGTCCCCGAAGGCCCAGTGAGTGGCGATTTCAGGGATGATGTTTTCCGTGTTGGGGTGGACCGAAATCAGCCCCAGCTGGTTACCAAGGATGGCGCTGCGGAAGCTGCTGTTGGAATCCGGACCGACCACCCGAAAGGTCAGGGGAAAGCTATTCAGGGCCAGGTCAAGTTTCCCCCCGGTTTCGGCCTCGGCCGAGGCGAAGACCGGGTCGGTGTCGTTGGTCAGCCATTCGAGATCAGCCGGCGGCCCCTCCGTCGCCACCGGCGCCCGGTAGGGCGCGGAGGTGCCGGTAGTCTGCTCCGGTTCGGCGGTGGTTTTGTCCCGGTCTGTTTCCGAAGAGCAGCCAACGGCCATCAAACCGAAGATGGCAATCACTGCGATAAGCGCCAGTCCTGTTTTTTTCATATTTTTCTCCTTCATTCATAAACCGTATGCATTTTGGGGTCAAACGCTTCCCGCACCGCTTCCCCGGTAAAGGTCACCATGGTCAGGGTGGCCACCATGGCCCCCACCACCGACCAGACGATCCACCAGGCGTCCATGTTGGCCCAGCCCTGGTGGAGCAGCTCGCCCCAGCTGGGGGTGGGCGGCGCCAGCCCGAATCCCAGGTAGTCCAGGGAGGTCAGGGCGATAATCCCTTCGGCCACGGAAAAAGGGGCAAAGGTGACGATAATGGAAATGGTGTTGGGAATAATATGGGAAAAGATGATTCTTGTGTCTGATGCGCCCAGAGCCTTGGCCGCCAGGGCGTATTCCCGGGCCTTCTCCTTGTAAGTCATGGTGCGCATGATCCAGGTCAGGGAAATCCAGCCGAAAAAAGCCATGATGATCAGCAGCAGGGCAAAGCTGGGCACGACAATGGAGGAGACGATAATAATAATGTACAGAAAGGGAACATTGCTCCAGATCTCGATGACGCGCTGGAAGAAAAGGTCGAATTTTCCGCCCCAGTAGCCCATGGCACTGCCGATGGCGGCACCGATGGTGTAGTTGACGGCCAGCAGGGCCAGGGAAAAAAAGACGGCGATACGGAAACCGTAAACGATTCGGGCCAGGACATCCCGGCCGGAGGTGTCCGTTCCCAGGTAGTGCTGGCGGTCGAAAGAGGGCGGCGAAGGGGGATACTGGCCGGGGACGAAATCGTTTTCATAGGGATTGTACGGCACCGGCGGCATCAGCACCCAGTTGCCGTTGCCTTCCTCGCGGAAATGGCGGGCCAGCTGGCGGTAGTCGGTCTCATAGGAGTAATTCAAGCCGAACACGGAACCGGGAATCATGTCCCCGTAGGTAGGGAAATAGTAGTCGCCATTGTAGTGAACCAGTATGGCCCGGTTGTTGATCAGCAGTTCGGCAGCCAGGCAGATCAGAATACAAAGGGCAAACAGGACCAGGGAGACGACGCCCCGCCGGATGGAGACAAAGCGCTGCAGCTTTTTGGCTGTGAGGGGGCTGATCCCGATCATTTGAACCTCACCCGCGGATCCACGATGGCCACGCAGATGTCCGAAAGAATGTTGCCGATCATGAACAATAGCGAAGAGATCACCAGGATCCCCATGACCACCGGATAATCCCTGTCCACCACCGATTCATAGCCCAGCAGTCCCATACCGTTGATGTTGAAAATTTTTTCGATCAAAAAAGAACCGGTCAGGATGATGGAAATGTTGTTGCCGAAATGGGTGGCAATGGGAATGAGACTGTTGCGCAGGGCGTGACCGAAAACCGCTTTTTTAAAGGAAAGTCCCTTGGCCATGGCCGTCCGCACGTAATCGGCGGAAAGGTTGTCCATGAGGGTGTTTTTCATCAGAAAGGTCATGACGGTAAAGGAACTGGTCACATAGGCGATCAGCGGCAGCACGGTATGCCGGGCAATGTCGGCGATTTTGCCGGTCCAGGAGAGGCTTGTAAACTGATCGCCGGTCAGCCCGCCCAGGGGAAACACTTCCCAATGTGAGGCCAGCAGGACCAGCAGCAGGATGCCCAGAACCCAGCCGGGAATGGCGTAACCGATAAAGACGATGATCGAGGACATATTGTCAAAGGCGCTTTTGTGCCGGATGGCCTTGGCCGCGCCCAGAGGGATGCAGACGCCGTAAATAACGATCAGGGAAAGCAGCCCGAAATAAAGGGAAATGGGAATCCGCTGTCTGATCATGGACCAGACATCGTCATAATAGCGGGTGGAGGTGCCGAGATCGCCGGTGAGAACCTTCCCCAGCCAGAGGAAATAACTGGTCAGCAAGGGCTTGTCAAAACCGTAGTATTTACGCAGGGTTTCGATCTGGTCCCGGGATAGCGGCTGGGTCCGGCCCTGCCGGGAATCCGCCCCGTCCATGCTCTGCATGAGATGGGCCTGGGCGATCATGCGTTCTACCGGACCGCCCGGGACAAACCGGGTGATGCTGAACACCATTACGGTGACCCCGATAAAGGTGGGCATAACCAGCAGCAAACGTCGTATGAAATATGCCTTCATGGATTCATCCCGTCAACGCCGGTGACGTGTCATCCCCGCCCATGACCGCGCCGGCAGGCTGATTCGCTTTTCCTCCGGCCGACTGGATTTGCCGGCCAGGGGTATGATATCCTGTACATGATACCACTTGTAATAAGCGTTTCCAAGCGTATAAACGATAAAAACCTGCCCCGCGATTGTCAGGCAAGGGAGGTGAGATGGATAAAACGGCGACGGTGTTTGAAGAAAACTACAATCGCTACCGGGAACAGATCCGGCAGCTGGACCTGGCGGCTGTGGCCGGTATCCTGGGGCTGGAAACGGAGACAGGGGCGGTATCCGTACCCTGGCTGGGAAAGATACTGCGGGTCTCCGGCGAGGGGGTTGTCGATGCCGCCGGCAACCGGCCGGATTACGGAACTTTTGTGGTGGTCAGCAATTATCTTTTGCGATGTCCGGCGGCAGTTGTTCCCCCTGCCGGCTGGGCCCATTACCGGGATTTTCCCACCAGCGGTCCCCTGACTGTCTATTTTGCCCGGGACGTGGAACAGGCCCTGGCCGACAATTTCAACGGCCGGACCGAAGCATTGCGCCGGGCCGGCCGGCTGTTGGGGGGATATGTTCCGGAGATCAAGGTAAGATGCGATCTGTCTCTTTGCTTTTACGCCCTGCCGCGGGTGCCGGTGCTCCTGTTGTTCAATGACGCCGACGAGGAGTTCGGCGCGGATTGTTCCCTTTTATTTGACAATGTGGCCGATCAATACCTAGACGCGGAATCCCTGGCCATCCTGGGCCGGTGCCTGGTGGAGGCGCTTGTGCAGGCGGCCGGGCAATAGTATCCTGGCGGCATAAAAAAAGGACGGCAGAAGCTGCCGTCCTTGGTGGTTATATGTATGGCTGATCCGGTGACAAAGACACAAGCAAGCTGGTAGCTTACCGCTTGGAATACTGGTACCGCGCCCGGGCGCCGCGCTGACCATATTTCTTGCGCTCTTTGCAGCGGGCGTCCCGCCGCAGGTATCCCGCTGCTTTCAAAGGTTGACGCAATTCCGGCGACAATTGGATCAGGGCCTTGCTGATGGCGTGATTGGCGGCGCCGGCCTGGCCGGTGATGCCGCCGCCTTTGACGGAGATGGCAATATCGTAGCTGTCTGAAGAGCCGATATGGTTCAGGGCTTCCATCAGGATGGTGCGGGACGATGAAGTGGTAAAATGGGCGTCGGCCTCCCTGCCGTTGACGGTCAGAATGCCGCTGCCCGGCTGCAGCCAGACTTTGGCGATCGAGGATTTCCGTTTTCCCGTGGCGTAGGTTCTGTTGTCTTCCATTATTTCCTCAACATTCTGTGGTTAGCTGATTTCCAGCACCTGGGGCTGCTGGGCTTCGTGGGGGTGCTCCGGGCCGGCGTATACTTTCAGTTTCTTCAAAAGGGAGCGTCCCAGCCTGTTCTTGGGAAGCATTCCTTTCACCGCATTCCGCACCAGCTCTTCCGGTTTTTTTTCGTGCATCTGCTTGGCATTCAGGGATTTCAAACCGCCCATGTAGCCGCTGTGGCGGTGGTACATTTTCTGGTCCCATTTTCTGCCGGTCAGAGCGATTTTGTCGGCGTTGATGACCACGATGGCGTCCCCGGTGTCCACGTGAGGGGTGTACAGCGGGTTGTGTTTTCCCCGCAGACGGCGCGCGATTTCCGTGGCCATGCGGCCCAGGATCTGGCCCTCGGCGTCAACGACATACCAGTTATTTTTGTTGTCGGTCGCTTTGGCGATGTAGGTATATTTTTTCACTGCCTGACTCCTTGCTGATCAATATATATAACCCAAAATAATCTTATAAGGATATTCGTATCTGATTATTTGTCAAGAAAAAAATTTCGATTTTTACCAGGAGCGGACCGGGAGACCGGAACCAAAGCGATGCGCGGCAGGTCCGTCTTCACTTGTCTGCTGCCTTATCTTCCCCCGGGGCCGAGGCGGAGCCGCCCGCAGCCGTTCCCGCGGCCTTCAGGGCCACCATGAGAACGGAAATGGCGGCCGGGGTCATCCCCTCGATCCGGGAGGCCTGTCCCAGGGAGGAGGGCGCCACGGCCGCCAGTTTTTCCTTTAACTCGGCGGACAGCCCATGGACCTGCCGGTAGTCAAACCCCTCGGGGATGATTCTGTGCTCCAGGTTTCTGAATTTTTCAATTTCCCGGATCTGCTTGTCAATATAGCCTTCATACTTGACGGCGATGGCCACCTGTTCCCGGATCCGGTCGGAAATGGTGACTGGCGGCGGCGCCAGGGCCAGCACGTCGCTGTAATCCAGTTCGGTCCGTTTTAACAGCTGGTCCAGCTTGACCCCGCTGCGGATGGGCGCCGAGCCGCGCGCTGCCAGGTGACGGTTAACCGGTTCGGTCGGCTTGATGACCGTCTGCCGGACGCGGTCGGTTTCCGCCGCTACTTGCCGGGCAATCTGCCGCACCCGTTCGGCCCGGGCCGGGTCCACCAGGCCGAGGGCCAGGGCTTTTTCGGTCAGGCGCAGGTCGGCATTGTCCTCCCGCAGCAGCAGCCGGTATTCGGCCCGGGAAGTGAACATCCGGTAAGGCTCGCGGGTGCCCCGGGTGACCAGGTCGTCCACCATGACGCCCAGGTAGGCTTCCGACCGGTCCAGGATAAAAGGCGGCCGGCCCTGAATCCGGCAGGCCGCGTTGATGCCTGCCCACAGCCCCTGGCCGGCCGCTTCTTCATAGCCGGAAGTGCCGTTGACCTGGCCGGCCAGGTAGAGTCCGGCCACGGGTTTGGTCTCCAGGGTGGGACGCAGCTGCCGGGGATCGATATAGTCGTATTCAATGGCATAGCCCGGTCGCATCAGTTCGGCCGCTTCCAGGCCGTCAATGGTGCGGACAAATTCGATCTGGATTTCCAGGGGCAGGCTGTTGCCCAGACCGCTGGCGTAAATTTCCTCGGTCTCCAGGCCTTCGGCCTCCAGGATGACATGGTGCTGTTGGCGATCGGGGAACCGCATCACCTTGTCTTCAAAAGAGGGGCAGTAGCGGGCCGGTACGCCCGTGATCCGGCCGCCGTACAAGGCCGAATGGGTGATGTTTTTACGAACCAGGGCGATGCTGGCGGGATTGGTGCGGCCGATGAAGGTGGGCAGCTGGGGACGCATTACGCGGGGCGAGGCAAAGGAAAACGGCCGGGGCTTTTCGTCGAGAAGCTGCTGTTCGAACCGGGAAAAATCGATACTGGACCGGGCCAGGCGGGGCGGTGGGCCGGTTTTCATGCGGACGGTGGTAAGGCCCAGTTCCCGCCTCCGATCGGCCCGGGCGGTGGGGGCGCACTCAACGGCCCGGCCGGCGCTGCAGGAGCTCGGCCACATG
>CAYTQK010000098.1:0-10749 GCA_964439745.1 uncultured Desulfobacterales bacterium
GTTGGATTGACGCACGGCCGGTGCGGGGGAGTCGTCCATGCTGACCTGCGACCTGTCCCTGTGTTCCGTGAAAATCAATTCCGATTACCGGTCGTGATTTTCGGCCGCAGCAGCGGCCTGGCAGGATGATGCGTTTACAAAAATACCTGGCCGCGGCCGGCATTAGTTCCCGGCGCAAAGCAGAGACCTATATTCTGGCGGGCCGCGTCCGGGTCAACGGGGTGGTGGTCGACCGCCTGGGCAGCAAGGTGGATCCGGTAGTCGACCGGGTTACTTTGGACGGGCAGCCGGTTCGGCAGGACGAGCCCCGGGTGTATATCGCCCTGCACAAACCGACCGGTTATGTCAGCAGCTGCTACCAGAAACAGGAAAAGACCATCCTGGAGCTGGTCAACGTGGAGCAGCGGGTCGTGCCGGTAGGCCGGCTGGACAAGGACTCCACCGGTCTGCTGCTGCTGACCAATGACGGTGCCCTGCACAACCGGCTGACCCATCCCTCGTTTGACCATGAAAAAGTTTATGAGGTCACTACGGCGGCGCCGGTTTCCAACGCCGATCTGCAGCAAATGCGCAAAGGCATCCGCCTGGCGGGCCGCAGAACCCGGCCGGCCCGCGTCCAGCGTCTGTCCGAGCGCCGCTTTCGCATTACCTTGAAAGAAGGCCGGAACCGCCAGATCCGGCGGATGGCCGGCAAGCTGGGACACAAAGTCACCGCCCTGCACCGGACCCGCATGGCCGGCCTGGAACTGGCCGGGCTGAAACCGGGCCATTGGCGGCATTTAACCCCCGAAGAAAAGCAGAAGCTTCTGCTGCACGGCACCGCCCCGATGGAATGACCGGGAGAGGATACGGCTCCCGGGTGAAAACAACCCGCAACCGCCGACAGGAGGAAAATTGTGACCGAGCCCTTGATCTGGGCGGAAATCGACCTGGCCGCCGTGGCCCGGAATGTGCGGGCATTGAAATCCCTGGTCGGAGACCGCTGCGCGCTGATGGCGGTGGTCAAGGCCAACGCATACGGGCACGGCATGATCCCGATCGCGCGCACGGCCCTGGAAAACGGAGCGGCCGCCCTGGGTGTCTCCCGCATTGAAGAGGCCCTGGCCCTGCGCGAAGCCGGGATGACCGCACCGGTTCTCATCCTCGGGGCCACCCCTCCCTCCGCCTTCCCGGATATCGCCCGTCATGATTTCCGCCAGACAATCTGGGAACAGGGCCAGGCCGAAGCGCTCTCCCGGGCGGCGGTGGCGGCGAAGAAACCGATCCGGATCCACGTCAAGATTGATACCGGCATGGGCCGCCTGGGGCTGACCGCCCTGCCGTCCGGCGATTCCGGCACGATGACGGAGGCCATTCGGCAGACCGCGGCGGCGGCTGAACTGCCGGGCTTGATCCTGGAAGGGGTCTTCACCCATTTTGCCGCGGCCGACGCCGCGGACAAGGCTTCCGCCTGCGCCCAGCTGGACGGTTTCCGGCACTTCCTGGCGGAACTGCGCCAGGCCGGTCTTTCACCCGCCCAGTGTCATGCCGCCAACAGTGCCGCCCTCATTGACCTGCCGGAAAGCCGTCTGGACATGGTTCGAACCGGCCTGTCCCTTTACGGATTATACCCGTCGGAGGCGGTGAATCACGACCAGGTGGTGCTGACCCCGGCCATGGCCCTGAAGGCGCGGCTTATCCAGGTCAGAAAGGTGCCGGCCGGTTTTACGGTCAGCTACGGCGCCACCTACACCACGCCCCGGCCGACCACCCTGGCCGTGGTGCCGGCGGGTTATGCCGACGGCTACAGCCGGGCACTGTCCTCCCGCGGGACGATGCTGGTCCGCGGCCGCCGGGTTCCGGTGGTCGGCCGGGTCTGCATGGACCTGACCGTACTGGATGTGGGCGGCCTGGACGCGGTCGCGGTGGGAGATGAAGCGGTCATTTTCGGGCGCCAGGAAGGCGCCGCCATTCCCGTCGAGGAGGTTGCGGCCGCCCTGGATACCATCAACTACGAAGTCGTTTCCACGGTGGCGGAACGCGTTCCCCGGGTTTATCTCTGAGCCCTGCCGGCCGGCTCAGAAAACATCGGCGGGGCGGTCCAGAAAATCCATCATCAGCCGGTTGACCGTTTCCGGCTGTTCCAGCGGCATCAGGTGCCCCGCCTGCGCCACCAGTTCCAGCCTGGCCTGGGGCAGAAGCCCCAGATAGCGCAGGCCCAGTTCCGGCGGCACCACCTGGTCGCCGGTACTGCTGATCAGGAGGGTGGGGGTCTGTACTTCCCCGATCCGGTCGTCGAGACAACTCTGAAACAGCGCCTCCCGGGTCAGCTTGACGACGGCCCGCCGGTTTGCAAAGGAAGCAAAGGAAGTCACCGCCAGCTGCTCGATAAAATAATCATCCACGGGGTTGTCCGGATGATACATGCACAGGCGGGTGGTAGCGGTAATGGTCAGCCGGCTGGCCACCATCAGGGCCGGGCCGTCCAGGTGCAGAAAGCGGCCGGCGCGCAGATACCAAGGCAGCAGGCGGGGATTTTCCGAAAGTCCGGAGGCGTTCAGCAGCACCAGCTTGTCCACCCGTTCCGGCGCGGCCAGGGCGATCTTGGCGGCGATATGCCCTCCCAGGGAGTGACCCGCCACGCTGAAGCGTTCCAGGCCGAGGCGGTCGGCCAGGGCCAGGATCCACCGGGCCTGGTTGTCGGCCACATAGGAAATTTCGTCGTCCAGCGGCTTGTCTGAAAAACCGCAGCCGATGCAGTCCACCGCGATGACGCGGTGGTGCCGGGCCAGGGCGGGAATCTGGTTCCACCAGAAGGCGCCGGAGCAGAGCCAGCCGTGAACCAGCATCACCGGCGGACCGTTGCCGGCTTCGATATAGTGCATGGACAGGTTATTGTCTACCTCGACCCGGCCCGTTTTTATCGCCAGATCCTGCCGGAGCGGTTCCAGGACCACCTCCCTGGGATCGTTGCCGGCACAGGCCGGCATCAGCAGGGCGGCCGCCAGCATGACCACAGTTGCTCTGATCCAGCCCCCCCATCCTGATTTTCCTGTCCGCTTCATGCCTCGCTCCTCGCGCTGTTATGGAAACATCGGACCGTTGTGGTGTCATGGACGACACTGCCGCTGCGGTGAAAAGTGTAACATTGTTCATAAATTCATACCACATTCGACGACAGAATAACAGGGGAGAAAACCATGAAAGAATCCGCAGCCGGGCGGTTTTCCGGCCGGTATGCTTATATTACGGCGGTTCCAGCGGGATCGGCCAGGCCGTAGCCGAAAAAATGGCCGCGGCCGGGGCGCCTGTGCTGATTTTTGCCCGGGATGAAAAGCGGCGGCGCCGGGCGGCCGGATTGAGGGGGGCGGGAATTTCATGAAATACCCGGTCTATATGTCTTTCAGGGGCAGGTCGGCGGCCGAGGTTTTCATGTCCTGGTAGAGGTTGTTCACCGCGCTCGACAGTTGGTGAAATTCCGGGTTGTGCTCCACCGCCGGCAGCTGGTTGACCCCGCTTTTGTCCAGCGATTCCAGCACGTATGAAATGGTGATGTCGTCGATGTCCCGCCCCGGCAGCCAGCCGGTGTTTTTATCCCGGCCGTCCGGGGTGGGCAGAATCAGCCCGCCTTCCCGGAGCCGGTCCAGGATGGTCCGCGCCAGGCCGACCGGAATATCCAGGGTCCGGGCGATCCGCCCGGCAGAAAGCGGTTTTTCCGCCGCCTGGAACGATTTGATGATCAGGTGCATGACCGACAGGCTGAGAACCTGCTGCAGGGCGTGGCTGATCTGCCGGATGTCCGGGGCCAGCTCGTATTCATCGGCGTTCTGGTGGGCAAAGGAGAGCTCCGCCCCGAACAGGACGATCAGCCAGCTCAGGTGGAGCCAGATCAGAAACAGCGGCAGGGCCGCGAAACTGCCGTAAATGGCGTTGTACCGGGACATGCCCACCTGAAAGTAGAGATAAAACCATTGCAGGAGCTTAAACGCCGTGCCGGCCGCCAGCCCGGCGACAATGCCGGATTTGAAGTTAACCCGGGTGTTGGGCATGAACATGTAGATAAAGGTGAACAGCAGCCAGATGAACACCAGGGGAAGCAGCTTCAGGGCAAACAGGATGACCGGGCTGAAGAACCCGAACACGGCGATCTTGGCGGTAATGGTCTTGACCTGGCTGATCACCAAGACGGTGGCGCTGCCGGAAAGTACCAGCAGCAATGGAGAAATCATGATCAGGGAGAGATAATCGCTGAATTTCTGCCGGATGCTGCGGGCGGTGGGGTTGGCCCAGATATCGTTGAAGGACTGCTCGACATTGTTCAGCACCTTGACCACGGCCCAGAAGAGCAGCAACGCGCCCACCCCGGCCAGCAGGCCGCCCCGGGTCTGGGCCAGCATGGTACGGGCGTATGCGATGACATGGTTGATGACCTCCTCCTGGCCGGCGAACTGGTTGTGCAATTGTTCTTCCAGCATGTTCTGCAGCCCGAAGCCCTTGGCCACCACAAAGGCCATGGCCATGACCGGCACGATGGAAATAAGAGAATAGAAGGTCAGGGCCGAGGCGCGCAAGGGACAGCGGTCCTGGACAAATTCCCGCACCGCGATCAGGATCACCCGCACCCCCCGGATCAGCAGCCCCTTTTTCCCGCCGATCTTGTCCAGACGAATCCGCCAGATTTCATCTGTCGCAAAATTTCTGCCGGCGGCAATCAGGTTCGGCACGGCTTTGACCTTTTCTTTCATGGAGGCTGTTCCCTTTCCACCCAGCAGGCACCGCGGCTACAGATCAATCGTTGCAATCTTGATGAAAAGCGCCTTATGAAAATTACGGAATCGTCGCTGCGGTCATTCCACCAGGCTGCGCAGGAAACAACCGCTGGCCGACGGGCTGCTTCCGCTTGAATCAGCATCATTTTCTTCTGCCGGCACATCGGCTAAATCCCAGATATAGGTATTGACAACCTCATAGGTACCATCGTTGTTGTAATCAACCTTCTGGTTTTCCAGGCGGCCCTGGTCATCATAAAAAAAACCTTTGGGATAATCGATACCACCATCGCAATCGGAATCGACCTGGATCATGGCCAGGTTCCCGGCCAGCTTCGCGGGGGTTGAGCCATAATACACATAATTGGACTGGGAGCAGCCAACCTCATTTTGCTGCTGCTTATCTTCATCATACTCAAATTCCAGTTTAATCGTTCCAATCCAGAAACCATCGCCGTCATAAAAATATTCAGTGGAACCGTTGATGTGACCGTCTCCATCTGAATCTGTTTCTTTTTTTATCAAACGGCCATTGTCATCATAGGAAAAATATATGAATTCAATATCTTTGCCGTCATTGCCGTAATCAATCTCCTGGTGTTCGATAGAGCCGTCCCCATGAAAAGAATACCGGACTACGGCATCGGTGTTTCCATCCGCATCAGAGTCAATATCAACCCGTTTAATATTGCCGTCACCATTATAAACATACTTGTCTCTGCTGTTGATTTTGCCATCGTTGTTCTGGTCCACTTCAAGTTTGGTAAGTAAATCATAGGCATTAAATGTATAGTGATTGACCGTGTCGGCGCTGCCGTCATTGGTCGTATCCGTACGAATCTGCTTCAAGGCGTAGCCGTTTTGGGCCCAGTTATTATATGTTATTTCGCTGGTCAGGGGGCTGAGCACAAAAACGCCCGGAGAGGGCGTGTCGGCCAGGTCCCAGATATAGGTTCTGGTCTCATCATATTCACCTTCCTGATCGCCCTCGATCTTTTGGGATTCCAACCGGCCCTTGTCATCATAAGAAAACTCAATGGTGTAATCCGTGCTGCCGTTGTTATCACTATCCACTGCGATTGCCTGCAAATTGCCCGTCGAATTATACTGACAGGTTTGCAAAATATCATACTCCCCGGAATGATCTGAATCAATCTCGGTCGTTATCCAGAATCCATCCTGATAAGTGTATCTGCTGTCCGCAGAACCATCCCCCTCCGCATCCGTCTCTTTTTTACTCAACCAGCCGTCATCATAAGTAAATGTAATGGTTTCTTCGATATTGTTATCAGCATCCAGGTGCTTTTCCTCCTTGATGGTACCGTCCGTATTAAATACATACTCGATTTTTGAATCTATTTGATCATCATTATCCTCATCAACAGACACCCGGTTGACACGGCCATCGGCATTGTATTGGTATTCTTCCACGCGCTCTATATAACTGTCGAAATCACTGTCAACCTCAATCTTCATCAATCGCCCGGAGTCACTGAAAGTAAAATGATTGACGCTATCTATCTTACCGTCGCCATCATCATCGATCCGGATCTGCTTCAACTCGTACCCGGCTTCCGCCCAGTTGTTGTACGTCTTCATATCGGTTTCCGGGCTGAACACGAAAGTTCCCGGGCTATCCGCCGCAAAGGCGGACAGGGCCCACAGGCTTGCCATGAAAAAAGCCGTTGCCAGGCGCCATGATTTTCCCATTTTGAACTCCTTGCAGAGGTTTGCTTCCGGCTGCTGCGCCCCCTCCCCCGGCCGCGGCAGCCGGATTATTCCGAATGCGGCCGACTGGTTGAATTAACCGAATTTAACTGAATTTATTATTATACACCGGAATGTATATCCAGGTCAATAAGACCCACGCAGGTGCCGGAAACAGACGGGTCCCTGGCACTCGGTAAAGAGCACCCCGGTCGGACCGCCGCAAAGATACTTCACAATCTACAATTGACGCTGTCGGCCGGCCGGGTCTATCATGAGTCTGATGAGGCCGGCAGTCGGTCATACCATTACCGAACTCGTCGTTCAAAACCGTTTTAAATGGCCGAACAGCGAAAAAGGCAGTAGCCATGACTTTTCCACCATCTCCGCCTTCCCGGACCGGTCTTTGCCGCCGGCTGGCCCGGGCAATGCAGAAATTTTTCTCTGACGGCTTTGTTGCCGATGAAAACACCTGCCACTTTATTGAGACCATCCTCGGCGGCATATCGCCAGCGCAGATCGAACAGATCCTGAACGACCCGGACAACGAGGAGGCAGCGCTCCTGCTGGACCTGGTCGTCTCACCGACGACAGAGATCTGCCGGCAGTTCGAAGACATCCTGGAAGGAACCGCCCTGGCAGACGAGCAGGTGGCCGCCCTGCGCTCCTTCCTGCCCGCCCCGCTGACGACCGGCCTCTTTTTTCCCGATGAACAGGGCACTGCGTCCTTTTTGCTGCCCTCGGCATCACTGGACCGCTTTTTGGCCCAGCTGCACCTTGACCGACTCGTTGATCCGGCCATCTGCCGCGTCTTGCGGCAGCATATTCCCGACCGGCTGCAATACCTGGAGGCGCTGACACTGCTGCGCCGCACCCGGCTGCGCTTTACCCCGGAACAGGCGGACTTTCTGGCAAAACTTGTCGCATCTACCGCCGGAAAGGAGATAGGCGGTGAAACCGGGGCCCTGAACCTGATGATCAATGTTCTCAGCCGCCACCCGCGGGCGCCGGATGTGTTTTCCGCCCTGGCCGCGGAAAAGGAGAACTGCCGCAAACAGATCGCCGCCACCACCCGGCTGGAACAGCAGCTTTCCCGTAAGAACATGGAAACATTGATGATGCAGCGGGGCGGTAGCGGCGTCATGGCGGACAAGCAGGCCCTGTTCAACCGCATTGGCCGGCTGGACACCATTGCCTGGAAGGTCTTCGGCCGCGCTCTGGATGTGGAAACAGGACCGGCAGCCCCGGAAGCGGTCTCGTTTTTATTTGAAAAAAATCATCCCCGGAGATAGAATAAGATTTTCGGGGTGCCGGCCCCAGCCGGATATCTTTTTGAACACAGCCATGACACCGCGGCGTTCTGTGCGGCCCGCCGCTGACCATATGAGGACATATCGTGCCAGAACTTCCTTTGCTCGGCATCACCATGGGCGATCCGGTCGGGATCGGGCCGGAAATCGTCATGTCCGCCCTGGCGGACGGGGATCTCTATCAATGCTGCCGGCCGCTGGTCATCGGCAACGCACCGGTCCTGGAACAGGCCGGCAACCGGGTCGGAGCGACAGCGGATATCCAACGTCTCTCCGATCCGGCTGACGGCCGCTTTCGGCCGGGCATCATCGACCTGCTGGACCCGGCCGGCGACTTTGCCGGCGCGGTGGAGTGGGGCCGGCCCACCCCGGAAACCGGCCGCAAGATGGAAACCTACATTACCACCGCCGTGGACCTGGCCCTGGCCGGCCGCATCCAGGCCATGGTGACCGCGCCCATCAACAAGGAGGCCCTGCGCCTGGGTGGCAGCCGCTTTACCGGGCACACCGAGCTGCTGGCCGAACGCACCGGTACCCGCCGTTATGCCATGATGCTGGCCGGCGACCGTCTCCGGGTGGTGCTGGTGACCATTCATATGCCCCTGGCGGCCGTGCCGGCCGCCCTCAGCCGAAAGATCATTGCCGAGACCATTGAAATTACCGTCCAGGGTCTGCGGCAGCGCTTCGGCCTGCAAGATCCGGCCATTGCCGTGGCCGGGCTGAATCCCCATGCCGGGGAAGGCGGCTTGTTCGGTGATGAAGAAGAACGCCTCATCCGGCCGGCCATGGAAACCGCCCGGCAGCGCACCGGCGCCCGGTTGACCGGCCCGCTGCCGCCGGACACGGTCTTTACGGCCGCGGCCGCCGGTCATTACGACGCCGTGGTCTGCATGTATCATGACCAGGGGCTGATCCCCCTGAAACTGCTGCACTTTTCCGACGGGGTCAACACCACCCTGGGGCTGCCCATCATCCGGACCTCGGTGGATCATGGCACGGCCTATGACATTGCCGGTACCGGCCGGGCCGACTGTGCCAGCCTGAAAGCGGCCGTGCGCATGGCCGCGGACCAGGCCGGCTGCGCGGCCGGCCCCTGACCCGGGTTTTACGGGCGGAATGATCCGAAACCGACAGATGTCTCTTTGATACCCATATTATGATTACAGACGCCATTACCATTTACGGTGCCCGCCAGCACAACCTGAAAAACATTGATGTTTCTTTGCCCCGCAACAAGCTGGTGGTGATTACCGGCCTGTCCGGTTCCGGCAAATCTTCCCTGGCCTTTGACACCCTTTACGCCGAAGGCCAGCGCCGGTATGTCGAATCGTTGTCCACCTATGCCCGCCAGTTCCTGGGCCGCATGGACAAGCCCGACGTGGACCGTATCGAGGGTCTCTCCCCGGCCATAGCCATCGAGCAGAAAAACGCCAGCCACAATCCGCGTTCCACGGTGGGTACGGTCACGGAAATCTATGACTACCTGCGGCTGCTGTTTGCCCGCTGCGGCCGGCCCCATTGTTACCTGTGCGGTCGGCCCATCGCCTCCCAGACCATCGACCAGATGACCGACCGGGTCATGGCCCTGGAAAACGATACGGCCATCATCATCCTGGCGCCGCTGATCGCCAACCAGAAAGGAGCCCATGAAAAGCTGCTGAACGGCCTGAAAAATGAGGGGTTTGCCCGGGTCAAAATCGATGGCAACATCCTCGACCTGGAAAGCATCGCCCGGCTGGACAAGCGAAAAAAACACACCATCGCCGTGGTCTGCGACCGGCTTCGGATCAAGGCCGGCCTGGAAAAACGGCTGGCCGATTCCCTGGAGCTGGCCCTGTCCAAGTCCGGTGGGATGGCCATGGTGGATGTGCTGGACGCCTCTTTGAAAAAAACGTCCGAAACCCTTCTCTTCAGCGAAACGGCCGCCTGCAGTCATTGCGGCATCAGCTGCCCGGAGTTCACCCCGGCCAGCTTCTCTTTCAACTCGCCCCAGGGAGCCTGCGAAAAGTGCGACGGCCTGGGGTCGGTCATGGAACTGGATCCGGATCTGATCATCCCGGACCGCGCCTGTTCACTGCGGGACGGCGCCATTGCCGTCTGGGCCAACCGCCATTCCGTCCAATTCGCCGAATTCCTGGACGCTTTGACCCGCTTTTACGGGACGGACATTTATACTCCCTTCAAAGACCTGCCGGAAAATTTTCAGCAGGTCCTGCTGCACGGGTCCGGCGATGAGGAAATACCCTTTTATTTTGAACGCGGCGGCCGCCAGGTGACCTATACCAAGTCCTTTGAGGGCGTCATTCCCAACCTGCGCCGCCGCTACCTGGAAACCGGCTCCAGCTGGTCCCGGGACGACATCCGGCAGTACATGAATTTCCGGACCTGCGATGCCTGCGGCGGCACCCGCCTGAATCCGGCCAGCAGCGCCGTCCGGATCGAAGGGCACAATATCTCCGGGATAACCGCTTTGTCGGTCAGCCAGGCCCGGGCCTTTTTCGCGGAACTCACCCTGACCGGCAAGGAAGCGGCTATTGCCGCACCGATTTTACAGGAACTGTCCGACCGCCTGGGATTTCTGGAAGACGTCGGGCTGACCTACCTGACCCTGGACCGGGCCGCGGCCACCCTGTCCGGCGGAGAAAGCCAGCGCATCCGCCTGGCCACCCAGATCGGCTCCCGGCTGACCGGTGTGCCCTATGTCCTGGACGAACCCAGCATCGGCCTGCACCAGCGGGACAACCGGCGCCTGCTCGATACGCTGTTAAAAATGCGCGACCTGGGCAACACCGTCCTGGTGGTGGAGCATGACCGGGCAACCATCATGGCGGCCGATCGCGTCATCGACATGGGCCCCGGGGCCGGCCTCAAGGGCGGGGCGGGGGTTTTTCCCCGTTCGCCGCGGGCCTGGTTAACGGACCCGGACTCGCTGACCGGGCATTATTTTTCCCGGCTTCAGCACGTGGGCGTGCCCGGGCTGGGGG
>CAYTQK010000099.1:0-10723 GCA_964439745.1 uncultured Desulfobacterales bacterium
CACCCCACCCGCTCTTTGACCGACTACGCCCTTCCGGTCGCGCCGGGCCGCTATCGCCTGGTCCTGGACAGCGACCACCGCGACTTTGCCGGCCACGGCCGGCTGGTGCCGGACCAGACCTTTTTCACCGAACCGGATTCGATCCCGGCTCCCGGCGGCGACGCGCCGGCCGGGGTCACCGGCCAGCCCGACGGCCACCACCTGCGCCTCTACCTGCCCACCCGCACCGCCCTGGTGCTGCGGCGGGAAAAAAAAGAATAGAAATTCGGACAATAGCGGAGGCATACCGCTTGCAAACCGGACTTTTTTTCAGTAGGGCCGGTGATTTATGGTGAGCACGGGACAAGGGGCCTTGAGAATAAGGTATTGCGCGGTTGAGCCGAAAATGAGTTTGCCCATCTTGGACTTTCTGCGGACACCGATGACGACCTGGTCAATTTTGTTCTCTTTGGCATAGGCCACCATGTCTTCGCCCGGGGTAAGCCCGCGTACCAGCAGGTGAGTGGTACAGGCCAGGCCTTGTTCCCCCAGTTTCTCCTTGGCCTTGCCCAGTTCGCTTTGCAGGTGGTCGATGAGCGCCTGCTCGGCATCGGTCCCCTTCTCCAGGGAAGCCACCAGGTAAAGCTCGGCATCAAAGACCTTGACGTGCTCAATCGCCAGTGCCAACGCCCACTGCGAACCTTCGCCCCCGTCGTAACAGACCATGATTTTCATTCGCCGTTCTCCCGTTCGCCGTTCTAATTTGATAATAAGATGCCTTTAAAATACCACATTTCCGACCGCCTGCATAAAAAAGATCTGTCTTTTTACAACCGCTATAACCGTTTCCACAGCGGGAATCAACGCCAAACCCCGACCGGGCGGCCCCTCTCAGGTGACGTTCACCATCCGGGAACCTCGGCAACGGCGTTGTCGATACTGGCCTCCTCCTTGTTGACCACCCGGATGTCCTCCCGGGGACAGTCCTCGGCGCAGCGGCCGCACCGCGGCACCGGACCTGGTCAATAACCGCGCCCTTTCCGGCGGAGCCGGGGGGGCAAAATCAAATAGTCCTGAATACTGCCTGCCCGGCATAAGACGGGGTGACCACGTAAAGACTTTTACGAGATCATCCGGGTTAATTTCTGATTAGAAAGTGTAGCCGATGGAAAAATGGAAAACGCCGGGGCTTTCGCCGGTCCTGCGATCAAGCTTCCAGCCGTACATCCCGCCGATGGGGCCGATGGGAGTGAGGTAGCGAAGAGCCAGGCCGGCCGAGTCCCGCAGGTCGCCCGAACCGGCGTCCGCGAACGGCTCCCGGATCGCGCCGGTGTCGTAGAAAGCCGCCAGTTCAAAATTCATCCCGATGTCATACCGCGCCTCGGCGCTGGCCAGTATGGACGCGCGCCCGCCCACCGGGTCCCCGTTTTCGTCAAACCGGAGCTTATTTTCGGAAAATCCCCGGACATCTGATGTTCCCCCGAGAAAAGAGAGCTGGTCTTCGGGCACGCGCCGGCTTCTGCCGTAGGGATCAATATATACGAGTCTCGCGTGAAAGGCAAGCGTCAGCCTCTTGAACGGAGACTGGTAGTACCGTCCATCCAGCTGATACTTGAAAAAATCGTCCAGGGAATTGTCTATGCCCCTGTAAGCGCCAATGTTTGCCGACGCCCGGATACCGCTGCTCGGCCGAACGAATTCATCCGTGCTGTTGTAGTCCAGGCCGGGCGAAACCGCCACCAGGGTCCGGGGCCGGTACTCGTCGGCTTCTTCTTCCGGGATCTGCTTATTGTCAGTCCGGTACTGATCCCGGGATTCGAACCGGAAATTGAGTCTGCCGTTCAGCTGCCTGGTCAGCGGACGGAAAAAGCCCATCGACGCGCCGTTGGTCAGGATGCCGAAGTTCTGGTTCAGTTCCTCGCGTTTTTCCGTGTACAGGTTGGTATTGGCCGAAATTTTCGTGGCCAGGAATTTGGGATCCCGGAAATCCATTTCTGCCCGGTAGCCGATCTGGCTCCATGCCAGTCCGACCCGCAGCTCTTTGTTCAGTCCGAACAGGTTGCGGTCGCCGGCGGCGGTTTGAATATAAAAGAGCCGCCGGGAGTCGTATCCCGTGGCCAGTTCCACGAAATAGGGCCGGATTTCCCGGAGTTCAGCCAGCATATCCACCCGCCCGGCCTTTTCCTCCAGGCCGAAGGTTTCAAACCGGGCCGTGTCCACCACCGTCAGGCTCCGGATACCGCGTTGGGCCTCCAGCAAGCGGGAGAGGGAAAAAGGATCCCCCGGTTTGGTCTCCACCTCCCGGGAAAGAACCCGGCGCCGGGTTTTAAAATTGCCCATAAAAAAGACCTCACCCATCTCCACCTCGGGACCGGGATCAATCTCGTAGGTCAGGCGGGCTCCGGTCAGGTCCTCGGAAATCACGACCCGCGGAGTCACTGCAACGTGAGGATGACCCTGCTCGGAGATGGCCGCGGCCAGGCTGTTTTGGTCTCCTTTCACCAAGTCCCGGCGAAACGGGACACCGGGACGGAGGGTAAGCTTCTCCAGGGCCTTTTCTTCCGCGATCGGGCTTTCGCCCTTTATGGAAACGCTCTGGACAATGGTTTGCGGCCCCTCGATGATTCGAACCGCTACGTCCATGCCACTGACTTCCGGCGCGCCTTTCGCCGCCGATTTTTTCACGGATTTTTCTATTTCCGCGTTCCCGTAGCCGGACTCTTGGTAAAACGCATTTATGGCTCTCATGTCCTCTTCCAGGGTTTCAGGCACGTACACGCCTTCGTGGAAGAGCGCCGGCGGCGCGGTGAGCATCTGCTTGCGGATGGTATCTTCATCAAAGGCGCGGTTGCCGGAGATGGACACAGAATCCACCAGGTACTGCGGTCCTTCCTGGATTTGGATCCGGATTTTTTTACTCCCTGTTTCCGGATTTTCCGGTGCGGTTTCCTCGGCCCGGAGCTGCGCCTCAAGGTATCCGGCGGACCGGTAGCGCTGCCTGATGTTGCGGATGCTTTTGCGGAGTCCGAAGCCGTTTTGGTTGCCTTCAGTGAACAGCACCAAGTCCTTTTTCAGGGTAAAATCCCGGAAAGCGTGATTGCCTTCAAAAAAAATCCGGTAGCGCGGGCCCTCGGAGATATTAAAGCGAATCCGGACCGCGCCGGTTTCCGGATCTTTTTTCACATCTGCTTCGATTTCGACCTCAGCGTATCCCTTGCCGCGGTAAAAACGCCGCAGTGTCTGAATATCCTCCGCCAGGTCACGTTCCACAAATCTGGATGCCCCCCCGAAAAGCAGGGAAGACTGCCAGGTGTCAAGCCTCATTTTCAGTCGTGCCGGTGAAAACCGGCGGCTTCCCTGAAAGCGAACGTCTTCAACTCTGTAAAAGGGCCCTTTATCTATCCGTACCTCCATGATGCAGTGGCCGTCGTCCGGATCCTTGTCCACGGCAACCGAAACCCGGGGCCGGATATAACCTTCCTCGGATAGCAGGGATTCAATGTATTGCTTTTGCGCGGAAATATCTTCCGGCACACAGGCGTCTCCCGTCTCAATGGACATGGTGTTGCGGATTTCCCTTTCCAGCAGGGGGAAACTTCCGCGAATCCGGATATCCTTGATCCGGGCGTAGGGCTTGAGCCGGAAAACCAGCCGTAGGCGCTCATTTGACCAGTCCGGGTCGGGTATGTCTATTTCGGCGAACAACCCGGCATCCTTGAGCGCGGCCACGGACCGGGAGAACCGGCTGTCTGAAAACGGCTCGCCTTCCCGCAGGCGAATCAGCTGCCGGGCAATCCGCCCCATTTTCTCCGCGTTCTCCGGGCCGCCGGTAATGCGGATGTCGATGGTCTCGACCACCGGCTGCCGGTTCTCGGACCGGCAGAAATCCGGGGCCGAAAACACCCCGGCGGCCGCCAGCAGCAGGGGCCAACCGGCAAGAACGGCTGCCAATCCAGGGGTGGCCCGTTTTGCCAAACTCGTTTTCAATCTCATCTGAACTCCAGTCGATATCGCATTTCGCCGCCGAAAGCGCCTTCGCTTTCCTGAAAGGCGTTTACCGACAAATCTTGCGTGAGTTTGTAAATCGCGGTGCTTTGCCGGACCATTTCGCCCCCTTTCTGTTCCGCGCCGTACTTGACAGTCAGACGCCGGGACAGTTCCTTGCCGAGCGTAACCCGAACATGGTCGTCTTCCCCGGCCCCGTTGCCCTCACTTCCGTATTCCAGTTCCACGATGTCCAGGCCGGTGCCCGCCTTGACCTGTTTTTCGAGCCTGCCGGCCAGCGCGTTGGCCAGCATCTGCTCAGGAGAGACCCCGCCCCCTGAGGACTCTCCCAGTTCCCGGGTGGTCTTGCCCACGGCCAGCAAAGACAGGATATCCACCTCTTCTTCCGGCGGGCTCGAGGAAAGTTTAAAATCCAGACGCTCCGGCGTCCCGGTCACCTCAAGGGTGATGGTCCATTCCCGCACCACGGACACGGCCCGGATATCAATCGTGGGCTCGATCCGGTAGGGATTGACAAAATCGATGACGCCCTTTTGCACGTTAAACTCGGTCTTGCGGTAGGAAATAGTCCCCTTGTTGATTTCGGCGCGGCCGGAGAGCATGGGCTCGGCTGCCGTGCCGGTGATTTCAAGCTGCGGGCGGATACTTAAAAGGGCCAGGTTGTTGTCAACCATGAACGGCTGGCGGTGTCCCACGGAAATATCAAGTTCCAGATTTTCCAGAAGCGGCAGGTCGCTGGTCTTCATTCGCGGTCCGGGAGCGGTCTGCCGGCGGCGCTGCCCGAACTCGGAAGCCCTGTCAAGCAGGCTCAGGTTGACATCCTTGAAGTAATGACCATCCAGCAGCATAACCTTGCCGGACAGGGCGGCCTTTTCCCTACTTCCGGCCAGTTTCAGGTCGGCGCTGATTCGGGCTTCCATGATATCCGGCACCTGCACCGGGAGGTTGCGGGCATTTATGGCCATGTCCGCTTCAACCGGCCGGTATTTCTCAAGGCGGATTCCCCCGTCCAGAACAAACATGCCGCTGTCCAGACGGCCCGAAATATCGGTCAATTCCAGACGCTGATCGTTGAGCCGGATTTTTCCGTTCACCGCGCGCAATTGCTGCCCGGTCTGCGGCACAGTCAGTCCCAGGTCCTCAAGCGTGATATCCGCGGATGCATCCGGGTGCGGCAGGGTGCCGCTGACACGGGCGGTCAATAAAACCCGGCCTTCTGACGAAACCACGGCCGCCGGAACCAACTTTTCGGCGATCCGGGCCGGGAAATCCCCGCTGGCGGTAATGTCAAACGACCGATCCAGGCTGCCGCTGCCCCTGATTTCCAGGAAGCCCTGCTCCAGCAGGTTGATCCGGTTTTGCGGAATATTGATTTTCCCGTTTTCCAGGGATGCTGAAAAATTCCGGGCCCCGGCGATTTCCAGATCGTCGTGCAGCACCTGCAGACGGGACAAACCCAGGTGCGCCTGAATGTTTTCCAGGTCAAGCGCATTGCCCCCGGCCCGCAGAATGCCGGTAATTTCGCCGCTGAACTCCGGATATCCGGCCAGCGCCAAATATGGTGCCAGATCGGTCTCGGACATCTCCGCTTTTATGGAAAAATCATTGCCGGCCAGGTCATAGGCCAGGTCCGCTGTAACCGGGGTCAGGACTTGTGCCCGAACCTTTCGACCCCGCAGTACGGCCGTGATTTCCGCCTCCGGCAGGGTCTGTCGACCAGAGAGGAGCTGCTCCACGCGGATTCGGGCCTGCATTTGCGGATCCTGAAAACTACCCTCTCCCTGGGCGGACACCGTCACCCGCCCTTCCAGACCGGTGTCGTCAAGCATTGTCAGGCCGGACAGGGCGATGGGATCCGAGTCTGCCGCCAGGCTGTAATCCAGATCCGGGGAAACCCATCCCCGGACCCGCAGGGACTGGTCCGGGGCCAGCGCGATGACAAGAGGCTCGATGTGAATCCGCCGTCCGTCCAGGCGCGCCTCCAGGGATGCCGCGGGTATGGGCTGGAACCCGGTGTCTATGTCCCGCCCGCTCACGAAGATACCGCCCTGCAGATTGCGCGCGCTGCCGCCGATGTTTCCGAAAATCTTGACCCGGCCGGAGCGGTGCTGGAAAAAATCTCCCAGAAAAATGGTGCTGTCGGCAATCTCCAGGTCCAGGTCCGGATCAGCCAGGGGCTTTCCGGTTTTTTCGTCAAACACCCGGATGCCGCCGGAAAGGACAAAGGCGGAGTCATTGTTTGACAGCTTCAGGCTGTGCAGGGCCAGCCGGCCGCCGGAAAACGTTAATCCCGCGTCAAGATCTCCGATTCGCACGTCTTGGAAGCCCAGGCCCCGGGCCTGCAGGTCGGCGCTAACCTCGGGTCTTTGGGCCGGGCCGGATATGCGGGCCTTCAGGTTTGCCGACTTTCCCGAAACACCGGATATCCCGAATTGTTCAGCCATTTCCCGGGGATCGGCAACAGTCGCGGTAGTATCCAGGTTGAGACGGTTTTCAAAAATATCGCAGGTGCCTGTGGCCTGGATGTTTAAATCCCGGGCATCCAGCTTCAGCCCGTCAATGGTGACCCGGCCCCCGGACAATTTTGCCCGGGTGCCGGCCAGCACATCCATCGGCGGCGGGGTTTTACCCGGCAATGAAAAACCCTGGGCACGGAGATCCGCGGTGATTTGTGCGGCCAGGGTGTCCGGCGATATCCCGCTTCCGGCCAGGGAGACATCACCTGAAATCATGCCGGCAAAACCGGCCAGGCCGGGAATGGCGGCCAGGCGGGCCGAGTCGGCCCGGAGATCAAGCTGGTACGCGATGGATTCCATGTCCGCGGGCGCGGCCATAAATCCGTCTGCGAACGCGGACTTCAGATCAATGCTGCCGGAAGATGTGATTTTGCCGTCAGCCAGGGCCGTGTCCAGGCGCCCGATATCGACCTGGCGGTCCCGCATCCGGGCTTTCACCGCCGCACTTGCGACCTCAATACCGGCCAACCGGCCGCCGCCGTAATCCAGGTCCAGGGAAACCTCCGGGTTTGCCGGATCGCCGTCCGCCGCGGCCTGTATCCGGAGCTCGCCGGAAAGATCCGTGTTTATGGCCAGCATTTTCCGGATTTCGGATAATTCCGCGGAAATTGCCAGTTGGATATCCGCCATCCGGGGCTTGTCAAATACGTCCGCCAGAGCGCCGGAAAGTTCCACGCGCGATCCGGCTGATCGGAATTCCATGCTCAGGGGATCGACCCGGCCTTTTGCCAGCCCGGCTTCCAGGGAAAACCCCGCCAGGGGTATGTCCATGTCCCCAGCTGCCACGCGGCCGTCCCGGATCGCCAGCCGGAGCCGGCCGGATCGCCGGTTCAGATCAGCCCCGGAAAGAGCAATGCCGATGTCTTCGAAAAGGACGCGGTTTATTGCCTCCCCCTGCTCCGGGGCCGGAGCCGGGGTGCGGAACTCAAATCTGCCCGCTTCCAGAAAGAGGTCCCGGATTATGACATTCCGGGGGTAGCTACCGGTTTCAGGGGACGGCTCCGGACCGGTTTCCGCGTCCGGAGAAATCAGTGCCGCAGCCAGGTTGAGGCGACCGTCTGCGTTGATGGTCAGGAAAATGTCAGGCTTCCGGATGCGGACGGTTTCAATGACGACCCGGCCGAAGAGGAGATCTGTCAGGCTGATGTCCGCGGATATGTATTTTACAGCAACCGCTTGGCGATCGCCGGGGTCCAGGATCTGCAGCCCCTGGATGCCCACCTCTCCCCGGAAAATGGAAACGCTTTGTTTGTCCCAGGCAACCCGGCCGGGAATGTTCTGGTTGACGCGCCCCCGCATCATTTTTCCGGCCGTATCCGTGCCCAGGAACACCTGCAACGTGACAATCGCGGCAAGAGTCAGCGCTATCCCCCCGCAGATCAAGCACACAGATATGTTCAGCATTCGGCGGGTCACTTATGGCTTTCCTTTTATCCATCAATTATAACATGATGGTTTCGTAAAAAGACTTTACCTCGTCATTCCGGCGGATACCGGACAGGCAGTATGCGGAAAAAGTACGAAGAAGGAGATCAAAAGCACCGGGAAGCTGTCGAGAAGCGGAATCAATCGCTGGCTGAAGAACGTTGATTCCACAGATGCCCGTTATAATTTCCAATTCCTCGTTAAATTCAGTTTATTGACCAGCCGGCGGGAATGACGGCAAGAGCGCCTCAGGTTACGTTCACCGCCCGGGAGACGCGGGCAATGGCATTATCGATACAGGCCTTATCCTCGATGACCACCCGGATGGCCCCCCGGGGGCAGATATCGGCGCAGCGGCCGCAGCCGCGGCATTGGTCCTGGTCAATGACCGCGCCCTCCGCCTCCAGACGGATGGCGTCCACGAAGCAGATTCCCTGGGTGCACAGGCCGCAGCCCTGGCAGACATCGGTGACTTCCAGGTGAATGCCCGGCATGCGGGCGATCTTGTCACCGATTTCCGGCGTCAGATGGGGCAGGATCCGCCAGAGGCAGCAGCAGGGGCAGCAATTGCAGATGGTCAGCAGCCGGTCGGCCGGGCCCACGTTCAGCCAGACGCTGTCCAGCCGGTTGTGGCCGATCAGGTGCACCAGCCCGGCCTGGCGGCAGCGGCTGGCATGGGCCAGGGCCTCTTCCTCGGACACCAGCCGCCCGAATTTGGGGTTGATATCCCGGGCCGCCTCTCCCAGAAACAGGCAGCCGTATTCCACGGGATAGGTCTGGCAGCGGGAGGATTCCCGGCAGATGCAGAAGTTCATGATCCAGCGGGCGCTGGCCCGGCGGATGAAGTGATCAACCACTTGCGAGGGCACCGCCAGGCTGGTCGGCGACGCCAGGGGCCGGTCGACGCGGATGACCGGATCGGCCGGCATGACCCGGTCTTGGGGAAGATAGATGACATCATCGTCTTTAAAAAGCATCTCGTCCACCAGCCGGGCCACGGGCCGATAGCGGGTCAGCCGGGACAGAAAAAACCGCGCGAAAAAAGTTTTTTTTATGACCGTCTTAATCCAGTAGGGACTGCTCATGCTCACACCCTCGCAAGCAATGAAAAACAGGGCGCCCTCGTCTCGGCCCCTCATCCGCCAATGGCCGGACCGCCTGCTCGACATCGCTTCTATTTATATCAACTAGAAGGGCTGCTGACGCCTGCTGCCCTGCTGGACGATATGGTGGGCCTCGCTGCCGCCACGACGCTGACGGTCCTGGTCAGGGAAAAGAGAAATCGCAAGCTGCCGTCGGTGTCAACAAAGATAAATAGATATACTGGCCCTGGAATTCGCCGTAATTCGCGATCAATCTTTCTTTTTCAGTTTCAGCAAATCCCCCAACCCGGCCAGGGGCTTGTTGTCGAAATCAGATCGCCGCTCCCGGTCGGGCTCACCGGATGGGTCGTACGCATCAGCCACGGCCCCCCGGGCGTGCTCGTTTTCATGTCAATAAAGACAGAGCAGCTCCCAGTTGCTGCCGTCGGACGGATTGTTGTCGTGGTTATGATCCTTGTGATGAACGGTCAATTCGCGCAGCCGTCGACCGGAAAACTCACGGCCGCAATGGGCGCAGACCGGCGGGAAAAGTTTGAGCGCCCGTTCCCGGTACCCCTTGGCCCGCTGCTCCCGGCGCCGATAAACTTCAGCCAGCAAACCCTTTACACTGCCGTCATCTGATGAACTTTTTCTGGAGGACATAACGTATTGTTCCTGGGCGACTTCCGGCGATTGCCCCTTGAAGGACCCGGTTGATCGCGACCCTTCGACCTTTGCCGCGGAGCGGACCGGTGAGATTGGTAGAGACAAATTCGGGTTAATTTTTCATATTTATATCAGAACCGGCCGGAAATGTCAAAAGAGAGCGAATTCCACGGAATTCTGAAATTGTCCGGAATTGTAACGAAACCCTTTGACATACCTGATATGATTCTTAATAATTATAGTTAAAGATTATGAACGATATAATATGGGGGTGGTCACATGGAAGAAAATAAAATATATAATGACATATTAAACCTTCCTCCGGAAGCCCAGCAACAAGTATCTGATTTTGTGGATTTTTTAAAATTTCGTTATCTAAAACCGCAACAAACAACCAAAATTTGCAAAGGCAGAATAATTGATTCTCCTTTCATCGGTATCTGGAAAAACCGAAAAGATATGAGTAACAGCACGCAATGGGTACGTGATCTCAGAAAGAATGACTGGGATGTAAATTCCTGACCATGATTATTGTAGATACCGATATTCTGATTGATGCTGGCCGCAATGTTGAGGATGCATTGGAGTGCCTGGAACAATTGGCAAATAACTCCCCGTTGGCAATAAGCAGCATCACTCAAATGGAACTGATTGTCGGATGTGAAAACAATAATGAATTAAAATGTCTTGCGCTTTTCCTGGAAAACTTTCACATTCTCCATGTAAATGAACAGATTTCTGATACAGCAACAGAATTGTTGAGAACCTATCGTTTGAGTCACGGCCTACTCATCCCGGATGCACTGATTGCCGCAACCTCACTAACCAGTCAACTCCCTTTTGTTTCAAAAAATCAGCGTGACTTCCGATTCATCGAAAAGCTGAACCTTCTTCCCTATCCCAAGCCACTTTAACTCCACAACCCTGACATTATTCATAAAGGAATCCGGCATCCAGGCCGGGCCTCCGGGGTGTCATGACACCCCGGACAAAGGGGCAAAGGGGTCGCAAAGGGGTCAAGTCTACTCTTGACTCTTCTGCCCATTACCC
>CAYTQK010000100.1:0-10644 GCA_964439745.1 uncultured Desulfobacterales bacterium
GAGGGGGTCAATCGGTGCGCTCACATGCTGCTGCAGAAAGGCATCAAGAAAGGCGATCGCATCTGCGTCGTCATGCTCAACTGCCTTGAATTTCTGGAGCTGTATTTCGCAGCCGCCAAGCTGGGCGTCATCTTCGTGCCGCTCAACTGGCGCATGGTCGGCCCGGAGCTGGAATACCAGATCAATGACTGCGGTGCCAGGATGCTGGCATTTCACGACTCCTTTCTGGGCAGCATCGACCTGATCCGGGCCAGCCTCAACGTCGACGAGGACAAGTTCGTTTTTTTAAAAAGCGGCAGCCCGGAACTGCCGGGCTTTACCCTGCCGGACTGTCCCCAATGGGCGGCCGCCTTTCCAGAGATGGTCCGGGATCAGAGCGAGGTCGAACCCGTGCTGGAAGAACCGGTGCTGCTCTCCGATCCCTTGAGCATCGTCTACACCTCCGGCGTCACCGGTAATCCCAAGGGAGCTGTATTGTCCCATGAGCAGACCTTTTATAAGAACGCCCAGGTAGGCTATTACACCAACTGCACCTCGGAGGACGTGCTGATCGCCCAGATGCCCCTGTTTCATTCCGGGGGGCTGTTCATCGTGACCACGCCGGGCCTGTCCGCCGGCCTGACCATCGTCATGCGGCGGGGGTTTGACGCCAATGAGTTTGCCGAAGATATTCAGCGGTATCGCGGCACCATTGTTTTCGCCCTGACCACCATGTGGCGACTGATCCTGGAAACCGGCAAACTGGATGAGATCGATGTCAGCAGCGTCCGCTGCGTGGTCGGCGGCGGCGAACGCACCCCGCCGGTTCTGTTCGAGGAACTGGCCAAACGGGGCCTGTACCTGCAGCAGGGCTTCGGCCAGACGGAGAATTCGGCCATGATGGTGGTGCCCCAGGCGGACATTAAACGGAAAATGGGTTCCATCGGCAAACCCGGTTTTTTTACCGATATCTGGATTGCCGACCCCTCCGGGGCGCGGCTGCCAACCGGAGAAATCGGGTCTATTGTGGCCAAGGGGCCGACCGTCATGAGCGGCTACTGGAATAAACCCGACGAGACCGCCCGGGCCATCGTCAACGGCGTGCTGGATACCGGCGACCTGGGATACATGGACGAGGAAGGATTTTTTTATATCGTCGACCGGGCCAAGGACATGTATCGCAGCGGCGGCGAAAATGTCTATCCCGCAGAAATCGAAAAAGTGCTGCTGGGGCATCCCAAAATCAACAATGTGGCCATTATCGGCATTCCTGACAGGAAATGGGGAGAAGTGGGCCTGGCCTGCGTGGTGCTGGAAGACGGCAGCACCCTCACCAAGAAAGAGATGCATGATTTCCTCAAAGACAAGGTGGCCCGCTACAAGTATCCGGCGCACCTGGAAATTATCGACGACCTGCCCATGACCGCCACCATGAAGGTGAAAAAAGCGGCGCTCAAGGAACAATTCGCGCAGAACTGAAATCATCCGGAAATATGCGTTTATTCGGTTCATAAGAGATTAAGGAGAGTATCGTGGAAGAACACCTGGCAAAACGATTGGCCGAACTGACGCAGGTCCGGGAACAAGTCAGAGCGGGCGGCGGACCCGAGAAAATCGAAAAACAGCACGCCGCCGGTAAACTGACCGCCCGGGAACGGCTGGATCTGCTGCTGGACGAGAACAGTTTTTTTGAAATCAACATGCTGGCGGGACACGCCGTGGGCATGCCCGGCGATGGCCTGGTCTGCGGCAGCGCCACCATCAACGGACGGCCGGTGTTTGTCTATTCCCAGGACCGCACTGTGCGCGGGGGATCTATCGGGGTGGAGCACGGGTACAAGATGTATCGCGCCGCGGAACGAGCCCTGCAAATGCAGGTTCCCCTGATCGGCCTTCATGATTCTCCCGGCGCTCGCCTGCCCAGCGCCTCGGAGTTGGAATGGCTGGGGGCCAATCATCGTTCCATCTTTTCCAATATTTCCGATAAACACGGCGGCGCCATCTTTTATCCCAACACCCAGGCCTCGGGTGCCATTCCGCAATTATCGGGCATTCTCGGCACCTGTGCCGGCATCTCGGTGTATTCGCCGGCCCTGAATGATTTTATTTTCATGGTAGACGGGATCAGCCAGATGTTCATCACCGGCCCCATGGTGGTCAAGATGGTCACCGGTGAGGAGATCAGCTTTGAAGACCTGGGCGGCGCCAAAATACATGCACAGAAAACCGGCTCGTGCGATTTCCGCTGCGCTGATGAGCGCCTCTGTTTATCGGAAATGCGGCGCCTGCTCAGCTTTCTTCCGGCCAACTGCCATGAAGCGCCGCCGGTCTATCAGGCCGGTGATGATCCCCACCGGGCCTGCCCCGAGTTGAACGAGATCATGCCGGCCCAGCCCAACCAGCCCTATGACATGCACGGGATTATCGACACCATTGTCGATAACCACGACTTCATGGAAGTTAAAAAGGAGTTTGCCGCAGAAATGATCACCGGCTTCGGGCGCCTGGACGGCAAGACCGTGGGGATCGTGGCCAACCAGCCCATGGTCATGGCGGGCTCACTGACAGTGGACAGTTCCGACAAACAGGCCCGGTTTATCCGGTTCTGTGACGCCTTTAATATCCCCCTGCTGATCCTGGCCGATACCCCGGCCTACATGCCCGGCTCGGTCCAGGAACACACCGGTATCATCCGGCACGGAGCCAAAGTGCTCTATGCCCTGTGTGAAGCCACCGTCCCGCGCATTGCCATCGCCTTACGCAAGGCCTACGGCGGGGGAAACCTGGGCATGGGCATCCTGCCGGGACTGAGTACCGACCTGGTCCTGTACTGGCCCACCATGGAAACCGGCATCCTGGGCGCCGAGCAATCGGTCATGCTGCTGTTCGGCAATCATGAGCGGGCCGGGGAAGAAGGCTTTCTGGAGGAAAAGCTCAAGGAGTACCGGGAATCCTATGCCAACCCCATTTACGACATTTCCTCCAATATCAACGTGGAGGATGTCATCACCCCGGCAGAGACCCGCAGCTACGTCATCCGGGCCCTGGCCATGCTGGCCACCAAAACAAGACCCCGCCCGCACAAGCGGCACGGCAACATCCCCTTGTAACCCGGGCGTGGCTGCCAAGCCGGCCCCAGAAAGGTTTCCCATGAAACAGATACCCAGCCGGGTGAACGAAATTTTTGGCACCGCCTACCCCATCGCCCTGGGTCCCATGCGGCAGATCACCCTGGGCGCCATGGCCGGGGCGGTATCCGCAGCCGGAGGCTTCGGCCAGATCGCCGCTTCCGGGCTGAACCAGGATGCCCTGCGGCGGGAAATTGAAACCGCCCGAAGCCTGACCGACCGGCCGGTGGGCGTGAACATCCCCGTGTACCGGCCCAATGCCGCCGAAATGCTGGAGACCGCCATTGACATGGGCATTGAGACGATCACCACCTCGGCCGGCAACCCGGCCACAATCATGGAACGGGCCGGGCAGGCCGGGCTGCGGGTGGCGCACAAGGTTTCCACCGTGTCCATGGGCAGAAAAGCACAGGCCGCCGGCGTCGACGCCGTCATCGCCATGGGATTCGAGGCCGGCGGACATGTCGGGCGGGAAAAAATCACCACCATGTGCCTGGTCCCCCAGCTGGTGGACGCCCTCTCCGTGCCGGTCATCGCTGCCGGCGGCATCGCTGATGCCCGGGGGATGGTGGCCGCCCTGGCCCTGGGGGCCGAAGGAGTCGAAATCGGCACCCGTTTTGTGGCCACCGTGCAGGCGCCGGTACCGGACTTTTTCAAGGATAAGGTGGCCGCGGCCGAATGCGACTCCACCCTGCTGCTGGGCCAAGAGGCCATGCCCATCCGGGTGCTGCGCAATGCGGTCACCGCCCTGGTGGCGGGCATGGACCAGGCCGAGGCGGACCGGCAGATGGTTTCCAAGGGAGACGCCACCTATGTGCAGGCCGGCGGCACGGCCGAAACCGCGGTCATGCCCTGCGGGCAGGCGGCCGGCCTGGTCGGAACGATTACCGGGGTGGCGGAAATACTGGATGAAATTGTAACCGGCGCGGCCGCGATTGCCGGCCGCCTGGCAACAGGATTCGCCGTCGAGGAGGCCTATGAGTGATAATTATATTCTTACCCAAACAAAAGATCATGTCGCCTGGATCACCCTGAACCGACCCGAACGATACAACGCCTTTGGCGGCTACATGCGCCAGCAGATTGTGCAGGCATTGCAGGCGGCGGCCGGGGATGAGGCGGTGCGGGTAGTGGTCATCACCGGCACGGCGAAATGGTTCTGCACCGGCGGTGACGTGCAAGAATTTGCCGAGGGGGAGACCAAGGCTCTGGAAGAAGCCGTCTCCAGCCGGCGACCGGCCATGTGCGAGGCGGTCCTGGCCATCAACTGCATGGAAAAGCCGGTCATCGCAGCGGTAAACGGAATAGCCGCCGGCGGCGGCTGCAACCTCGCCCTAGCTTGCGACATTCGTATCGCCGGTGACCAGGCCCGGTTCGCCCAGGTGTTCACCCGGCGAGGGGTTCATCCCGACTGGGGCGGTATCTATTTTCTGCCCCGGCTGGTCGGATACGCCAAGGCCGCGGAACTGATTTTCAGCGGAGAAATCGTTGATGCCGAAAAAGCCCTGGAACTGGGCCTGGTCAACCAGGTGGTGCCCCAGGCGGATTTGCCCGCGGCTGCCCGGGAAATGGCCGCTACAATCGCCGGCAACGCGCCCATACCCATCGCCTTTGCCAAGCGCGGGCTGCAAAATTTTCACCGCTGGGATCTGGCGCAGGCCCTGGATTATGAATGCTATGTCCTGGAAATGTGCCGCAAGACAGAAGATATCATCGAAGGATTCGGCGCTTTTCTGGAAAAACGGGAACCGCGCTTCAAAGGCCGCTGAGCAAAGGCGGAAGAAATTACAGCGGTAAAGGAAACCGTGCATGTTCGCGAATCACACCAAAAAACTGTGGTATGGTCTGCTGCTTGGGGCGTTTCTGCTGGCCGGTCTTGTGTTCCTCAGCTGACCTGGCAGGAAATCAGAAGAATTGTCCGGCAAGCCGCTGGCTCGCCGTTCCCACCGGAAAGCGGTTCGACCCGACCATCGCCATCCTGGCGCCGCCGGTAAGGCCCTGGCTGAATGTCATGCTGGGCAAGCTGGCCCTCGCCGTGAAGGATGTCACCGACGGCAAAATCACCCTTACCATCCACGGCGCCGGCATCCGGGAGTCCGACTCCGAAATTCTGGGCGAGATGGCGGCCGGCCGGATCTGTTTCCGGCAGATGCTGCCTGATATTCAGCAAGCCCCGGCAGAATACAGAACCCGGCGCGAACCATGACAGGACCATCACCATCGCAACCTCAGGCCTCTTCTTCGAACCACTCATCCAGGAAAATTTCATCCAGCAGGGCTACCGCCTCTTGAATACTGTATACGTGATGGGCGTGATACCCCACTTCCATGGACGACAGGTCAAACTGAATATGCCCCAAGGCCTTGAACTTCTTGACCACCCGAACGACTTTTCCCAGGCCGGCTTTAACCAGATATTGCTGCATCTGCCGAATGAACAATTCCTGGGATGCATCCACCAATTCATACTGGCGCAGGTCAGTCAGGCAAGTAAATCCTGGCCGCAGCTCGCGGCACGCCACGATAATCTTTCCCATGACCTGCGCGATCTCATCGGGCGACTCCACTTTTCCCAGGGTCAGCCAGAGCCGATTGATCTCTTGATCCACTGTGACACAATGCATATCCTTCTCCTCTTTGTGTAATCCCGCTGGCCCTCGTCAAACACGGCCACTACCCTTTTTCTCATTTCCGGTCCGATCAACAGCGGCATATCAACTGGAAAAAGGGTAACGCAGCAAGTATCATGCCGCCGGAACGACGCTCTTTGGAACCATATATTCCCAGTAAAAACGGGAAATAATGTCTGAGGAAATTCGCTTACAAAAAAGTAAAGATGGGCCCAATAAGCAAAAAAAGACCCATTCCGGCAAATTAAATGAATAGTTACGAAAGGATAATAAGAAGGGCGGATGGAACCAAGAAGGGACAAAAATGCCCCGGCCCCTGCTATGACTGGAAAGAAGCGGGAACCAGGATACGGCGGATGACCGGGGTCAGCCGGTTATGAAAGTTCCAGCGCGCGAGCATCTTCTTGACCCCGAGCAGGCCGAGCACGGCTCCGAACAGACCGCCCAGGACCGCGGCCAGGGTTTGATCACCCGGCAGAAAGCCATGGAAATTGTGCCCCAGAACCGTGCCCAGCAGTACAGCGGCTACCGGCCGAAGGCACATCAGAGCCGCTCCTTGCAGAATCCGTCCTAAACTGGCGCTGACCAGAACAAGATCTCCTTTTTAGGCCCCGCCGGCATTGACCACGGTGGCCTGGAGACGGGCAGGGAGAAGGCGGGACCGGCCAGATCGGTCCCGCCCAGAGGTGTTAGAAGCAACCGCCCCGACCATAACCTGGCTTATATCCCTTCCGGGAAAAGCCGGCGGCATTATCACCGAACTTCTCCTGCATGGTAAGGCGGTGCTCAAAGCGGGCCTTGTCCAGCTTGGCGGAGATCTCAAAGAGTTCTTTTTCCAGGGCCCGGATTCTGGCCGGATCGGTTTTTTCGCGGGCGTATTCATTGCTCAGGGCCAGTCGCTTTGCCTGGTACTGATTTCGCAGTTCCTGGGTGGCGGCAAAAAACTTTTCCCTTTCCTGCAGGAATTGTTCCCGCTCCTCGCCGGCCAGCTTGTTCCAGGCCGGACCGCTGCCATACGGGCCGCATCCCGGCTGGTTGCCATAAGCGCCATGATGTCCGAAGCCGCCCCCTCCCCGATGATGTCCACCCATGTGGGCAAAGGCCTGCACCGCGAAAACACCGGTAATCAGAACGACCATAACCGTCAGTATCGTTTTTCCGGGATGATTTTTGTTCATTTTCCTCTCCTTTTGTTATTGCGTTTTATGTGAAGCGCTTTTTTGCGCTGTTTGCAGATTATCTTAATCAACAATCGTGCCAAACAGAAAAACTATTGATATTATTTAAAAAACCAAAAAACCAGCCATTCCCTCCCATTCTGACAAAACAAGAGTGGCTCAGTTTTAGCCGGTCCCCCGGTTAAAAATTAGTCAGTTTGTGTCCTGCCGTCCCGGCTGGATCCTGGCATAACCTCCTTGCTGCGGCCTGTTCTTTGCCGAGACATGGACGAAAACCCGGTGACCCCGGCCCGGCCGGCTTTTTCCGGTGATGACGGCCCTGAATTTACAAATTTCTTTGCATCTGTTAGCGTAGCTGGTATCTCCATTGCATCCCCTTACAAAAAACACAATGCCGGGAGATGGTACCGCCGCCATGAAAAAAATCTTATCTTCCACTGGTATTCCGCCCCTGATTCTGATCGGGAGCGTCCTGGTCCTGTTTCCCATTTTCACCTACATGACCCTCGACCGGATTCACCGGCAGAAAAACCAGAGCATTGCACTGCTGCTGGAAAAAAGCACCGCCTTGATCCGGACCTTTGAAGCCGGTACCTATACCGGTATGACCCATATGGACTGGAACCGGACTGCCATGAAAAACCTGCTCCGGGAAACCAGTGCCCTGCCGGATATTGTTTACCTGTTCGTCGTCAAGCGTGACGGCACCATCCTGGTCGATTCCCGGGAAAACGAAACCAACCGGCAATACGACCATAACCTGGACCTGGCCGAAGTGCTGGCTTCTGAGCGGATTCACTGGCGCATTAAGGAAAACGATCCGGGGCCGAACGTGTTCGAGGTATATAAGGCGTTTACGCCGGTCCGGCAGCTGCGCCGCCCTCCCCTGCCCGGCCGCATGGCCAGGCATTACCAGATGCACGGCCGGCGTCTGGCCGATCTTTACCGGGATACCGTCATTGTCGTGGGGCTGGACATGACCCCCATTGAACAGGCCTATCAGAATGATATCCAGCACAGCATCGTCATGGGAGTGATCCTGGCCCTGATCGGTTTCAGCGGAGTGATCCTGGTCTTCCTGGTCCAACGCTATACCGCGGCCCGTTCCTCCCTGTCCCGGATGAAAATCTTTTCCGATAACCTGGTGGCCAACATGCCGGTGGGCATGATCGCCATGGATACGCACGGCCGGGTGGTTTCGGTCAACCCGGTCACCCGTACTATTTTTGATATCCCCACCGCCGTCCCGCCGGAAGAAATTTCCGCCTGGCTGCCGGCCGAAGTCGGCCAGCTCTGGCAGATCATCGTCACCAAAACATCCCCTCTTGAAAAAGAAATCCGCCTGGAGGTCCGGGCCGGCCACCCCATGGTCCTGGAGGTCATCGCCAGTCCTCTCTATGACAGTGAGGGCGCCCCCATGGGCGGCATGATCCTCATCCGGGACAAGACCGAACTGGACCGCCTGCGTACCGAAATGGAATCCAACCGGCGATTCGCGGCCATCGGCCGCCTGGCAGCCGGAGTGGCCCATGAAATCCGCAACCCCCTCAGCGCCCTGAAAGGATACGCCGTGGTGTTAAAAGAAGTGTTCGACAAATCCACGGAAAACTACCGCATCGCCGACATGATTACCCGCGAGGCCGACCGTCTCAACCGGGTGGTCAGTGACATGGGCGAACTGGCCCGGCCGATCAACCTGACCCGGAAACCGGTCGACCTGTCCACGGTTATACGGGACAGCCTCCAGCTGGTCACCCATGAAACCGATCTCCACAATATCACCGTAACGACCGAACTGGACCCGGATACGCCGGCGGTGTCCGCCGACGCGGACAAGCTCCGGCAGGTGCTGCTCAATCTCTGTCTCAACGCGGTGCAGGCCATGCAAAAGGGCGGAACCCTGACCCTGCGGCTGTTCCCGGATCCGGCGGGCGCCGCCGCCATCATCGAGGTGGCCGACACCGGCGAAGGTATTGAACCGGCCAACCAGCAGGAAATTTTCGAACCCTATTTTACCACCAAGCAGTCCGGCACCGGCCTGGGCCTGGCCGTGGTGCGAAATATCGTCCAGGCCCATGAGGGCCGGATCAGGGTGGACAGCCAGCCCGGCCACGGCACGCTGATAGCCCTGACACTGCCATACGAAAACAGGAAGAGACATGAATAAAACGAAAAGCACCATTCTGATTGTTGATGATGATCCCTCCCACCGCGATATGCTCAAAACCCTGCTGACCCGGTGGGGATATGCTCCGGAGGAGGCCGACGACGGACGGACGGCGGTGGCGCTGGTGACGGAGAAACCCTATGACCTCATCCTCATGGATGTTCGCATGGTCCATGTCTCCGGGCTGGAGGCGCTGCGGGAGATCAAGGCCATCAACCCGGCCATTCCCATCATCATCATGACAGCCTATTCCTCGGTGGACAACGCCGTGGATGCCCTGAAAAACGGTGCCTATGATTACCTGACCAAGCCTTTTGACTTTGACAAGCTGCGGATCACCATCCGGAACTCCCTGGAACACACCCGGCTGGAAAAGGAAAACGTCCGCCTGAAAGCGGCCCTGGACGAAAATTTCGATGCCGGCAATATCATCGGCCGGCACAAAACCATGCAGCGCCTGCTGCAGACGATCTCCCAGGTGGCCGATACCGACGCCACCGTCCTGATCCAGGGCGAGTCGGGCACCGGCAAGGAACTGGTGGCCGCGGCCATTCACAACAACAGCCGCCGCAAGGACGGACCCTTTATCAAGATCAACTGCGCCGCCATTGCCGAAACCCTGCTGGAATCGGAACTGTTCGGCCATGAAAAAGGTGCCTTTACCGGCGCCAACCGCCGCAAGGAAGGAAAGTTCCAGCTGGCCGACCAGGGCAGCATCCTGCTGGACGAGATCAGCGAGACCTCCACGGCCATGCAGGTCAAGCTGCTGCGGGTTCTCCAGGAAAGGGAGTTCACCCCGGTGGGAGGAGAGCGTTCAATCCGGACGGATACCCGCATCATCACGGCCACCAACCGCAACCTGGTCGAGCTGATCGAACAGGGAGACTTCCGGGAGGACCTCTATTACCGGCTCAATGTCATCACCCTCCGGGTGCCGCCCCTGCGGGAGCGCACCGGTGACGTGCCCCTGCTGGCGCGACATTTTCTGGCACAATTCGCGGAAAAAAACCATCGCTACCTCAAGGGCTTCACCCCCGAAGCCATGGATAAACTGATCCATCATGGCTGGCCGGGCAATGTCCGGGAATTGATGAATGCCGTGGAACGGGGGGTTATCCTGGCGCGGGGCGAGTATATCGGCGCCGGTGAAATCCAGCTGGAACAGGACGCCGCGGGCCGCCCGGCCGGGGATGATGAGACCGGAGTGGCCGCTCCGGGGGACCAGACGCTGCACGAAGTGGAAAAACTGGCCATCCTGAAAATGATCGAAAAGACCGGCAATAACAAAAGCGAAACCGCCCGCCGGCTGGGTATCTCCCGACGGACCCTACACCTGAAGCTTAAAGAGTACGGGATGATGTAACATAAACCATTTTTGGCCGCCCCGGCAAGACAATCCAAACACCACGTCACTTGAAGCCGGCCAGCTCCGGCGACTGATGGAACGCCGGGAGCAGAAGAAATTTTCCGTGCTGGTGGCCATGAAAAATGTCCGGGTGGCCTATGGTGAAGCGGTCATCTTTGACAAGATCAACTGGACCGTCCGCCCGGGCGAGTGCTGG
>CAYTQK010000101.1:0-10600 GCA_964439745.1 uncultured Desulfobacterales bacterium
ATGATCCAGGGCCTGAACCGGTTTCGCGTTAAAAAAATATTCAAAACCAGATTTTACATGGAAGCGACCTTTGAACAGATCAGCGAGCCCCCGGTAAAAGACAAGGAAACCCAAGGGATGATGGCCAACCTGGCCAAGATATTCCAGGAAATCGTGCAAATTTCGCCGGGTATTCCCAACGAACTGGGGGGGCTGTCCACCACGGTAGAAGAACCGGGCACCCTGGCCGACATGGTCGCCTCAACCATCAACAGTTCGCTGGAAGAAAAACAGGACATCCTGGCCACCCTGGACCCCAAGGAACGTCTCAAAAAAATCACCAAGCTGGCCAACCACCAAATGGAGATCCTCAAGCTGGGCGACAAGATCCAGTCCCAGGTCAAGGAGGACATGAACCAGCAGCAGAAGGAGTTTTATCTGCGCAAGCAGTTAAAAGCCATCCAGGAAGAGTTGGGCGACACCGACGGCACCAAGATGGAGGTGGAAGAGTACCGGGCCAAGATCGAAGAGAAAAACATGCCCGAAGAGGCTTACAAGGCCGCCATGCGGGAACTGGATCGTTTTGCCCGCATGCACCCTTCTTCCTCGGAATATACTGTCTCTTCCACCTACCTGGACTGGCTGACGGAACTTCCCTGGGACGAAAGTTCCCCGGAAAAACTGGACATCTCCGCCGCCCGCAAGATTCTCAACAAGGACCATTACGGCCTGGCCAAACCCAAGAAGCGAATCCTGGAATACCTGGCCGTGCGCAAGCTCAACCCCCAGTCCAAGGGTCCCATCCTCTGTTTCGCCGGCCCCCCGGGCACGGGAAAAACATCCCTGGGCCGGTCCATCGCCAATTCCCTGAACCGCCCGTTTGTGCGCATTTCCCTGGGCGGCATCCGGGACGAGGCCGAGATCCGGGGCCACCGCCGCACCTATGTGGGCGCCCTGCCGGGACGCATCATCCAGGAAATCCGCAAGGCCGGGGCCAACAATCCCGTCTTCATGCTGGATGAAATCGACAAGGTGGGCGCGGATTTCAAGGGCGACCCCTCCTCGGCCCTGCTGGAGGTCCTGGATCCGGAACAGAATTACTCCTTTGCCGACCACTACCTGGACGTGGCCTTTGATCTGTCCAGGGTCATGTTCATCGGCACCGCCAATATCACCGATACCATTCCGCCGGCCTTGCGGGACCGCATGGAGATCATCGAGCTGCGGGGGTATTCCCTGGAGGAAAAAATCAAGATCGCCACCCAGTACCTGATCCCTCGCCAGCGCCGGGAGAACGGCCTGACCGCCCGCCAGATCTCTTTTACCAAGGGCGCCATCCGGCATATTATCAGCGATTACACGCGGGAGGCGGGGCTGCGCAACGCCGAACGGGAAATCGGCACCATCTGCCGGGGGGTGGCCGCCAAGATCGCCGAAGGCAAAAAGGTCTCCCCCTCCATCCGCATCGCAGACTTAAAAGAGTACCTCGGCCCGGTCCGGTACACCTCCGAGATCGGGGAACGGGCCCTGGCCCCGGGGGTGGTCATGGGGCTGGCCTGGACGCCGGTGGGCGGAGAACTGCTCTTTGTCGAGGCCACCTCCATGAAGGGCAAGGGCAACCTGACCCTGACCGGCCAGCTGGGGGATGTCATGAAGGAATCGGCCAACGCCGCCCTGAGCTTTATCCGGGCCAACGCGCAAAAATACGATATTGCCGAAGATTTTTACGAAACAACGGATTTTCATATCCATGTCCCCTCGGGCGCCATTCCCAAGGACGGCCCCTCGGCCGGGGTGACCATCCTGACCGCCCTGGTCTCCCTGCTGACCGGCCGCCCCGTAAAAAACCGGCTGGCCATGACCGGGGAAATCACCCTGCGGGGCAAGGTCATGCCCGTGGGCGGTATCAAGGAAAAAGTGATCGCCGCCCACCGCGCCGGCATCCGGGAAGTGATTCTGCCGGTCACCAACGAAAAAGACATCGAGGACATTCCCGACCGGGTCAAGAAAGACCTGACCTTCCGGCCGGCGGCCACCATGATGGAAGTGCTCGATCTGGCCCTGGCGAAAAAGAAAAAGAACCGCAAAAAATAATGATTGTCCGGACCGGCCGGATATGATAGCAATCATTGCTCAAAAGATATAATCAATACCTGAATGGAGCATTTTTCAAGTTTGCCGCAGATACAATAAAGACTAAGCCCGCTATAGTAAACTATGCGGGGCTTTATCCGAGGTAGTAGATGCGGTAAAATTGGAAATCACTCTATCCGGGCGATAAAAAGAGTTATGTAATAGGCGCCAGCCACCCAGACTCTCGGGTCTGTGGTGGCTTTTTTTATGGGAAACAGGCGATGAAAAAAAAACTGTTCATGATCGACAACTACGACTCCTTCACCTATAACCTGGTGCAGTTGTTTTCCTTGTTTGACCTGGACATTACCGTCTTTCGCAACGACCGCATCACTCTGGCCGGCCTCCGGGCCGGACAGCCGGATTACCTCGTCATCAGCCCCGGTCCGAAAACCCCGGCCGCGGCCGGGATCTCCATCGCGGCCATCACGGAACTCGGCCCGGCCATTCCCCTGCTGGGCGTCTGCCTGGGCATGCAGTGCCTTAACGAAGCCTTTGGCGGCGCCACCGAGCGGGCGCCCCGGCCGACCCACGGCAAAACCGACGCCATCTATCATACCGGGAAAAATCTTTTTGCCGGTCTGCCCTCTCCCTTTACCGCCGCCCGGTACCATTCCCTGATTGCCCGCCGTATAGACCATCGCCTGGCGGTAACCGCCTGGAACGAAGAAGAGATCGTCATGGGGCTGCAACACCGCCAGCATCCGATCTACGGGGTGCAGTTCCACCCGGAAAGTTTTCTCACCGAACACGGCCGGCAGCTGGCGGAAAATTTTCTGGCCGCAGGAGGATTGCATGAACCACAATGATTTAAAAAAACTGGCCGCCGCCCGCGGCGTATCAAAGAGAACCCTCTTTCTGGAAGAGTCGTTTTTCGATTTTGCCGGCCGTTTCGCGCACGAACCCGGCACCGTCCTGCTGGCCAGCGGCGGTGACCTGGACTGCGCCCGCCGCCATATCCTGGCGGCCTGGCCCCGGCTGACTTTGACGGCCAGACATGGTACGGCCCGGCTTGATGCGGCGAACGGTCGCACCTCCCTGGACATCCCGCCCCTGGAAGCCCTTAAAAAACTCCTGGCGGCCGGCCGCCTCGCAGATCCGGCCCCCCACCTGCCGGTAAGCGCCGGCCTGTTCGGCTATTTTGCCTATGATCTCAAAAACGGGCTGGAAAAACTGCCCGACACCGTGGTTGACGACCTGGATCTGCCCGACCTCTACCTGACAATGCCGCGGCTGATCGTGGTCCACGAGCGCCGGTCCGGCCAGACCACGGCCTGTGTACCGGAATTCGAGGATCAGCCGGCGGCGGAAACCTACCAACGGCTGGCGGACCGTTGCCAGGGCCCGCCCCCGGCAGCCCGGCCGCTGGCCGGCGGCACCGGCTTTTGTTCCAATTTTACCCGGGCCGATTATGAGGCGGCCGTCCAGAACATTATTGACTATATCGCCGTCGGCGATGTTTACCAGGTCAACCTGTCCCAGCGCTTTGCGGCCGACTATACCGGCCGGCCCTTTGACCTGTTCACCTGCCTGCTGGAAAAAAATCCGGCCCCGTTTTTCGCCTTTATCCATGCCGGCGACCACCACATCATTTCCACCTCTCCGGAACGGTTCGTCAAGCAGGAAGGAAAACGGCTGGAAACCCGGCCCATCAAGGGAACCCGGCCCCGGGGCAGAACCATCGAAGAAGACCGGGCCAATCGCGCGGCCCTGGCCGCCAGCGCCAAGGACGAGGCGGAACTGTCCATGATCGTGGACCTGCTGCGCAACGACCTGGGCCGGATCTGCCGCGGCGGCTCCGTGCGGGTGACCGAACACAAACGCCTGGAGGCCTACCACAACGTATTTCACCTGGTTTCCATCGTGGAAGGGGAGCTCGCCCCCGGCCGGGATGCGGCCGATATCCTGGGGGCGGCCTTTCCCGGGGGTTCCATTACTGGCTGTCCCAAGATCCGGGCCATGGAGATCACCGACGAACTGGAACCCTGCCGCCGACATATCTATACCGGGTCCATCGGGTATATCAGTTTCCATGACACCATGGACCTGTCCATCGCCATTCGCACGGCCACCCTCTGCAATGGTCGCCTGGTCTATGCGGCCGGCGGCGGCATCGTCTATGATTCCCAGCCGGCTGACGAGTTCGCCGAAACCCTGGCCAAGGCCGACACCCTGCTCTCCCTAATGAAGCCCGACCCGTCTGCCGCTGCCGCCGGCCCCTGGGTCTGGTTCAACGGCCGCCTGCGGCCGGCCGACCAAGCCGCGGTGCCGGCCGGCTCACCGGGATTCCAATACGGGGCCGGCCTGTTTGAAACCATCCGGGCGGATGACGGCCACCCCCGCCTGCTGACCGAGCACCTGGAACGATTCCGTACCTCCTGGGCGGCCCTGTTTACAACGCCGGCGCCCGCACCGGACTGGGATACCATTATCCGGCAGGTTCTCCAAAAAAACCGGCTCGAGCGGCATCCGGCGGCCGTCAAGATCATGGCCGCCCACGGCAACCGGCAGCAGCCGCCCTGGGATCACACCCTCATCGTCACGGCAACCCCTTATACCCACCGGCTGGCGCGCCTGGGCAGGCCCGGCCTGGACCTGGTAGCCTGTCCCCAGGTCCGCACCATCGCCACCGCCGCCCACAAAACGCTCAATTACCTATTCTATTACCAAGCCGGTCAATGGGCGGCGCAGCAAGGGGGGGATGAAGCCATTATTCTCAATCCCGACCAGACGGTTTCGGAAACCAATACCGCCAATCTCCTGCTGCTGCAAGGAAAGACCTTCGTCGTCCCGGTATCGGCCACGGTCCTGCCGGGGGTTACCCAGCAGGCGGTGCTGACCTTCCTGGCCGGCCAGGGCTGGCGCGTTTTCGAAAAACCGGTCACCCTGGCAGACTGCGCCGCAGCCACGGCGGTTTTTCTGACCAACGCCCTGATGGGCATGGTGCCGGCCGCCAGCCTCAACGGCCACCCTCTTCCCTTTCCCGCCGAGGCCGCCGCTGTCTCCGCCGCTGTCAACCACCGTCTCGGCATCATCGTTGCCGACCCGGCGGTGTCCCCCGACCATTGACTTTTTTTTGTTTTTTCGATATTTTTATAAACATACCTGTAAAAAATATCATGCGGGACGTACCCCGCGACCGAAGAGCAGGAAGCCGAAACCGGATTTGCACTTCGCAGATTTTTTACACCCGAACCGGTTCCGGCCGATACGCTCGGCGCCTGAACCGTTTCAAACCGGGCCCAAGGATATTCACCGCCAGATGCAATTACCAGACATAACCACCTCTGCCGGCGGTCAGCCTGTGACCGCGCTGAAAATCATTCTGCTGGCCGGATTTTCGGTCATTTTTGCCCTGCTGACGGTTGTGCCGCCGGTGCAGGCACGGGCACAGGACCGGCCCTTGCTCACAGCCGCCGATACCGCGGGGCCCTCACCAACGACCGTCGCCAAGGCTCCTGGTCATGACGCCGCGGCGGAGCACGGGTCTGCCCGTCATCCCGATCTCGGCCCCATGCTTCCCCTGTGGAGCGTCATCCCCTTTGCCGGCATGCTCTTGTCCATTGCGCTGCTGCCGCTGCTGGCACCGGAGTTCTGGCATCACCACTTCGGCAAGGTAGCCGCCTGCTGGGCGGCCATCCTGGCGATCCCGTTTGTCATCATTCATACCGGAGAGGCCGTTCACCAGATTTTGCATATTCTGCTGGCGGACTATATACCGTTTATCGTTTTGCTGTGGTCATTGTACACGATCTCCGGCGGCATTCTGCTCCGCGGGACCCTGCGCGGCACCCCGCTGGTCAATACCACCCTTTTGCTCATCGGCACCATCCTGGCCTCCTGGATGGGGACCACCGGCGCGGCCATGTTACTGATCCGCCCGTTTCTCCGCGCCAATGATTACCGGAAAAGCAGAACCTTCATGGTGGTCTTCTTTATCTTTCTGGTGGCCAATATCGGCGGCGCCCTGACGCCGCTGGGCGACCCCCCGCTGTTTCTGGGGTTTTTGCAGGGAGTCAGCTTTTTCTGGACGCTCAACATTCTGCCCCACATGCTGTTCGTGGCCGTGGTGTTACTGATCATTTATTTTCTACTGGATACCTGGTTTTACCGCCGGGAAGTGCCCGGGGGACCGCCGGACGATGACGCCAAGGAACCGCTGCGACTGGAAGGTGTTCACAATTTCCTGTTTCTGGGCGGTGTCGTGGGGGCGGTGCTTGCCAGCGGCATCCTGGAATGGGGCGACATCAACACCCTTGGCGTGCACCGCGGTCTTCAGGAGTGGGCCAGGGATGGGGCCCTGATTCTGATGGGCGTGCTGTCTTTGATGACCACCCCGTTTAAAATCCGCGATGACAACGATTTTACCTGGTTTCCCATCGTGGAAGTGGCCGTTCTCTTCATCGGCATTTTCATCACCATGGTGCCCTGCCTGCTGATTCTCAAGGCGGGTCCCCGGGGCGAACTGGCTGTCTTGATCAATTCGGTCAAAGACCCTCACCACTACTTCTATGTCACCGGGCTGCTGTCCGGGCTGCTGGACAACGCCCCCACCTATCTGACCTTTTTCAATACCGCCTTGGGCAGTTTTTATCCAGGCATGACGGTCGGCCAGGCAGTAGACCTGTTGATGACGGAAAATGCCGTTTTCCTGGAAGCAATTTCCGCCGGTGCCGTGTTTTTCGGGGGCCTCACGTATATCGGCAACGCGCCCAATTTCATGGTGCGCTCCATTGCCGAAGAAGCCGGCACGCCCATGCCGAGTTTTTTCGGGTACATTCTCAAGTACAGCCTGGTCTTTCTGGTACCGGTATTTGTTGTCATGCAGTTGATCTTCTTTTAATAAAAGGGCGGGGAACCCCCGCGCGCGAAAACCGCTTCCCCCGGGCAGGGAAGCTTTCAAAAACCGTTTCCGGCAAAGTCTTTAATGATGTTAACGTCATTTTTCGACAAAAAAATTGGGATCGTGGGCGCCGGCAAGTTCTGCGCCCGGTTTTTGACCTATTTTTTCCAAAGCGATTACGCCGGGGAAAAACCGCGGCTTGTCGGCGTAGCGGACAAGGACAAAAACGCCCCGGGCATTGTCCTGGCCCGGGATCTGGGTATCCCCGCTACCGACGATTACCGGGAATTTACCCGGGCCAAGGGCCTGGAGGTGGTCATAGAAATGAGCAATGATCCCACGCTGGCCGATGATATCACCCGGCTGATGCCGGGCCATGTCCAGGTGATCGACCATTACGACGCCCGGACACTTTGGGATCTGCTGATGATTCAGAATTTCCGGGACCAGGCCCTGGCGGAAGCCGGCGCATCCGGTCGGCAGTCCGTGAACACGGAAAAACTGCTGGACGACCTGGTCCAACGCTTTGCCCGGATTCTTGATGAACGGACCAGCCGGACCCGGCAAATGGTGAAACATCTCTGGGAACAGGAAGAAACCGTTTCCCAGATTGTTCAGGGAAGCACGGCGCCGACCTTTGTCATTGACAAAAATCACATTGTCACCCACTGGAACAAGGCCATGGAAAAACTGACCAACGTGCCGGCCGACGAGATAGTGGGTACTGACCGGCAATGGTCTCCCTTTTATTATCATCCCCGGCCTACCATGGCGGATATCGTCCTGGACCAGATCGACCACACTGAAATCGGCAAACTGTATGACACCGGCTGGGACAAATCCGGGCTGATTGAAGGCGCCTATCAGTCCGTATCTTTTTTTGAAAACCTGGGGGATGCCGGGAAATGGCTCCTGTTCACGGCCGCTCCCATCAAGGACGGCAAGGGCGGTATTATCGGGGCCATCGAAACGTTCTGGGATATTACGGAAAGCAAGCAGGCCGCCCAGGAGCAGGAGCGCCACAACCGGAATCTGTCCACCCTGGTGGAAATCTACACCGCCCTGAACGCGCCGGGGGATTTTGAAAAACGACTCCACAACGCCCTGGCGGTGGTCTCTGAATTTATCGGGGCCAGCAATATCTGCATTTTTCTGAAAAACGAAGAGCAGGACTTCCGGCTGCGGTACAAATACGGGACCTGTCATCAGGCCTGCTCCGACGATGAAAGCGCCGGCATGACCGGTGTCATCGCCAAAATGGCCGCTGACGGACAGCTGAGCATCCATGAAAAAACCGCGCGCCCGGATATGGCCTGCCCGTTTCTGGAAAAAAACATCCAGTCCCTGGTATATGTGCCGGTGACCGACAAGGAGAACAACCTCCTGGGGCTTATTCATATCACCAGCAGACACCCGGTCTGGTTTGTCCAACAGGAAAAAGACGTTCTGGAACTCATCGGCAACCGTCTTGGCGTGGCGGTGGAAAACGCCCTGCTGCAGGAACAGTACATCAGATCCGAAGAAAAATACCGGACCCTGTTCAACAATGATCCCACGCCGATTTTCATTCTTGACAAGGAGTCCCGCCGCATCATCGATATGAATCAGCGGGCCCGGGATGTCTACGGCTACGAATTGGATGAATTGTCGGGAACGCCCCTTACGGACCTGGGAGATCCGGATGACGAGGAGATCATCACCGGCCTGGCCGAGATTACCCGGGAGAACTCGGTCCTTTTTTCCAAAAAACGGCATTACCGCAGAAATGGCGACCTCTTTTACGTCACCATCGTGGTCAGCGAAGCCGAATACGCCGGCAAAGAAATCCTGATCGTCAACACCACCGATATTTCAGAGACCGTGGAAAAAGAAGCCCAGCTGGTTCAGGCCAGCAAGATGACCACCCTGGGGGTGATGGCCGCCGGCATGGCTCATGAAATCAACCAGCCCCTCAATGCCATTCAGATCTGCGCGGATTATCTGCTGAAAACGCACCGCAAAGGAGAAGCCATCACGCCGGCAAACCTGGAGACCATGACCACCAACATCATTGAAAACGTGGACCGGGCCTCGAAAGTCATCAGGCGGGTGCGCGACTTTGCCCGGCAGACCGACGTGACCCGCCACCAGCTCGATCTGAACGCACCCATCCGGGAGAGCGTCAAGGTGCTGGAACACGAACTTGACAAGCACGGGATTGACCTGTTGCTGGAACTGAACGAAAACCTGCCGCCGATTATGGCGGATCATAACCGGCTGGAGCAGGTCTTCATCAACCTGATCACCAATTCCGTGGACGCCATTGAAGAAAAAGCCGAAAAATATCCGGATCAACCCGTGGACAGATCCATCACCGTCGTTACGGGCTTTGACCGGGGCGATGTCTGGGTGACGGTGTCTGACCGGGGGGTGGGCATGAGCGAACAAGTACAGGAAAAAATTTACGAACCGTTTTTTACCACCAAAGAAATCGGCAAGGGGACCGGCCTGGGCGTCAGCATCAGTTACGGCATTATCAAGGATTATGAGGGAACCATTGATATCAGAAGCAAAATAGACGCGGGCACATCCATTACAATCACCTTTCCGGCGGCCGGTGCGGCGGCTGCCGCTTCTTCCGCAAAAGCCGATGGCAACGAAAATATTATTAATTGATGATGAACAGAACAGCACCTCGCTGCTGGCCTTTTCCCTGGAAAGTGACGGGTACGAAGTATTCACCGCCGCCAGCGGAGAGGCAGGACTGGCGGTTTTTGACCGCGAACTGCCGGATATTGTCATTACCGACATCCGCATGCCCGGCGTGAACGGCTTGGACCTGCTGCAGGAGGTCCAGGAGCGGTCCCACCCCGCCGAAGTGATCATCCCTACCGGCCACGGCGACATCGACAGCGCCATTGACTCTCTGAAATACGGCCCCCCGGACCTCACCCACAAGCCCGCCCGGGCGAAAAACCTGTCCGTGGCCCTGAAACGGGCGGAAAACAAGCTGGCGCTCCAGGCCAAGCTGGATGCCTATACCCGAAACCTGGAAGAGGAGGTCAAAACCGTCACCCAGGAACTGCGCATGCAGTCCAAATTCCTGGAAAAACTGATTCAGACTTCGGAAGAAGGGATCGTGGCCACGGACCGGATATTCACCGTCATCATTTATAATCCCGCGGCCGAACACCTCCTGGGATATCCTTCCGAGGAGGTCCTGCACCGGAAAAAAGCCAAAGACCTTTTTCCCCTGGACCTGATGCGCAAATACAAGGCCAAGCGCCATGATCATCAGAAACAGAAAAAGCTGGAACATTTTGAAACCCACGTGACCAGCAGCCAGGGCGAGCGGATCCCGGTGCGGTTCACCGGTGTTTTTCTGTATGAAAAGGGGAGAATCATGGGCAGCGTGGCTTTTCTGCAGGATCTCCGGGAGATCAAGCGCCTGGAAAAAGAGCTGCTCATGGCCGAGCGCATGGCCACCATCGGCCAGACCGTGGCCGGCATGGCCCACGGCATAAAAAACATCCTCCACGGGTTCAAGGGGGGCAGCTATCTCATGGAAGTGGGCTTTAAAAAAGATGATACCGAAAAATTAAAATCCGGCTGGGAAATGATCCAGAAAAACATCTCCCACACTTCCGACCTGGTCATGGACCTGCT
>CAYTQK010000102.1:0-3341 GCA_964439745.1 uncultured Desulfobacterales bacterium
GCCACGGCCGTCCAGGCCAGGTTGAGGGCGGACGAGGAGCTGGCGCAGGCGTTTTCGACATTGTACATGGGAATGGTGTCGATGCCCATGGCGCTGAGACAGACCTGGGCCTTGATCTGCTCCTGGCCGGTCATGACCCCGGGCACGGCCGAGCCCACGTAGGCCGCCTCGATATCGGCATACGCGATACCGGCCTCCTTGACGGCCGCCTCAACCGGCTCCCGGACCAGGTCCTTGATGCCCTTGTCGGCGTATTTTCCAAACCGGGTCATGCCGGCTCCCACTACGGCCACATCCCGCATGTCGCTACCTCGCTTTCAGCAATGGTGCCATTGGTGATAAGCCTGTAAAAAGTCTTTTTTACTGGCGGTTTTAAGTTTTAAGTGATTAAGTTTTAAGTTTTAAGTATAATCAAAGGGTTATATTTTATTACTTGACAGGCATCACATTTTTTATACTTTTTACGAAGCCGACATTGGTAATGGTTGTGTATTTTGCGTTCCGGCCTGGCTCTGGTCTGCTTGGGGAATGATTTTTCCATAACAGATTTATCATTGCCCCGGCTGCCCCCCCGTTCCTACCCGGCCTGGGGATTGACCATGCCGCCGGCCAGTTTTTTGACGGTCTTGGTGCGCACATCGTAATAGGTCTGGCGGGGCGCGAACACCAGCACGCCGGTAGGACAGTGCTCCACGCACAGCCCGCAGCCCCGGCACCTGGCCTGGTCCACCACGATTTTGTCGTCGGCGCCGAAACCGATGGCCCCGTGCCGGCACCACTTGGCGCATTCCCGGCAGCCGGCGCAATCGCTCCGCCGCGGGGCGGCCGCCACCACGAAACTGGGGATGCCGCCCCAGCGGGCTTCGGGCGCCCGGTAAGTGGCGCAGCGCCAATCGCAATTGCACACCCAGATGACATTGGCGTCCCAGAGCCAGCCGACACTCTGCCAGGATCCCCGGGCCCGCCACTTGGCCACGATGCTCTTAGCCGCTTCCTTGTTCAGGGGCTTGACGTCCAGCCGGGAGGTGTCCTTGAACCAGATATCGGCGGCGATGTTCATGGCGATACAGCGGTACAGGGGCGGCTCGCCCTTGTGCCGGTCCATGACCTGGTGGCAGAGACAGGGGGTCAGGGCCAGCTCGTTGGACATGTCAATGATGTTGTTGGCCGACTCGATGTCCGGCAGAAACTGCATGCCGTGCAGGGTCCGGGCGAAATAATTGAGCAGGTGCCGGCTGACAAAGGGCATTTTCCGGTCGGTGTAGTTGGGCCGCTTGGCCCGGATGAGATTCAGCCCGATGCCGATGAGGGGATTCAGCTTCCGGCTGACCATGTCCCGAAAAACGCCCAGCGACCGGATGCGGTGCTTCTCCGCGTCCAGGTACCACAGCTTTTCGGCGTTATGCTGGCCACAGGTTAAACACATAATGCCTCCTGATCAGAAACCGGTTGTTGGCAAATCCTGCCATTTTCTTGGCGGACAGATTTTTATCCTACTTCTTATTGGACCGCTTAGTCAAGAAAAATTTTATCCGCACCAGCATAATAAAAAAATTTAAATACAATGAAACCAATTAATTATTATTACAATAAAATTTTATTGACAATTTACATGTTCAGTTGGTAGACAAAACCAGGGGCGGCAAAAACAGTGGAAGCGTCCTGCCGCCCCACCGGCAGCAAGAGACCGCCGCCGGACAAAGCGCTGGCCCGGGGATTTGACGAACCCGTCATCCTCCCCTACAATGTATTGACAACACCCAGACAGAGCGGATATGCCGGCGCCCTTGGCCGCCGGTATCCCGAAGGAGCCTTCATGCTGTTTGAAAAGCATCGCCTGGTCACCCTACCCCCGGCGGAATTTTCCCGCTTTATCGTGGATGAGGAAAAATGCACCGGCTGCGGCCGCTGCGTCCGCTCCTGCCCCATTCAACTGCTGATGGTCAACAGCGAAGGGAAAGCCGTGCCCAATGAACGGTATGACCACTTTCGCTGCATCACCTGCCAGAACTGCCTGGCCGCCTGCCCCCAGCAGGCGGTCACCATCGAAGGGGAATACCGGGTCCCGGCCGGGTACTGGAAAAACGCCCACCTTTACCGCAACGGCAAAACCCCGCCCCTGCCCATTCCGGACCGGCCCGACTACGCGGCCTGCCGGGACGAACTGACCGAGACCGAACAGGTCATCTACAATCGCCGCAGCATTCGATTGTACAAAAAGAAACCCGTGCCCCGGGAGCTGGTGCACCGGGTCATCGAGGCCGGCCGCTTTGCCCCCTCGGCCGGTAACAACCAGCCCTGGAAATTTATCGTCATCCAGGACAAGGAGCTGATCGACGAGATCGACAGAAAATGCAAGAAATTCTGCCGCCTGGTCATGCGCTGCACCATGCCCCGGCCCTGGATCGACAAGCAGGTGCCGGGCGACAAGCAGGCCCGGATGCGCTTGTGGCAAAAGGCCCTGACCCGGCTGATGATCGCCCTGCGGGGGCCCAACGAACTTGATCCCCGGGCCCGGGGCGGCATCAACGCCATTGCCAGCGATCCGGAATACCATACCTTTTTTCACGCCCCGGTCCTGATCATCCTCCTGGCCGACAAGCGCGGCATCGGCTCCATCGAGCTGGACACCGGCATCTGCGGTCAGAACATGGTGCTGGCCGCCCACTCCCTGGGCCTGGGCACCTGCTGGGTCAGCCTCATTGACGGCCTGCAGGGATACCCGAAATTCAAGAAGCAGCTGGGCATTACCGCGCCCTTTGAAATCGTCAGCTCCCTGACCCTGGGCTATCCCTCCGGCCAGGTGGACAACATCGTCAAACGGGAACAGGCCCGGGTGGAATGGTTTGGGTAACGATTCGGACACACGGCCCTTGCCTTGGCTTGCTTGGAGGCGCCGGAGATACCTGCGATGAACTGTAAGTCTCCCGGCAGATAAGGTGGTCAAGCTCAACATTGCCCCTCGGTGTCAAACATGACGATACAACCAACTTTCAAAAAACACCAAGAGGCTTTTGAATTTATTTATTATTTAACTCTTTAAATTTTTGATAAATCATATTGGCTTCCTTTTTATATCCCAACGAACGCAGCACGAAAAAGCCTGAGCGATAAGCAGTAGCAGCGACTGGATCTGTCTGCTGCAGTTGAAAAATGTAATCATCCAGCCATTCCTCATCAAACCGAATACGATAACGCTTGGCGAGATCGCTGTTTAGACCTTCATTAAAAATAAAAACACCAAAGGCTGCATCGAGATGTACCAACTCCCACCGTCGATCCAGTGACAAAGCTCTGGCCAAGGGTATTTCGTTTGCCCCTGGAAAGGGTATGGTTGTGGA
>CAYTQK010000102.1:3351-10405 GCA_964439745.1 uncultured Desulfobacterales bacterium
CCTGGTCTGAGATCTCCGCAAAAGAATTTTTCACCTCCTTGGGAAAAGATCACATCCTGTTTGTCTTACCTTGGCCGCAGATGCAAAAAGCATTGACACCCGAAAGCGGCTTATTATAGAAATGCGTATAAATGCAGGGCCATACCCTCTTTTAACTCCGGACAGATTTTGAATACGATATTTTCTAAAATAACCATTTGCCTTTTTCTGTTAATTCTGTCTGGCGCAATTTACTGGCAGATTCACGGCCACGGCCCGATCAACGCGGATGACTTTTACCTCACCACCAACAAAAACATAAAAATTGGTTATACCTGGCCGGGATTCGTGGAAGGCATCCAAAGCGTAATGGCTGGCGTCTGGATGCCCATGACCTACGCGTTTGTTGCCCTGGAAGCAGAATTTTTCGGAACTGATTTCGGTGCCTATCATCTGGTTGCCGCCTTCCTTCATGCCGTCAATGCCATGATCCTTTTTCTGCTGCTTTTCCGGATGACAAAGGCTTTCTGGAAAAGCACCGCAGTTGCAATCCTGTTTGTGGTGCATCCGCTGAACGTGGAACCGGTGGCCTGGCTGGTCGGGGTACGGATCATCCTGTGTGGTTTTTTCAGCCTGTTGTCCCTGTACTTCTATGCTTTATATACTACCCGCTATCTCAGCCGCTACTTCATACTGTCTCTTTTCTCTTACAGCGCCAGCCTGTTTGCAGTGCCGATGTACATTCCTCTCCCCTTTTTATTCTTATTACTAGATTTCTGGCCGCTGAAACGATTCGTTTCTGCAGACGGCAATTCCTCGTGGCCAGATATAAGTTGGTCGAAAGTGGGACGGGCCGTGTGGGAAAAACTTCCCTTTTTCGGTATTATGATCGTATTGATGATTATTCTCCTACTTTCCCATGATTTACCCGCTACGCCCATAGAACAATATCCCTTTACTGATCGTCTCTGTAATGCCTTATTGTCCTATGTATGTTATCTGCGGCAATTCCTGGTGCCCTTGAATCTTGCCGTCTTTTATCCCTTTCCTGCAAATTTTCTGTTATGGAAGATTATCGGAGCAATTTTTCTTTTGGCATTACTCAGCGTATTTTCAGTTATTTTCCTTCGTCGCTTTCCCTTTTTATTTGTCGGCTGGTGCTGGTTTATCGGCATGATTTTTCCTCTTTCCGGCATCAGCCAGATAGGGACCCAGGCCCGGGCGGACCATTACATGTACCTGCCCATCATCGGCCTGCTCATCCTGTCTTGCTGGGGGGCTGCCGTTCTGGCACAGCGGCTTCGCCTTCCAAAATTCTTTCTCCCGGTAGCTGCCATTATTATCATCAGCATTTTGACAGGCCTGTCCTGGCGGCAAGCCGGTCACTGGGAAAATTCAGTTACCCTGTTTAAACACACCCTGACCGTTACAAAAGACAACTATGAAGCCCATAACTATCTGGCTCAGGCGCTGGCCGCCCGGGGAGACTTACAGGCAGCCGGCGATCACTTCCGTGCAGCCTTGGCCATCCAGCCGGATCACCGCAAATCCCACATCAACATTGCCAAACTCTATATAGATACCGGCCGCAAAGCTGAAGCCATCCCTCATTTGCGTACAGCCCTGCGAAAATCTCCTCGCAACGCCAGGCTGCACAATAATCTGGGAGCGCTATACGAAAGAACAAAAGACTTCCAAGCAGCAATGAAACATTATCAGCAAGCCGTAACCATTGATCCGGATTATGTAAACGCGTATAAGAATCTGGCCGGGCTGGAGACGACCCTTGGAGACTTCTCCAGCGCCATTGCTCATCTCAAAAGAGTGCTATCAATTACTCCGGGAGATGCGGCCACCCATTTCCAGATAGGCATGATCCTCAAGCACACCGGCAATATCGAAGAAGCCGTTACCCACTTCCGGAAAGCCATTTCCATTGAGCCGGGGAACAAGTTGTTCCGGCAGAAGCTGATATCATTAACGGACAGCGAGCCGCAACAGGAGGGAACGCCCGGTGCTGGTTACCCTGATTAATCCCCCGGCGTTGACAGGAAAATATAACTACTCCGCGTTTTCTCATCCACCGCTGGGGCTGGCATACATTGCTGCCTCATTGCGGCAGGCAGGCTATGGTGTTCATGTTATTGACGCCGTGGGGGAGGCCATTTCGCGATTTGCCTCCTACCCGGCTTCAAAAAAATTCATGCTGCAGGGATTGTCAGCGGAAGCGATTCTCGACCGGGTTCCGCGAGAAACCGGTATTATCGGTTTCTCCTGCATGTTTACCCATACCTGGCCTGTGGTCAGGAATCTCATTAACCAGACAGCCCTTGCCTTTCCAGAGGTCCTCTTCTTTGCCGGCGGCGAACATCCCACCGCCCTGCCGGAGCTATGCCTGAACCAGACGCCCTTGACCGCATGTGTTCTGGGAGAAGGCGAGCAGACCATGGTTGAGATGATTCAGGCCATTGCTGACAATCGCAGCCTATCTACCATTACCGGTCTGGCCCTGAAAAACAGCCAGACCGGGGAAATTATCATCAACCCACGCCGCCCTCCGATCATGGATCTTGATCGTCTGCCCTGGCCGGCCTGGGACTTGATCCCCTGGCGGGAATATCGACTTTATGAAGGGCCCGTTGAAAAGCAGACAATGCCCATGCTGGGCACCCGGGGGTGTCCTTACCAATGCGCTTTCTGCACGGCCTGCCACATGTGGGGCAGAACCTGGCGGACACGATCTCCGGACAGCATTACCAAGGAACTGCAATACAATATTTCCACTTACCATATTTCTGAATTCCAATTTTTCGATATCAGTTCACTGGTTGATCGCAACTGGATCAAGGCCTTGTGTGAACAATTCCGTCAGGAAGGGTTGCAGATCAAATGGCACTTGCCGGTAGGAAATCGCGCTGAAAAAATTGACGACCAAACCGCCCGTTTGCTGGTCAAATCAGGCTGTAACTATATTCAATTTGCCCCGGAAAGCGGCAGTCCGCGTCTTCTCAAACAAATGAACAAAAAGATCGATCTGAAAAAGTTCCAACTGGCGGTCAAGGCCGCCAAAGGCGCAGACATGCGGGTCTGCGCCCTGTTTATCATCGGCTATCCCGGCGAAACACTATCGGACATCCGCCAGACCTATCGCCTGCTTCGCTGGCTGGCCAGAGCCGGCGTTGAGGAAATCGCAATTTCCTCCTTTGTTTTGCTGCCAGGCACTCCCCTGTTCGACAGATTGCAGAAGAACACTCCGCTGCGCCTGGATGACGAATTCTTCTATGAGACAGCCGATGCCACCGCTTTCGGCCCGGCCCGATCCTGGAACTTGCATTTCAGTCGCTGGCAATTGATGTTTTTAAAATGGCTGGGGCTGATCCAGTTCTATGGCCTGTCTTTTCTCTATTGTCCGCAGCGGCCCGCACGTATGTTGCGTAACCTCCGGCGGGGGCGCCAGGAAACAAAAATCGATCGCGTTGTACAGGAAATGCTTGCAAAAATAAAAACACGGTTTTCCTGATTCGGGAATTTTATAAGTTGACCGGGGAGAGGGGGGATCGTACAGGACGGGTTTTATTTACTTATCCGACTTTCGGCATAATGAACCAATCGTAAAATCCGACGGGCCAAAGAATGATTCAGAAGATTCATGATCAGCGGTGCCAATTGAGTCCCCAATCTTTTTTTGTTGCTGGTTCCCATCCAGGGATGAAGAGAATTTTTAAAATCCCGTCGTGATACCAGATTGAGCATCAAGAGGATCAAACGCGGAGGGGCCAGGGTTCGACGCAAGATACTGGGCAGGGTAAATAATTCCTGGTAAATAGATGCATACATGGCATCTATTTCTTCCGCTGACATATTTTCTGTGTTCATCAAGGCATGGGTTCCATCATAGAGATGCCACTTCCGCGGAAGCTTAATCTCGTTTCCTGCCAGCCTGTTATAGAGGGGAGAACCGGGAAGCGGTGTCAGGACATAAAGCAGCAGAAGGGGCACCCGGGCACTGTTGCAGAAATTGACAATCCGTTGAGCCGTTCTGGTATCATCATGCTCAAACCCCACAATCATGCTGACCAAAGGATCAATATTATGTTTTTTCATGTTACGGACAGCACTCTTGGCTGAAATCCCGAGGTTCATTCTTTTTTTCGAGGACTCCAGGTTGGCCGCGTCAACAGTTTCCACCCCCACATAAAGAAACATGCAGCCCGCAGCAGCCGCGGCCTTTACCAGTTCCACATCATTGGCGGCCGCCAGGTTGAATTGCCCGCCCCATAATTTATTCAGCGATTTCATCTGCTCAAACAATGCCAGCGCATATTCCTTGTCAGCCGACAAATTGTCATCAACGATAAACAATACCGGCCCGGCCTGTTTCATATCCATAATCACATCATCCAGCGGCCGCTTGCGGTACCGGCCTTTATACAAACCTGATACGGAGCAGAATTCACAATGATAAGGACATCCCCGCGTGACCTGGACGGGATAATAATGACCGATATAATTTTTCATCTTCAATAGATCATATCGGGGGGCTGGAAGCGCTGTAAGATCGCTGGGTTCATCCCTTCTGTAAATACCGTGCAGATTGCCCGCAGCCGCATCGGCCACAATCTGTTCCATCAAGCCTTCTGCTTCTCCTTGAACAACGGCATCACAATACTGCAGCGCTTCTTCCGGAAGGGCGGAAGCATGAAAACCGCCCATAACAACAGGAACACCACGGCGCCTGAAGCGCTCAGCAATATGATATCCCCGGGGAGCTCGTGATGTCATGGCGGTAATGCCGACCAGATCGACCTGCTCATCATAATCAAGGGGTTCCAATCCCTCTTCAATGATTTCTATCTCATGTCCGGCGGGGAACAGGGCGGCCAGGTAGGGCAGCGTCAGGCCGGGAATCAACTCCCGGTAAAGACTGACGGGTTGTCCAAGTGGGTCCAATTGCCCCGGATTGATTAGCTTAATCTTCATTATGGTTATGATTTCATATGATAAAGATGGATCATGCCAGTCTCTATCCAATCTCTCTGCTAATGCTCAATATCTGCGCATAAACTTCCCCGGTGACCTGCTCAATATATTTTTTTGTATGGCCAGAAAATGGGGGAGCATAATAGTCCGGTTATGAAATATCAGCCGCCTGCTGCACTATGGTTTGATTGAAACTGGTATTTCACAGTGATCGTATATCATCCGCAGTGTATTTTCCGGCCACCGGCACAAAAACTCATAAGGCACCAGAAGAACCGCCTCCCTCAATGCCTGATTTCGTGAGATACATTCGGCCACATACTGATAAACCATATTTCATACCAGAGTCAAGCAATTTGAAAGTTACGTCTTTTTTAGTACCCGCAATGCTTTTGTAGAAATAAATGCGTGGTGCTGACACTTTACTTCTTTTTGAGCCGTGCAGAGAAGCCCAAAACTGGTATTTATGGATGGACACGTGCTAAACTCTGAGTCAGATTAAAAGAAAAGAGCAGACGATGAGCCCAAAACGGAAAAGTTACAGTGCCGAATTCAAGGCCAAGGTTGCGCTGGCAGCTTTGAAAAATGAAGAAACCATCGCCTAACTGGCACAGCGACTTGAAGTTCACCCTATTATGATCAACAACTGGAAACGGGCTTTGTTGGGTGGTGCTGCGGATGTTTTTGATAAAAACCAAAAGACACAAAAGCAGACCGAAGAGACTATAGATGAGCCGCACCGTCAGATCGGCTGGCTGAAGGTGGAAAACGATTTTTTATCAAAGGGGCTCGGTTATTGAATCGCCGGCAGCGCCGCAAAACGATCAGCCCCGGCGACAATCAACCGAGCCTGTCCCGACAATGCCAGATGTTGAACGTCAGTCGCTCTTGGCTGTATTACCGGCCCAAAACTGTCAGTCCGGAAGATTTGAAGCTGATGCGACTGGATGGATGGTCAATATTTAAAAACCCCGACCTGGGGCAGCCGTTCGATGCGAAACTGGTTTTGGCGTCTGGGATACAAGGTAAACCGCAAATGTATTCAGCGGTTGATGCGACTGATGGGAATCAACGCGATTTATCCCAAACCCAAACCCAGCCCGCCGCATCCAGAGCATAAAGTGAATTCATGCCTGTTGAAAAAGATGACAATCAATCAGCCGAATCAGGTGTGGGCGGCGGACATCACTTATATCCCGATGCACCGGGGTTTTATGTATTTGGTGGCGGTGATGGACGGGCACAGCCACAAAGTATTGTCCTGGCGGGTGTCAACAGCCTGGATACGGATTTTTGCCTGAAAGCCCTCCAGGAAGCGTTATCCTGTTATGGGCCACCCCAAATTTTTAGCACAAACCAGGGTGCTCAGTTCACCAGTAAAGAATTTACCGACGAATTGAAGAACTGGAAGGTAAAATCAGTATGGACGGCCGGGGCCGCGTTCATGACAATATTTTCATAGAGCGGCTGTGGTGGACGCTGAAATATCACTATCTTTATCTGCATGCGTTTGATGGTGGTTCGGCCTTGCGCGCCGGCCTGAAAAAGTGATTTGCGGTTTATAACACAGAACGCTTTCATCAATCACTTGACAACCTGACTCCGGATGAGATTTATTTTGACCAGGGCTGGGAATTTGTAGAGGCTGCCTGATGAGGCTTTCGTGGCGTTTATGTCCGATTGTGGTTTTTGGCCGGGCCGGGGGGATTTTTATGGTCCCCCGGCCCTGGGCCCCCGGCCGTTGCGTTAAAAAGAAAGATGAGAAAGTCTCCTCTTTGTCAACCGACTTAGAGCTTAACAAGGGGGCTCGGCTGTCTAGTCGATGGGGTCCACCGCCGTAGAAATAAATGCGTGGTGCTCAGGCTTTACTCATTTTTGTGCCGTGAAGAGAAGTCAAAAAATCGGTATTTATGGATGGACACTAAATAATATTGTTGAATCTCGAAGTAACTGTCAAGGCACTGACAATTCCAAAGCACCGATTATTGAAACTGCCAGCTCGAATTTACGATGGTAAAGTGAACGGTTTTGATCCTTTAAGTCAGTAGTGTCCGGTTTATTTTTTAAAAAATAGTATAACCACTTAAAATATTAA
>CAYTQK010000103.1:0-4492 GCA_964439745.1 uncultured Desulfobacterales bacterium
ATCCCCCGGACAACGGCAGGTAAACACCCCCGCCAGACGGGTATCGGTATAACGCGCAAACCCTTCTGTCTTATCTGTCAGGCAATTAAAACAACTGGTTAACGGGCATCTGGACTCGTTTTTTTCACAGCGGATAATGGCTACCCTGGTCATACAACCTCCTTTTGTGGAATGTCTGCCGCCCGCTGCCGTCCCGACCGGCCGGCGGCAGAGAACACTCACCGTTGTCATGCTTTGAACACTTATTAAAAGGCTTGATTTTTGTTCTTATTATGAGCATATACTCAAAATATACCCGCGCCGGATGCTTTGTCAAGCGCTTATTCCCGGCGCCGCAAAAAAGAAGATGCCGAACCAATTATTTTGATCATATGACCAAAAACTTATTGACACCCCCATTATTCATGATTATTATTTTAATCAAATGACAAAAATAAAAATGGAGTTGTCATGCCAAGAAGAAAACGTCCGCGCTTTGTAAGCGGGTATCCTACGATCAGCGCCTTTGTCCCGGAAGGAATGCCCCGCAACGGCGAGATCACCCTGTCCGGGGAAGGACTGGAAACGGTGCGATTGTCTGATTTTGAAAAACTGGATCAGGCCGCGGAGGCGGAAATCATGGGCATATCCCGACAGACCTACGGGCGCATTCTGGCTGAAGCGCGGGCGATCGTTTCCGAAGCACTGCTTACCGGTAAAGCGCTCCGCGTCAGCGGCGGCGTTTTTGAAATGCGCGGCGAACGGAGACGGCGCCGCGGACAAAGAGGACCATTAAAGGAGGTGAATACTATGCCACGCAGAGACGGAACCGGGCCCGAAGGACAAGGCCCGAAAACAGGCAGAGGTGCCGGCAACTGCGGTCCGGGCAGCCGGAACAACCAGACGGGCGGTCAGCAGACCGGCCAGGGTCGTCCCGGTCGCGGTCAGGGCCGCGGCGGCGGCCGCGGTCGCGGCAACCGGCAGTAATCCAAGGTGAATCAAAAACATCATTATAAATACCCAGGGCCCGGGGAAAGGCATCCCGACCGGGAGTAACACAACAGACCTTGCCCGGGTCCGATGATGCCATGGGAGGTGACAATCATGCCAGGTTTTGATGGAAGCGGTCCCCAGGGAATGGGACCCATGACAGGTGGTGCCCGGGGCTTTTGCAACCCCGCCAGCGCAAGCGGTGCGGTCGGCTATGGATACGGCCGGGGAATGGCCTATCGCCGGGGCGGCGGATTCGGTGGTTTCGGACCGGGCCGCGGCCTGCGGCGCGGTTTTGCCGGTCCGGCTTCCCGGCCGGGATGGCCGGGGCCGTATCCCTACAGCCCGGACAACGAGATCGAAGTGCTCAAGGCCCAGGCCGCCTCGGTAAAAACGACCCTGGAACAAATCAACCGTCGGATTGCCGAACTGGAGGATGAGTCCGGCGAATAGACGGACAGCGGCAGCCGTCCTGCTGACGGCGGCCGCATCCAACCGGCTGCGGGTGCCAGCACCTGCAGCCGGTTTTTTTCTTCCTTTCTTTTCTCTTTTCCACCCGGTTTCATAAAAACCGGCCCCCCGGACATCGTTCGAAAAAAAACTCTTGACAGCTAAGCCGAAAAGACGATTTTATGTTTGAATTCTTACGGATTAACAACAAAAAGTAAATCCTGGCGAGGAGGAGGGAGAGGATGAATCGTTTCACAGGCTTTGTTTCACTGACAGCGGCATTTATACTGGCGGCAGTACTGGCCGTTCCCGGTCATGCCGATACCGTCAATTTGAATTACAGCATTTTTTTCCCGGCATCGCACGTACAATGCCAGGCGGCGGTTGACTGGGCCAAGGCGGTTGGCGAACGAACCGACGGCACCGTCAAGATCACGACTTTCCCCGGCGGTACCCTGACCTCCGCCAAGGAGACCTATGACAGCGTCACCAAGGGCATCGCCGATATCGGCATGTCCTGTTTTGCCTATACCCGGGGCCGGTTTCCGGTCATGGAAGCGGTCGACCTGCCGCTGGGGTATCCCGACGGTCTGGCCGCCAGCCGGGTGGCCAATGAATTCTACCAGGATGTCACCCCGCAGGAACTGGCCGACGTCAAGGTGCTCTATCTCCATGCCCACGGTCCCGGCCTGCTGCACACCAAAAAACCGGTGACCACCCTGGAAGAAGTCAAGGGCATGAAAATCCGCTCCACCGGCCTGAGCGCCAAGATTGTCAGCGCCCTGGGCGGGGTGCCCGTGGCCATGTCCCAGGGATCCACCTATGAATCCCTGAAAAAAGGCGTCGTCGAAGGGACCTTCGGCCCCATGGAGGTGCTCAAGGGATGGCGCCAGGCCGAGGTCATCGAGGCTACTACCGAATGCGTCTCCGTGGGCTATACCACGGCCATGTTCGTGGTTATGAACCGGGACAAATGGGACAGCCTCTCAGCCGACCAGCAGGCGGTGCTGGAAAAGACCAGCCGGGAATGGATCGACATTCATGGCCGGGCCTGGGACGAGGCCGACAAGGCCGGACGGGAATACACCCTCGGCCTGGACAATACCATCGTGCCGCTCTCGGAAGAGCAGAGCGACCGGTGGCAGGCCCGGGTGCAGCCGGTAATTGACGACTACACGGCCGAGGCCGCCAAAAAAGGTCTGACCGGGAAAATGTACGTGGACAAATTGCGCCAGTTGATCGACAAGTTCCAGCCGTAATAACTATCATTCCAAAACCAGTATGAACAAACTGCTTCGCTATACCAGGTCGGCGGCGGCCATTTTGAACAATCTGGCGGCCGCCGCCGTCCTGGCCATGATGCTCCTGACCACTCTGGATGTCATTCTGCGGTTTTTCCGCTGTCCCCTTCCCGGTACTTATGAAATCGTAGGTTTTCTGGGCGCCATTGTCATCGCCTTTTCCCTGGCCGGGACATCCCTCAGCCACGGCCATATCGCGGTGGATTTTCTGCTGCGCAAGCTGCCGCCGCCGGTGGCCGCCTGGATTGAACGACTTAACCTGCTGGTCTGTACCGGACTGTTCATCATGCTCACCCGCTACCTGCTGGTGTATGCCAGGGATATCCGGCGGACCGGGGAAGTTTCCATGACCCTGCAGATTCCGGTAGCGCCTTTTATATACGGCATCGCCGCCGGCTGCGCCGTGCTCTGCGCCGTCTTCATCGTCCAGCTCCTCTACTCTTTTCATCCAGTCGGAGAGGCGGGCGCCAGATGACTCCCACCACCACCGGTATTATCGGTTTTATCGCGCTGATCGTGCTGATCTTCCTGCGCATGCCGGTGGGCTTTGCCATGGCCCTGGTGGGCATCGCCGGTTTCGCCAGCATCATCTCCCTGGATGCCGCCTTCAGCATGGCGGTCAAGGATCTGTTCAACATCTTCGGTTCCTACAGCCTGACGGTCATTCCCCTGTTCATTCTGATGGGCCAGATCGCTTTTCATGCCGGCATCAGCAGCCGGCTCTTCAACGCCGTCTATAAGTTCATCGGCCACTGGCCGGGCGGCATGGGCATCGCCACCATCGGCGCCTGCAGCGGATTTTCCGCCATCTCCGGCTCCACCAACGCCACCGCCGCCACCATGGCCGCCATTACCATCCCGGAAATGCGCCGGTATCATTACCGCGACAGCCTCGGCGCCGGGGCCGTAGCCGCCGGCGGCAGCCTCGGCATCCTGGTACCGCCCAGCGTCATCTTCATCGTCTACGGGATCATGACCGAGCAATCCATCGGCAAACTCTTCATGGCCGGCATCCTGCCCGGCATCCTGCTGACCGTTTTGTTCATGCTGGTGGTGGCTATCTGGGCCTGGGTGGATCCGACCGTGGCGCCCCGGGGCGAGAAGGCCACCTGGGCGGAGCGTTTTCGTTCCCTGTCCGGGGTGGGGGAGACGGTCATCCTGTTCATCATGGTCATGGGCGGCCTCTTTGCCGGCCTGTTCACCCCCACCGAAGCCGGGGGGGTGGGCGCCTTCGGCACCTTGGTGGTAGCCTGCGTCCGCCGCAATCTCTCCCGGGAACGGTTCATCCAGGCACTTACGGAAACGACCCGCATTTCCTGCATGATCCTGATGATCGTGGCCGGGGCGACCATCTTCGGCCATTTCATGGCGGTCACCCGCATTCCCTTCACCATTGCCGAATGGGTCAGCGGTCTGCCCCTGCCGCCCTATGCCATCATCTCCCTGATCATCCTGGTTTATGTCCTCGGCGGCTGCCTGATCGACGCCCTGGCCCTGATCATGCTGACCATTCCCATTTTCTACCCGGTGGTCACCGCCCTGGGGTATGATCCGGTCTGGTTCGGGGTGATCATCGTCCTGGTCACCCAGATCGGCGTCATCACACCGCCGGTGGGAATCAATGTCTACGTGGTGCAAAGCGTCGTGCCGGACATCCCTTTAGGGGTCATTTTCAAGGGGGTCTTGCCCTACCTGGCCGCCCTGATCGTGGCCGTGGCGCTGATCCTCGTTTTCCCCGGCCTGACGCTCTACCTGCCCGCCCTGATGCGCTG
>CAYTQK010000103.1:4502-10351 GCA_964439745.1 uncultured Desulfobacterales bacterium
GGGTGTGGAGCCGGGTCCGGGGCGGACACCCAACTTACGCCAACCGTCTTGGGGAGGCGGCCGGATCAGGACAACAGGTCAGCCCGGGAACCCTCTTCCCAGTACGCTTGGCCGTAGCTGATCCGCAGCTCCTCGCCTTGGGCGATATCCCGTCCGGCCGTAAAAAAAAGCACCCACTGACCGCGATGCAGGGTATGCTCCACCACCAGGTTGGGATCGATCCCGTGATTGACAAAGCGCATTTCATTGCCTTCCTGTCGGCCGTTGATCTCCAGGGGTGGGGCCAGGGCCAGCTCATCCAGGTAGTACCAGCTGTAATCAGACTCATAGCCCTTCTCCCGGGAAAAACAATGGGTATATTTACCGGAGATCTGCACCACCCCGGCGTACTCGCCGATAAAATCTCCGGCCGCGATGGGCGCGTCGGCAAAAACGCCGTACCCGATGTCATCGTCGATCTTTTTGATGTAGATGGGCGCAATCCGGGCCTGGTCGATATCCGCGCCGTAGCGCCGGGACAGGCGCTCGAAAACGGCTTGATTTTTGCGGTAATAGGGGCTTTCTTCCAGTCGCCACGACAACAGGGGCTCCCAGTCGATACGGGTCCGGGCCAGGTAGGTCAGGCCCAGTTCGTCGAACAGGGCCTGAATTTCGCGGCGGGTGCGGTAGCAGGTCATCCCGCCCGTCCCCGCTTGCCTTTCAACGGCGGCTGATGCTGCTTGTCAAAAATAAAATTTCCCATGACCAGGTAATCCATTTCCGTCTTCATGAAACACCGGTAGGCATCTTCCGGCGAGCAGACAATGGGTTCCCCCCGGACATTGAAACTGGTATTGACAATAACCGCGCAACCGGTCAGTTCCCTGAAGGCCCGGATCAGCTGCCAGAATTTTTCATTGGTCGGCCGGTCCACCGTCTGGACCCGGGCGGAAAAATCCACGTGCGTCACCGCCGGGATATCCGAGCGCGGCCGGTAGAGCCGCTCATACAGGGGCAGCCGGGCGTAATCATCCGGCAGGGGAAGACGGCGCCCGTCTTGGACCGGCCCCGTCACCAGCATGTAGGGAGAGGGACCGGACAGGTCAAAATAATCGGCAGCCTCTTCGGCCAGCACCGACGGGGCAAAGGGACGGAAGCCCTCCCGGAACTTTATTTTCAGGTTGAGGCGTTTCTGCATCTCCGCCTGCCGGGGGTCGGCCACGATACTCCGGTTGCCCAAGGCCCGCGGCCCCCATTCCATGCGTCCCTGGAACCAGCCGACAACCTTGCCCCGGGCCATCAATTCCGCGGTCCGGCCGCAGACATCGGCAAAATCCGGATAAAAATCAAAGACCGCCCGAAAGGAACGGGCCATCCGCCGGATATGATCTTCCCCGAAGGAGGGTCCCAGCAAGGCCCCTTTCATCCGGTCCTGACCGGATTCCACGGCCGCCCGTTCACGTCCTTCCCGGATATGCCAGGCCGCATAGGCCGCGCCCAGGGCGCCCCCGGCATCACCGGCCGCCGGCTGAATCCAGACATCGTCAAAAATTTCAGCCCGGACCAGTTTTTCATTGGCGACGCAGTTCAAGGCCACCCCGCCGGCCATGACCAGGTGCCTGCTGCCGGTCAGCTTCCGGGCGGTCGCGGCCAGACGGAGAACGATGGTTTCCGTAATCTGCTGAATGGCCAGGGCCAGATCCATGTAAGGTCGGGTTACCGCGCTCTCCGGCTGCCGCGGGGGCAGGCCGAACAGTTTCGTCCATTTTTTTTTGTCGCACATGCGCAGGCCGGTGGCAAAATCAAAAAAATCCAGGTTCAGCAGCAAAGAACCATCTTCCCGGATATCCACCAGGTGCTCGGCAATCAGCCGGCGATACCGTTTACAATCCGGGCTGTCCGCATTTCCGTATGGTGCCAGGCCCATCAGCTTGTATTCACCGCTGTTGACCTTGAACCCGCAATAACTGGTAAAGGCCGCATAGAGCAGTCCCACAGAATGGGGAAAAGTCAATTCCCTGGCAATGGTAATTCCCTCCGGACCGGCCGCGCCGATGGTGGCGGTGGCCCACTCCCCCACCCCGTCAATGGTCAGGATGGCGGCTTCGACAAAAGGCGAGGCATAAAAGGCGCTGGCGGCATGGGACAGATGATGCTCGGGAAAATACAACGGCGGCCGCCGGATAATCGGACCGGCCGCCTGCTCCAGCCCTGCCCAGAGCAGGCGGCGCATAAACAGCTTTTCCTTGATCCAGACCGGCACGCTTTCCATGAAGCTGACCAGACCGCGGGGAGCCAGGGCATGGAAAGTTTCCAGCAGCCGCTCGAATTTCAGGTATGGTTTGTCATAAAAGCTGATGGCGTCCAGGTCTTCAATGCCGGCGCCGGCCTCCTCCAGGACATACCGGACCGCTTTCACCGGGAAGGAAGGATCATGCTTTTGGCGGGAAAAGCGCTCCTCCTGGGCCGCGGCCAGGATCTCCCCGTTGTCCAGCAGCACGGCCGCACTGTCATGATAATAGGCGGATATGCCCAAAACCAGGCCGCTCATTCGGTCTTCGTTATCCATTACTTTCAAAACAGGGTGTAAACAAAGGGAGAGACGGCCGTGCCGCTGGTCATGACAATCAATACCCCGAAAAAGAGCAGCACCAGAATAATCGGCAGCAGCCAGTATTTTTTGCGCTTGTTGAGAAAGCCCCACAGGTCTTTCAGGAAGATTACGCTTTCCCGCTCTTCTCGGTTTTTCATGGCAACACCGTCAAAAAGGATGATCAATATCCGCCTGGGTATAGGTGTGATCCCGCTCCACGAAGACGGACCCGTCGTTTTTCTTCCAGCGCCTGCGCAGCAGAGGATCGGCTCCGAACGCCCGCCGGGTCACCCCCACCGGCACCACCACCAGCAGATATATCAGCGCCAGGACAAACCGGGACACCACTGCCCCCAGCACGTCGGACAGACCGTACCAGCAGACGGCCAAGGGGGTAAACATCTTTGGGGCCACCAGGCAGACCACCAGGGCGATTGCGGCTGCCGCCACCAGGGGATGCTGGCTGCCGGCCAGCCCCCAGGCGGCCAGCAGCAGAATCAGAACCAGGGCCAGGCCCGCGTCTTTGGCTTTCTCTTTTTCCATACTGCGCTGCCCCTGTTGTTTGCCCGCTTTTTATATTTCCGCATGGACACTTCAGCCCACTTACGATATCGTATGGCAGTCAGATTCCGGGTTCAGTTCCGAATCATGTGTGTCCGTAAAACCCATCAAATTATTATAAAAAAGATTATGAATTTTGTCGAGATGAAATACCGGCTGGTGCAGATGCTTTTCGCCATACTGGGCAGTATTCCCCTTTCGTTGCGAAAAATTCTGGCCCGCTGCCTGGGGCTGACCGCCTATGCCATCGACGGCAGACACCGGCGCATTGTCCTGGATAACCTGGAGCGGGCCTTTGAAAATGACATGACTGCGGCGCAGCGGATCCGGCTGGCCCGGGCGGTCTTCGTTCATTTCGCACTGATGATTTTTGAAATCGGCTGGGTCAGCCGACTGACACCGGAAGAATTTCGCCCCTACTGCCGGATCGAAGGATATGAGCACTATCAGCAGGCCCTGGCGCAGGGCCGGGGGGTTTTTGCCATGACCGGCCACATGGGCAACTGGGAACTGCTGCCCATGGCCGCCGGCAAGCTCATCGATCAGCCGGGTTTTGTTTACCGTCCCATGGATTCGGCGGCCCTGGACCGCTTCTTCGTTCACCAGCGCACCCGCATGGGCGCCGTCATGATTGCCGCCGCCCGGGCCATGCGTCCCCTGCTGCGCCTGCTCAATGACAAACGAACGGTGGTCATCCTTCCGGACCAGAGCGCCAATCGCTGGGACGGGGTTTTTGTCTATTTCTTTGATCGCGTCACCTGCACCAACAAAGGCCTGGCCCTGATGGCCCTGAAAACGGGCGCCCCGGTGGTACCGGTCTTCCTGGTGCGGGACGGGGATCACTTTATCCGGAGATTTCTGCCGCCCCTGCCCCTGTTCCGGACCGGGGACAAGACCCGGGACGACGAGGAAAATACCCGGCAGTATAACCGGGTCCTGGAAGAAATCATCCGGCAATATCCCGAGCAGTGGTTCTGGATGCATCAGCGCTGGAAAACCCCCACCTACCGGCTGATTGCTGATCGGCCCAGGAACTGGCAGCCGAAAAACCGATAACCCGGATATCAGCAAAGCCATGACTTCTGATCGCATGGAAACAATTCTCTACCGCTGGCTGGCTCCACTGGGGCGCGATCTGCCCGTGATTTACGCAGTCGGCGGAGCGGTGCGGGATCATCTGTTGGGTCGACTTCCCAGGGATGTGGACATCGTCTGCGCGGATGCGGCGGGATTGGCCCGGCGGACGGCGGCCGCCCAGGACCCGCCGGCGGCCCTGGTTGATTTGTCCCGGCAGAGATATACGCCCTGTTTCCGGGTGATTCACCGGGACCGGCGTGACGACTGTATCGATATTTTGAATATGAACGGACCGGCCATCGAAGATGACCTGCGGCAGCGTGATTTCACCATTAACGCCATGGCGCGGCGGGTCGGCCCCGGCGGTCAGATGGGCGATCTGATCGATCCCTTGAACGGCCGCGAAGATCTCCGGTCCGGTCATATCCGGACCGTTTCCCCGCGGTCCCTGCCCGATGACCCCCTGCGCCTTCTCCGGGGCGTCCGGCTGGCGGCGGAACTGGAGCTTGCCATCCCGCCGGATACCCGGCGGGCCATGACCGAAAATGCCGCCCGCCTGTCCCAAAGCGCCGGGGAGAGAATCCAGGCCGAACTGCTGGCGATTTTCCGGAATCCCGCCAGCTCCCCCCTTATCCGCCTGCTGGATGATGTCGGCGCCTTGTCCGTTATTTTTCCGGAAATTCCTGCCATGAAAAATTGTTCGCAGAACGCCTACCATCACCTGGATGTGTGGGGGCACTGCCTGGAGACCCTGGCACGGCTGGAGGAATTATTGAACCGACCGGAGACGCTTTTTGGACAGAACGCCTCGGCCGTAATGGGCTTTTTAAATAACGGACAGCGCCTGGCTCTTCTCAAACTGGCCGCCCTGCTGCACGATCTTGCCAAACCGGCCACCCGCCGATTCCTGCCGGATAAGCAACGGACAACTTTCTACGGTCATGCCCGGGCGGGGCGGGCAATGGTGGCCTTGGCGGCCGACCGTCTGCGCCTGTCGCAAAACGAAAAAGCTTTTCTCACCACCCTGGTCGGACAGCATATGCGGCCCCTGGCCCTGGCACGGCCGGAGACCCGGCCAAGCACGATTATCAAATGGTTTGGCACCAACGGCGATGTCTGCCTGGCGATAATCATGCTGGCGGCGGCCGACCTGGCTGCCAAGGCCGGGGAAAAAATTTCCCCGGCCTACCGGGATCGCTTCCGGCGCTGGGCAGAGCGTACCGCGGCCGACTACCGGAACAGCCTGAAACACACCCTGGCGGCCGCAAGCCTGGTTTCCGGCCACGATCTTCTGGCCCTGGGGATGCCTCCCGGACCGGCCCTGGGCAAACTACTGGCCACCCTCCGCAAGGAACAGGACCAGGGCCGACTGACCAGCCGGGCAGAAGCCCTGGTTCGGGCGGAAGAACTTTTGGCCAGGGACAAGCGCCAGCAGCGGACAATCAACAAAAAAAAACCACCATCTGCATAAGGAAATGAGGTCAGCTTGGAAACCATCCCGATTAAGTCTGATAAGCCTGTAAAAAGTCTTTTTACAGGCAGTTTTGAGTTTTAAGTAATTAAGTGTTTATGTAAAATCAAAAAGTTATATTTTATTACTTGACACGCATAACATTTTTTATACATTTTACGAAGCCAT
>CAYTQK010000104.1:0-10276 GCA_964439745.1 uncultured Desulfobacterales bacterium
AGTTACTAAATTTTTAAAAACAATAATCTGATGGTCCTTGCAGCCGGAAAGTTTTGGTATGCATTTGCCTTTATCATTTTTGTTTTCCGTGATCCCTCTGTACCAATGATAGTAAGCCAGGGGGCAACAATGGCGTGGAGAGTGTTTTTTACCCGGGGGGGCATGCAAAAGCGGGGAAACAGCAGGTTGTCATCCGGGGCGATGATGCCTTGGGACACGGCCTGGCGGGCGAGCAGGGTTTCCGGGTAGATGCGCATACCGCAGGTGATCTTTGTAGCATCCAGGTTCAGGGACTCGGCAAAGGCCAGGCTTTCCTGGATGGTCTGTTCGGTTTCTCCTTGGCCGTCTGGCGCAGCCCGGTATTGTCAAGGAACGACCGCCCGGAAGCGCAACCGCATGTCCAGCTACACGGACTATATCAAAATCATAAATCGGGGCACGAAGCTGCCGGGCAGGCAGGTCAGTGCGGGAATTCCGAAAACAACAGGATGGCGCTGCCGAAGTACCCTCCATCGTTTTCCTTGATTTTTGCCCCTGAATCACATTACATTGTCCCCGCTTTTCAACAACTTTCCTTTAATAAAGATCGTAAAGGACACACTTGATCACCGGGGTCAGAGGCGACTGCTTGCGACAGAACCAGACACGGAAGGATATAAAAATGAATAAATCCATAGGTCAGCTTGAAGCCGAAATCTGTGAAGCTGTAATAAAATTCGAAAAAGAATACATGGGCCGGGGACCCCTGGAAACCAAAGCTTTTATCCTTGACGACATCGTGCTGGTGCGGTTAAAAAACGTCCTCACCCAGGCTGAACTGAAGCTGGCCAACGCTCACGACAGCAAGGACGGCCGCGAATTAATCAAGCGAATCCGGATCGCCCTGATGGAACAGGGCCGGCCACTGCTGGAAGCGGCGGTGGAAAAAATTTTAGCCGTAAAGGTAAAAAGTCTGCACACGGATATCAGCACGGTGACCGGGGAAAGAGTGATCCTTTTTTCTTTGGACCTTCCTTTGGCGAAGCCCCGAGGCAAGGAGGGGCGATAACTGTAAATTAAGTTTTTATTGACAATCCTGATAAACTAATTTATATTGCTTCCATCTGCTGCGAAAAAGGCGTTGAACGCAATTTGCGCGGAGGATTTATCGGTCAAAATCGATAAGGTCTTAAAGTTAAAACGGACTCTTCGCCGGGGCTGAAGGGTGCGTATAAAATGTAAGGCCGCTGCTCGTTTTTATAAACGGGCAGCGGCCTTTTTTTTGGCAAAACACAAAAGGAGCGTACGCCATGAAAATACCCGTCAACTATTCCTTTCTGAGGCAGGGAAAGGTTCGGGACGTCTATTCCGCCGGCGATGAGCGCTACCTTCTGATCGTGGCCAGCGACCGGATATCGGCTTTCGATCATGTGCTGGCCAACACCATACCGGACAAGGGAAGCATACTGACCCGGTTATCCAATTTCTGGTTTGACAAAACCAGGGACCTGGTTGCCAACCACATCGTGGACACGGCGCCGGAATTGGACGGGTGGCAAGACGACGGCCGTTGGCGGGTTGATCAGCTGGCCCGGCGCACGGTGCTGGTGAGAAAGGCTCAGCCGCTGCCCATAGAGGCCATCGTCAGAGGCTATCTGGTCGGCTCCGGGTGGAAGGAGTACCAAAAATCGATGACTGTTTGCGGTATCGCCCTGCCCGCTGGGTTGGCGGAGGCAAAACGCCTGCCCGAGCCGATCTTCACCCCCTCCACCAAGGCCGACGCCGGGGCACATGACGAAAACATCCCCTTTGCCAGGGCCGTTGATCTGATCGGCGCAAAAACGGCTCAAATGGTACGCGACATCAGTTTACAGCTTTATTCCTGTGCTGCGGAGTTCGCCCGGGAACGGGGCATCATCATCGCCGACACCAAATTCGAATTCGGGCTTATCGGTGAAGAACTGGTACTCATTGATGAGTTGCTCACGCCCGATTCCTCCCGTTTCTGGCCCGCGGACACCTATCGGCCCGGCTCTTCTCCGCCCAGCTTCGACAAGCAGTTCGTGAGGGACTATCTGGAAAGTATCTGCTGGAATAAGCAACCGCCGGTGCCCGCACTGCCCGATGAGGTGGTCGCCCGAACAGCCCAAAAGTATGAAGAGGCCCTCAGGCGGCTGACCCGGACCCATTAACCCCAAGACGATGGAGGGAAAAACATGCTGTATCGCAATCATGCCGGCGACAAGCCGATGGTGGCCGCCACGGCGACAATTCATCCCTCGGCCGTGGTGATCGGCAATGTCCAGATCGGCGAAAAGGTTTTTGTCGGACCCAATGCCGTTATCCGGTCGGACGAGCCGTGCCCGGCGGGCAGAGTGGAGGTGATCGTCATTGAATCGGAAGTCAATATTCAGGATGGTGTCATCATCCACGCCCTGGGCGGGTCGCCGGTGCGCATCGGCCAGGGAAGTTCCCTGGCCCATGGGGCTGTGATCCACGGGCCTTGCAATGTGGGTGAGAACTGCTTCATCGGCTTTAAAACCGTGGTGTTCAAGGCCGACCTGGGAGCGGGTGTCGTTATCCAGCACCAGGCACTGGTAGAAGGCGTCGTCATACCGGCAGAAATGCACGTGCCATCCATGTCCGGCGTGCTGACCCAGGAGGATGTCCGGCAACTGCGGCCCGTTTCCCCTGAATTAACCGCTTTCGCGCAAAAAGTCCGGCAAACCAACGTCTTTTTAGCGGAGGTGGGCTGACATGAACGATCTTGCCGTTCGACAAGGGGCCAGTGTGGCCGTTGTTATGGGAAGCAAGTCCGACTTGGAAGTAATGAAGGAGTGCGTCAATGTGCTGACCGATTTCAAAGTACCCTGCGAAGTACGGGTAATTTCGGCCCACAGGACCCCGGATCGTGCCCATGAATTCGCCGTCGGCGCCGAGGAGCGGGGAACCCAGCTGATCATCGCCGCCGCCGGCAAGGCGGCCCATCTGGCCGGCGTGCTTGCGGCGTTGACAACCTTGCCGGTTCTCGGGGTGCCCATGACCACATCGGACCTGGGCGGTCTCGATTCACTGCTCTCCATGGTGCAGATGCCCGGGGGCATCCCGGTGGGCACCACGGCCATCGGCAAGGCGGGGGCCAGGAACGCCGCCTTGCTGGCGGTGGCCGTGCTGGCGCTATCCGATGACCGGCTACGCACGGAGCTCAAAACATACCGGGAAAAGATGCGCGCCGAGGTGGAAGCGGCCGATACCGAAATCCGTCTGTCACTGGGAAGTGCGTGATACGTCCGGAGGCGTCCCCCGGACCCCATGACGCGGAATACCTGTTTTACTAATTCCGGCGAATAATTTCTTCAGTTCCGGGGACATGATATTTATCCTTTGGCATGGGTGCCGCATTATATGACTCAGCAGTGGAGTCTCCGCCAGCAACGCCCGCTAATTCTGTCTATTCGGTATGATGTGTTCCTCTCTAATTATGTCGTGGGATGTTGATGGGGAACTGTTTAATCCACTTATGCCTTAATCAACTGGGAACCTGGATTTGCCCCGTCTGGCTCAGCTCGGGCAGACGGAATGGGAAGATGAATAAAGAACATATGGTACATTTTGCAATTTGTACTTGCAATTTGCACCCATATAGAAACAGATCCAGGCGCCTGGTCAAATCGTCGCCGGTTTAATGTCTATCCCCGGGTGAGGTGCTCCCGTAACCCGGATATTTCATGAATTTTTTCGACCACAGCTGTTTAACCAATAAACTTCAGATGGTTATTGATAATTTCTGACTTTTTTAAAAATACAAATTGTCATTGGCCGTATTTTTTTTTGTCTCCGGCCGTCAACTTGCCGGAAAAGTTCTGGAGAATGGGTTTATGGTATGACCTCCGTCAATGGTCATGAAAGTCTTTGACATTGCCGGCATGATCATTAATAATTTGGAATATGATGGGGTTATCGGCCTGTATACTTTTTTCATAAAACATTTTGAGGGAATATGCCGACGGTTATAAGGAGCGGGCCATACAGGTTTTATTTTTACAGCCATGAAACAACGGAACCGCCACACATACATATTGACCGGGATAATCAGACATGTAAGTTCTGGATTGAACCTGTTGCGCTTTCCCGGAATTTAGGTTTTAGCGCCAAAGAACTTTGGGATTTGGAGGCTTTGGTAGTCGAATGAGTACTTCGGACGTTAAACCAGGTGAGCGGGTCAAAAATGTATCTTTTACGGAAGATACCTTAATTGTCGATTTAAATGATGGGCGGACGATATTCGTACCGATCGTGTGGTTTCCCGGTCTGCTTCACTCCAACCCCGAGCAAAGAGAAAACTGGGAGGTCTGCGGCGGCGGGTTTGGTATTCACTGGCCCGATATTGATGAAGACCTCAGTACCGAAGGCCTGCTCAGAGGGGCTCCCGCCCCTAATGCATTGTCAAACGTTGCCTGGCCCTAATTTTTCACGAGTTGATTTGAGCGCGCCTGCAAGGCGGAACAGTGCCGGAGGGCAAATCTTTACTCTTGACAACACAGTCGCTCCGCTTTGCCCCGAAACTTGAAATATTGCCTGTTTGTCAAGAATAAAGATTTGACAGAATAAAGATTTGATTCCCAAAGTAACATCAATTTTATACTGGATTCCGGGTCAAGCCCGGAATGACGATGTAAGGACTTTACGACCGCATCAGACAAAGTCCTTGATAAACTCATAATAGGCTCTTCTTCCATAATCCGAGTGTCTTTTAACGGATTTTTTGATTTTGTCGATTCTGGCGAGATACTCTTTTAAGGTTAAATCGTTTATTTTTTCTATTCGCTCCCGGCCGATCTGCACGCACCAGGAGATGATACTTTCTGTTTCCGGGGAGACGGATACCTGCTGGTTTCTGGCAAAACCGAACTCTTTTTTTACGGCAATTGCGGCGTTTTCCAACCCATTGACGCAAAGCATATCCGTCAGCCCGGGGTGCTTTTCATAAGCGGTTTTGAGCCCGAATTCGATATTCTGGCAGACGTCAAGGTGTTCATCCTCTTTCCAGTCTTTCATGTGTTTCCTCCTGTTGTATTGATTCAAAAAAAATTTGCAGGGTATTCTTATCCGTGTGGTTCATTATGTCAAGGCCGGCCAGGCCAGGTCATAGCTGGTACTGCGGCCGCCGCCCTGGTTTTGAAGATATTGTTCACAGGCGCTATTGGCTGTCTTTTGGCGCGCCCTCGTGCAGTGCCCCGGATTCTTTAACAATTATTCGGATTTTCCCTTTTATCTCATCCAGCAGATAACCAATGGCATGCTCCTGGATACGATCAAAATCTGTTTTGCAATACGGATCAAAAGGTGTATCCGGTTTACCCGGTGTATACGGGAAGGGACCAGAATAGCCCCATCTATCAAGATTATCTTTGGCTAACGCAAAATCGATTCGCTCCTCGATGATATTCAGCGGGGCATTGTCCTGAAAAGTGCGGGTTTCGTAAGTGTCCTGCAGGGGACTGTTTTTTCCTTTGGTCCGGTACACCTCGATTCGCCAGAGATGAATCCACGTCCATTCTTCTGTGTGAACCAGGGTGGGCGTAAAATTGTCGGCCGGTTTAGCGGTGGTTTTGTCAGCAGTCATGGGATTAATTTTTTCCTCCCTGTCTTTATATATGTTTTTTATCAACTTAACTCACATGACCCACCAGAACAAGACACCCCGCCACCGGATAATGCAGAATTTTCACCACCGGCTTGGCCTTGATCTCCTGCAAGCAAGCCGCATAGGCGGCTAATTGGCCAAAATATTCTTCGGAGCGTTTCTTGATCTCGGCCTGGCTGCCGGGGAAGGCCTTGTGGTCGATGATGATGGTTTCGTAAAAAATCAGGTTGGTCTTTCCTTAAAGTCCATATACGGTTCTGATTGTTTGAACAACTTCGGCGACGTCAACGCCTCTGATGCCGATAGCATGTAGCAGGTTATTATTCCACTCCGGCTCAATTTGCCGCAAAAAAGCATCCAGATCACGGCAAATGACTTCGGGCGCGTCTATTTTGATATCCGGCGGCAGGATCTGGTATAGACACAGGACATCGTTCTTGTGTTTTTTGATATCGCGGCTGTCGATATTTTCCCCGGCCGTTTTCCGCCGTGTTAAATCCAGCCAGGCATACGCCTTGAGGGGGATGAGTCCCTCGGTGTCGACAATGGAAGTTCCTTCTATTTCTCGCTTGTAGCGATGAAGAAAGTCATAATAGCTGTCATCCAGCAGAATAGCAGAAAGGCTGGAAGCCTCTTCGCTGATGGGAATCGGCGTCAGGTGACTGCCCGCCGGTATGGTCAGCATGTCCGGCGGACGTGCGAACAATTCCAGCATTTCCGGAAAATCCGGTTGTGCGGGTTTTTTAAAGCGGTAAAAATTTTTCTTTCCCGTGCTCTTTTCCTGAATTTCATATCCCCCGCTCTTTATAAAATCCCAGAAAGCCACCCCAAAATCCAAATCAAGGGCTTCCAGGCAAAGGACCATATCCAGATCTCTGGTAGCCCGGGGATCAATACCTGCTTCATCCATAATCAGCCACACGGCCGCACCGCCTATAAGCAGGTACCGATCTCTGTATCCGGAAAAATGCGCGGCAAACTTATCCAGGCCGGTGATCATAGAACCTGCTCCATCATGTCTTCTGCGGCGGACGCAACCCGTTCGTCTGCTTCCTCCCGCAGGCTGAGATAAAGGGAGAAGGAGTCCACTATTTCTCCCTTAGTCAACAGGGCGGGGGCATAGCGCCAGATCTGAACGCGACAGGTGCCATCATCTGGCACGGGAATCTTTTCAATGGTTCTATCAATATCTTTCCAGGCCCGCCGATCCATGGCATAGACCGGCTCCGCGGGGGCAACCAGCAGGCTCCAATCCGCCAGCGCCGTCTGACCAGCTTTTATGCGGTTTTTTGCGGGGAGGTCGTTTTGTTTTATCCGCATTGTTTTTCCCACCGGAGAGCGCATGTAGGGCAAGGCGCTCTGCCATAAATCGCGGCGTTCCACGGGAAAATCAAGCAGCCGCTCCCGGCCCTGGCGAGTCACCCGGCCCAGTTCGTTGGCTTCGATTTCATCCAGCGCCCGGGACATGGTCATATGGGCATAGCCCAGGTTTTTGGCCAGTGTTTTGGGCGTAACCGGACCGGTTATGTGACCGTTTAAAGCGTATAGAACAACCATTTGCGCGGCTGGAGACAGCGCTTCCACCGGAACGGGGCTTTTGACGGTTTTTCTGGCCCGGGCGGCCAGGCCCAGCGCCGGCCAATGCATCTGCTGCCCCGGTACCACAAAGGGAATCCGGCGCTCCACCAGGCGCCGCCGGACATATCCCGGCAGGCTTTGCGCGACCAGGCAATAGTCATTTACGCCATTGGCCACCGCCATAAGCTGCCGCAGATGTTTCTCGAAAGTGGCCGGCCGGAATTCGCTGTTATCCGTGAGCAGGATGCCCAGAAATTTTTGTCCGTTGATAATAACTTCCCGCAGGGCATATTGCCGGGACAGATATTGCGGCAATGGTTTGGATAAAGATTTCCCCCAGGTGGCGGACAGGCCGGCCACTTTTGCAACATAGTCTATAAAATCATGGGGCAAGTTTTTCATAGCACAATAATAACCTTTTTTTGTACGATAACATTTTAAATGTTATGGTGCAATAAAAAGTTATCAATTTGATATTTAATAAATAAATTTGATAAATTTTAAATGATTTTTGACACATATCCCGCCACCGGATAATGCAGAATTTTCACCACCGGCTTGGCATTGATCTCCTGCAAGCAAGCCGCATAGGCGGCTAATTGGCCAAAATACTCTTCTGATCGTTTCTTGATCTCGGCCTGGCTGCCGGGGAAGGCCTTGTGGTCGATGATGATCTGTTCTTGTTCGGTTTCTACGAGCAGGTCGATAAAGCCGGAGACCAGGGTGCCGTTGTCCAGGCGGTGGCAGATGGGCAGTTCCCGTTTCCAGACGGCCTGGGGGTAGTGCCGGTTAATCCAGGCGGCCAGAGCGTCGGCGGCCTGGAGCAGGTGGGCGGGTTGCAGGGTGGCGGCCACCTGCCAGCGGGCCAGGATGTCGGCGGCCAGGGCCTGGCGGTGGTTGTTGTCAAAGTCCGGGCGGTCGGCGCCCAAAAAGGTGTGGATGGCCTCGCCCAGGGCGGTCATGTCGGTGTGGTCGGTCAGGGGCAGGCGGGTGCCGATCTTTTCTGTGGAATGGATCCGGCCGGGGCCGGGCAGGTGCGAGGGCGACAGCCGGGCCGGGGGATGGTCTGCCGGTGGCGCGGTTGGGTAATCCTCGCCAGGGGTGACATCGCGGGGCCGGGGCTCGGCCGGGGTCAGGGCGCGGGCGGGAATGGAGATATCCCGGCCGGCCCAGGTGGCCTTGTCGTCCTGGGGGGCGGCCAGCAGCCAGTTGTCGTCCTGGTCGGTCAGCAGGCCCAGGATACCATTGGCAAACTCTTTTTCCCGGCCGGCCAGGATGAGGCGGTCCCGGGCGCGGGTCCAGGTGACGTAGAGCAGGCGCAGTTCCTGGCGCAGCTGCTGGCGGGCGGTTTCTGCCATGGTGGGGTGGGCTTGCAGGCGGTCGTGAAAGGGGGAATTTCTGGTTCGGGGGCCATAGGGCATGATCCAGTAGCGCAGAAATCGGTTGGCCAGGGGATCGGCCAGGCGGAAGTGGTCCCAGTCGGCCATGACCTGGACGCCCAGGGGGTTGGGCTCAAATGTCTTTTTGATCTGGGCCAGGACGGTGACGGGCCATTCCAGGCCCTTGGCCGCGTGCCAGGTGGAGACGGTGACGGCGTCGTCACCGGTGACGGCGGCCCGGCTGTCTTCGCCGGCCGCGGCCAGGTCGTTCATGTGGGCGATGAACCCGGCCGGGGTGCAGCCGCTGCCTTCTTCAAAACAGGTGTCGATATAGGTCAGGGCGTGGGCCTGGAGAGAATCCAGGTTGGCCAGGCGTTCGGCGGCATCGCCCCAGGCCAGGCACCATTGGCGGATAGCAGTGGCCTGAAATACCTGGTTGAGGCTTTGTTCGACGCCGGCGGCCGGGTTGGCTTCGGCCTGGTCGCGGATGGCGGCCATCTCGGGCAGCTCGGCAAAGGCGGCCGCGCCGGGGGCGGCCAGGAGGGCGCCCAGCCACTGGTCGGGCTGATCCGGATAATGGAACAGGCGGGCCAGTTCGGCCGCGGCCAGGGAATCCCGGGCATCCACCCACATGCGGAGGCCGGCCATGACGGCCATGATCTCCGGGGTGGCCAGCAGGCCGGCCCGGGGCAGCACGGCCCGGATGTTGAGGCTTTCCAGGGCGGCGGCGGTTTGGCGGCAGACATCATGGGTGCGGCAGAGGATGGCAATGTCGCCGGGTTTGATCCGGCGGGGGGTGTGGTCGTTTTTGTCGCGGACGCGGGCGGCTTCATCGTCCAGCAGGTCGCGGATGCCGCCGGCCAGGGCGGCGGCATCTTCGTCCAGGTTTCTGGCGGTGAGGGTCCACCATTCCACGGAAGGACCCAGGGCGGGATCGTCCTTTTTGCGGGCCGGGGTCAGGCGGACCCATTCTTCGGGAATGCCGTGGGGCGCGAAAGCCCGGCTGAAAATGTCCGAGGTCAGTTTGACCAGGGGCGGGCGGCTGCGCCAGGACTTGTCCAGGGTCTCGGGCCGGCGGTGCTTGACCAGTTCGGCCAGGCAGGTGTCCATCAGGGCCGGGTCGGTGCCGCGAAATCCGTAGATGGACTGTTTCTGGTCGCCCACCCAGACGGTTTCTTTGCTGATGGCGGCCAGCTTGAGCAGGATGGCCAGTTCAATGGGGCTGGTGTCCTGGAACTCGTCCACCAACAGCAGGTCGATGTGGCCGGCCAGGTGGTCGATGACCTCGTCTTTGTCCAGCAGGTCGAGCAGGAGGTATTCCTGGTCGGTGAAATCGACCACGCCCCAGAGGCGCTTGTGCTGCTGGTAGACGTCCAGGGTTTCGGCGGCGATATCAAAGACCAGGCTTATGGCATCGTCCAGGTCCTGTTGCAGGCGGGGGTGGCTGAGGTGGGCCTCGGCCAGTTCCATCAGGGGCCGGGCCGTGTCCCGGGATTTTTTGGCAAAATCAAGCCGCCTAGCCAGTCGATTCCAGACGTTCCAAGGGAGCGGACGGCCCTGCCGTATCTGGATCAGGGCCTGGCGGCAGTCTTCCAGGGCGTCCTTTGTTTTTTTGGTGGTATCGGTGTCCAGATCGATGGCATCGATGAGGTCGGCCAGGGTGGTTTGCAGGGCCTGGTCCATGTCCGGGGCC
>CAYTQK010000105.1:0-10141 GCA_964439745.1 uncultured Desulfobacterales bacterium
CGGAAATGGTGGACATGGAACTGCCCATAGAAGGCGTCTTTCACAACTGCGCCCTGGTCTCCATCGACAAAAAGCATCCCGGCCAGGCCAAAAAGGTCATCAACGCCCTGTGGGGCCTGGGCCAGATGGCTTCCACCAAGTTTATCGCCGTGTTTGACAGTGACGTCGACCTGCGTGATTCCTCCACCGTGGTCTGGAAACTGCTCAACAACGTCGACCCCAAGCGGGACCTGCTCATGTCCGAGGGCCCCTTAGACGCCCTGGACCATTCCGCTCCCTTTGCCGATTTCGGCGGCAAGATGGGCATCGATGCCACCCGCAAGACCCCGGAAGAAGGCATGGGCCGGCCCTGGCCGGAAGAGATCACCATGTCCGATGAAATCCGGGAGCAAGTGACCCGAAGGTGGAGCGAATATGGATTTTAAGCAGTTTGCCGAACTGATCATGATCGAGCAAACCCTCTTTTCCCTGCCCTTTGCCCTGATCGGGGTCCTCTTTGCCGGGGGCGGCACGGTAACCGCCTGGCTCCTGGTCATCGTGGCCCTGGCCGCCGCGCGTACGGCCGGCATGTCCTTCAACCGGGTCATTGACGCCGAAATCGACGGCCGCAATCCCCGCACCCGGGAGCGAGCCCTGCCCCGGGGCGAAATCAGCGCCGCGGCAGTCTGGGCCACGGCCCTGGCGGCCGTGCTGATCTTCATCCTGGCGGCCTGGCTGCTCAATCCACTGTGTTTCTATTTTTCTTTTCCGGCGGTCTTTCTGCTGTTCACTTACTCCTTTTTAAAACGGTTTACCGCTTCTGCCCACTTCTACCTGGGGCTGATCGAGGCGGCCGCGCCCATCGGCGGCTACATCGCCGTGACCGGCCGGGTGGACGGGGTGGCCGTCATCCTGGGACTGGCCATCATGGCCTGGATCGCCGGCCTGGACATCCTCTACGCCTTCCAGGACATTGATTTTGATACCAGCGAAAACCTGCACTCCCTGCCGGTGGCCCTGGGCCGGGACAAATCCCTGCGCGTCTCCGGGGCCTGCTATCTCATCGCCCTGGCTGCCCTGGTCCTGGCCGGGCTGATGACCAACAAAAACGGGCCATACTGGATCACCCTGCTCCTGGTGGCCGGCCTCTTCAGCTTCCAGCAGTTCCTGGCCCGCCGGGCCCGCGACGGCGCGGCCACCCCGAAAATATTCACCCCCAACACCCGCATCGCGCCGCTGCTTTTTGTCGGCACCCTGATCGACCTGGGGGTGGGATAAAAAAGGAACCCTCCCATGATCCTGACCGCCATATCCGGGGCCAGCGGCCCCATCCTGGGCATCCGGCTGATTGAGGAACTGCTCGCGGCCGGCGAAACCGTCGCGGCGGTGGTCTCGGCCCCGGCCCGGCAGATCATTGAATACGAGATTCTCGACCGCGGGACTCCCTATGCCGGTCTGGCCGAACTCTTGTCCCGGCGCCGGCCGGACTGCGATTTATCCGGCTTGCGCGAATACGACAACGACGATTTTTTTGCCCCGGCGGCCAGCGGCAGCAGCGACCTGGAAGCCGTGGCCGTGGTGCCCTGTTCCATGAAGACCCTGGCCGCCATCGTGCATGGGTATGCCGACTCGCTGATCGTGCGGGCCTGCGACGTGGCCCTCAAGGAAAAACGGCAGTGCCTGATCGTACCCCGGGAAACCCCGCTCAACCGGATTCAGGCGGAAAACCTGTACCGGGCCGCCCGCGCCGGCATTGACATCCTGCCGCCGGTGCCGGGATTTTATACCCGGCCGCAGACCATCGAAGACGTGGTCGATTTTATCGTGGGCAAAATCCTTTCCCTGCTGGGCAAACCGCACCACCTTTTTCCGGCCTGGGGAACCGAACCCGATTCCGGGAGCTGCTGTTGACATTGACCGAAGCCATCACCAATCCCCGGCTGCGAAAGATCGCCGCCAAGATCGACCAGGACGTTCCCGTGAACCGGGAGGACGCCGCCGTTATGCTGGCCACCCCGGACATTATCGACCTGGGCCGGCTGGCCGGCCGGATGCGCGCCCGCCTGCACGGCCGCACCACCTATTACGGCGTCAACATGAATCTCAACTACACCAATATCTGCCGGCTGCGCTGCCCCTTGTGCGCCTACTCCCGGGATGCCGGGGATGAAGACGCCTACCTCCTCTCCCTGGAAGAGATCGGCCAGCGGGTGGAAGAGGCCGTGGCCGACGGTATTGACGAAATCCACATCGTCGGCGGTCTTCACCCGGACCTGTCGGTGGCCTATTTCGAAGCCATGATCCGGCAGATCAAGCAGATCCGTCCGGACCTCTACGTGGTGGCCTTCACGGCCACGGAATACGATTATTTTGCGCAATTGTCCGGCCGGCCCCTGGCCGAGGTGTTCGAGCGGTTCATCGCGGCCGGGGTCAACGCCCTGCCCGGGGGCGGGGCCGAGATCTTCGCCCCGGAAGTGCGGCAGAAAATCGCGCCGAAAAAAATTTCCGGGGCGCGCTGGCTGGAGGTCATGCGCACCGCCCACCAGGCCGGCCTGAAAACCAACGCCACCCTCTTGTACAACCATATCGAGTCGGCCGCGGACATCATCGACCACCTCTTTTTGCTGCGAAATCTCCAGGACGAGACCGGCGGCTTCAAAACCTTCGTGCCCCTGCGGTTTCACGGAGCCAACACCCGGGTCCCGGAGAAACCCAACGGCAGCGGCTATGACGACGTCCGGCTTTATGCCACCGCCCGGGTGGTGCTGCACAATTTCCCCCATCTCAAGGGACTGTGGATGTACCTGGGTGAAAAGATGGCCCAGGTCATGCTGCACTTCGGGGTGGACGACATCGGCGCCACCTATCACAACGAAAAGGTCGTCCACGCCGCCGGCGCCACCACCGCCGACCGCGGCTCCGAACCCTTCCTGCGGCGCCTCATCGAAAACGCCGGCTTTGAACCCCGCCGGGCCACGGCCGGATACCTGTAAAACAATAGGCGGATGGCATCATGAATCTCGGCTACATCAATTTCCTGAACTGCTACCCCTTTTATTACCACATGTTTGAAAAGCAGCCCCTGGCAGGGGTGTCCATTTTCCCGGACTATCCCGGCCGGCTGAACGCCATGCTGACCGCCGGGCAGACCGACATGAGCCCCATTTCCGCGGCCACCTGCGCCGACCTGCAGGACGAAATTTTCATTCTGCCGGAATTCTGCCTCAGTTCGGTTGGCTATATCGGCTCGGTCACCCTGGCGGCCCATTGTCCCATCGAGGAGCTGAACGGCAGACATGTCGGCGTGACCAGCGCTTCCCACACCTCGGCGGTGTTGCTGAAAATTCTGCTGAAGCGATACTACCAGGCCGCCCCGGTCTATATCACCACCCCGCCCCGGCCGGACATGACCGGCCTGGACGCCGCCCTGCTCATCGGCAATGACGCCATGGTCAAGGCCGCCCAGCCCCTGCCCTACATGTACGACCTGGGCGATTTGTGGCTGCGAAAGACCGGCTTCCCGGTGGTCTTTGCCGTTTTTGCCGCGCGCCGGGCCGCCCTGGACACCCTTGCCGATCAGGTCCGCGCCGTGGTCGACTCCTATCACCGCTCCCTGGCCTGCCTGCAGCAGGAGCGGGAGGCCGTCATTGCCGGTGCCCGGGCCAAATATCCGGACATTCTTTATGACATCGGCGGGTATTACGACCTGTTCCGCTTTGATTTTACCGACGACCTCAAGCGGGCCCTGCTCTTCTACTTTGCCCAGGCGGCCGACCTGGACCTCCTGCCGCCGGTCCGCCAGCTGGAATATCTGCGGTTATGAGGGGAAGAGAAGACAAATATAAAATCAGAGGATGCCGAGTTGACACAGGATAAAAATTAACACAGAAAAACAGGACGTTTTTGTCGGTTACTGCAAAATCGATCTTCCGGGGAGCCGCTTTTCTTCGGGGCATTTGAGCCTTTTGGGAAAAAGCCGGGGGCAAACCGGCGGCGTTAAAAATTGCTCGCTGTCTGAGGGCGACAGCCCGAGTTCGAGCAATTCAGCCGCCGGTTGCTTCCGGCCCCAAAAGGGTCACGACCCGAAGGAAAGCGGCTCCCCGGAAGACCTTCCAAGACCAACGGCTTTGGGGACTGGGCTGGACCGATTCCGGCCGATCACATACACTATGAACATGCCCGCTCAAAAACTATATGACCGCATTCAGGCCGGCGAGCGCATCTCGGCAGAAGACGCCCTGGCCCTGTTTTCCTGGGACCTGCTCACCCTGGCCCGGGCCGCCGACCTGCGGCGGGAACAGATCCGCCCGGGCAGCCGGGTGGGGTTTATCATCGACCGCATCATCAACTACACCAATATCTGCCAGGCCGCCTGCGCCTTCTGCGCCTTTTGCGCCCAAGCCGACCGGATTCCGCCGTATGAAATGAGCCGGGAAGAAATCGACCGGAAAATCGAAGAACTGGTCGCCGCCGGCGGCACCCAGGTAATGCTCCAGGGCGGGCTGCACCCGGACTATGACCTGGCTGTCTACACCGGCATGATCGGCCACGTCAAGGAGCGCTTTCCGGAAATCTGGCTGCACGCCTTTTCCCCGGCCGAAGTCATTCACATCGCCGGCAAGAACCGACTTTCCCCGGAAGAAGTGGTGGCTGAACTGAAAGCAGCCGGACTGGACTCCATGCCCGGCGCCTCGGACCTGCTGGTGGACCGCGTCCGGCGGAAGGTGTCCCCGAAAAAACTGACCGTGGCCCAGTGGCGGCAGGTCATGGGCGCCCTGGCCGCCAACGACATGAAATCCTCGGCCACCATGACCTACGGCATGGGCGAAACCCCGGCCGAAAAAATCGAGCACCTGCGGGTGATCCGGGAGACGGCCGATGAAACCGGCATCATCCAGGCCTTTATCCCCTGGTCCTTTTCCCCGGCCAACACCCGCCTGGCCGACCAGCTGCCGGCCACGGGCATCGATTACCTGACCATGGTGGCCGTGGGCCGGATCTTTCTGGACAATGTCCCCTGGATTCAGGCCGGCTGGCTGACCGAGGGACTGCGCCTGGCCCAGCTGGCCCTGGCCGCCGGTGCCAACGACATGGGCGGGGTGCTGACCGAAGAGGTGGTGGTCAAGGCCACCGGCATCACCGCCACCGCCACCCGCCAGACCATGATCCATCTCATCAAAAACGCCGGCAGGACCCCGGTCCAGCGGGATTCGCTGTACCAGCCCCGGCAAACCTTCTAAGACGACCGTCAGCATGAAAGACTATACCTATCAGATCGACAATGACACCCCGCAAGAAAAAAAACGGTTCATCCGGTCCATGTTCGACGCCATCGTGCCCACCTATGACCTGCTCAACCATGTCCTCTCCCTGGGCACGGACCGCCGCTGGCGCCGAAACATCTTCGCCCATATCCGGCCGGTCACCAGCCGCGACGCTCTGGATATCGCCTGCGGCACCGGTGATCTTTCCCGGCTGCTGACAAAAGCCGGGGCCCGGGTGGTTTCCCTGGATTTTTCTTTGCCCATGCTGCAGCGCGGCCGCCGCAAAAAAGCCATTGCCGGTGCGGCCGTGGCCGGCGACGCCGGCGCCCTGCCCCTGGCCGACCAGAGTGTGGACACGGCCGCCATTGCCTTCGGCATCCGCAACATTCCCGATATCGATACCTTCCTGGCCGAAGCCGGGCGGGTATTGCGCCCCGGCGGCGAGCTGGCCATCCTGGAGCTGATCCGTCCGGAAAGCCGCCTGATCGGTTTTTTTTACGCCTTGTACCTGAATCGCCTGCTGCCGTTCATCGGCGGCCTGGTCTCCGGGCGCAAGGCCGCCTATCAATACCTGGCCCGCACCATTGAAACCTTCATCGATCCGGCCGACCTGGCCGGCCTGCTGCGGGCCCACGGCTTTGTCCGCACGGCCGTGTTCCGGCAATGGCCGGGCGTGGCCGTCATCATCGTGGCCGCCAAGGAGGAAAAATGAGTCCCGCGGAAACGACGGCCCGTACCCTGGATATTGCCTTTTCCCCCTGCCCCAACGATACCTTCATGTTTGACGCCCTGGTGCACGAACGGATCGACACCGGCGGTCTGCGGGTGGCGGCCCATCTTCACGATATCGACGAACTCAACCGCCGGGCCCTGGCCCGGACCTGGCCGGTCACCAAGATGTCCTTTTTCGCCTGGCTGAAAATGCGCCATGACTATACCATCCTCGATGCCGGGGCGGCTCTGGGCTACGGCTGCGGCCCCCTGCTGGTCAGCCGCCGGCCGGACCGCTTTTCTCCGGAAGCCACCGTGGCCATTCCCGGGGAGCTGACCACTGCTCACCTGCTGCTGAAGCTGTGGCAGCCGAAAATCAGGAACACGCGGGTGACCCGCTTCGACCATATCATGCCGGGCGTGGCCGACGGCACTTACGACGCCGGGGTGATCATTCACGAGGGGCGCTTTGTCTACCCCCGGCACGGCCTGGAGAAAATCGTCGACCTGGGCCAGTGGTGGGAGGCGGAGACCGGCCTGCCCATCCCCCTGGGCTGCATCGCCATCCGCTCGGATGCGGCCACCGGCGGCCTGCAGCCAGCCGTGGAAACAGCCATCCGGGAATCCATCCGCTATGCCCGGAACCACCCGGCCGAAAGCCGGGATTACATCCGGAGCCATGCCCGGGAACTGGAGGAAGCGGTCATTGACAGCCATATCGAACTGTATGTCAACGACTTTTCCCTGTCCCTGGGAGGTACCGGCCGGCAGGCGGTGACCACTTTGAAGGAAAGAGCGCGATGGGCCGAAATTCTGTAACGGTTATCCTCATGGCCACCAAGCTGGAGGCCAAACCCTTTATCCGCGGCCTGGCCTTGCGGCCGGCAGAAAAGCGCCCCTTCCCGGTCTTTGTCAACGACCGCCAGGTGCTGGTAATTTCCGGCATCGGCAAGGCCGCCGCCGCCATGGCCACGGCTTACGCCTGCCAGGCTTTTGCGCCAGCCGTCATCGTCAACGCCGGTGCTGCCGGCGCCCTGGGGCCGGGCCATCCGGCCGGCGAATTCTACCGGATCGGCAAAATCATCGAACATGACCGGCCCCACATTCTGACCGGCGCGCCCATGGCACATCGACCCGCCCGGATGAAAGGAAGCGGAGAAGTGCCGGCGGCCGTCCTGGCCACGGGCGACCGGCCGGTCATCGATCCGGACCAGCGGCAGGAACTGGCCCGGCTGGCCGATCTGGTGGACATGGAAGCGGCCGCCGTGATCCAGGCCGCGCAAACCTGGCAGGTCCCCGGCCATGTCTTCAAGTTCGTCAGCGACGACCCCGGCCACACCGCCGGCATCCAGATCGTGGCCAACATCCGGGTTTTCCGGGAGCCGTTTTTCCGGTTCATCCAGACGGCCGTCCTGCCGCGGCTGGCCGACAGGTGAAAAAAAAACAAAACCCCGGCAGAACCGGCCTGCGCCGGTCCCTGCCGGGGCGTATCAAATAAAAAGAGCAGGGCCATCAAAAGCGCCAAGGCGGCGCTTCGCCGCGGATCAGCGGCTTGGTACTTCCAGCAGATTGATGCCGGCGGCCGTGAGCCGCTCCCCCCAGCCCACCAGCTGATCATCGATAAACACCACCGGGGTACACACATCCTTGACCGACAACAGGGTGGCTTCCTTCTTCTGGGTACGATAGTAAAGGATGGAGATCAGGTCCCCCTCGGTGGTTTCATACAACTCGCTCAAAGCCGGAACGCCCATGAGGGCAACCACCTCCTCCTGGGCCATGCCCGGCGTCAGCTGGAGCAGGTTGGCATTGGTCTTGACCAGCGCCGGCGCGCAGGAACAGATGAGCGCCAGCATGAGAATCAATATTACGAATTTTTTCATATCTCTTTCTCCCCCTGAAAAATTAGTCTTGGCTGCCAAACGAAAACAACTCCGACGGAATAACAATTCATAGCAATGCCGGCCGGGATTGTCAATATATTTATCCGGCAGCAAACCCGGCGCGACGGCAGCCCACAATCCGCCGGAGCCGGTGTCAGCTGATGTACAGAAAAAAATCTACCAGGGCGGCCCGGCCGGCGGCAAAGGAAATGACCGCCTCGGCTCTGCGGCCGGCGGCCGCCACCGTCTGCCGGTAATACTCGTCATCCTGTAACAGGCGGCCGGTTTCGGCCAGCAGGGCGGACCTGTCCAGGGCGGCATACTCCGGCCAGACCAGTTGATCCACGGCGCCGTTGCCGCCCAGGCAGGGCAGGCGGCAAAGCACCGCGTCGCCGGCAATCTGTCCCGGCACCTGGCTCAGGTCCAGTTGAAACACCACCCGGTGTTCGGCCACCGTTGCCAGGTAGGCCGGGTAGTCCCGGCGCGGCAGGGGATTGACCAGTTCTGCGGGCAATTCCAGCCGCTCCAGGTACTTTTTGGCGCGCCGGCCCTCCTCGTTGATGAAAGAAATGCGGGTATCGGCCTGCCGGGCCAGGGCCCCGGCCGTCACCAGGGCCTGGAGGTGGTTGCGGCTGACCACGGAAAACTCCCGGGTGCCGAGAAAGATCCCGCTCCGGTCGGCCAGGGGCCGGGAAAAGTCCCAGGCTTCAGACTCCACCGGGTAGGGCGTGGGGATAAAGACCAGGCGGTCTTTCAGGTGCGGGGCCAGGGCGGCGTAAAAGGGCAGCAGCGGCTCAGTGGGGCTGATCACCCCGTCGCACATGGCCAGGATTTCCCGCAGCCGGCCCAGCTTGCGGGGGCTGGCCAGCTGGCCGGCCACCTGGTGGAAACCGGTCTCCTTGAGGGTCACGGCCACCGGCAGATCGGCCCGGCGAAGGGCGTCCACGGCCTTGTGCGCCGCCGTAAAATCGCTGCGGATGAGTACCAGCACCGGCCGTTCCCGGCCGATGGCGGCGGCCACGTTTCTTTCGAAGCTGCCGCCGGTACAGGCGGCGTAGGCATGGAAATTGACCGGCGGATGGCCGTCCGCCCGGGGCTCACCGGCATAATCGGAAAAATCCCGGGCCGGGTCCCGGCCGTCGGGATTGAGCACGGTGATGGGAAAATTGGTCATGACAAGTGCCTCTGCATGGTTCCGTGAAGGCCCACGCAACAATTCTCATTGTAGGACCGACCCATTAATAGTTCAAGCGCCGGAGGCGCAAGATTGCGAAAAATTTTATGAAATATCCGGGTTACCGGTCCGTCTTCTTCAAAAAGGGGGGCACCGGTATATCCACGGCATAGGCCACCGCCCGCAGCAGCTCCGCCTCGCGGACGGCCACTTTCCGGTCAAAGAGAACACTTTGACAGCAGGCGTCAAAAAAAACTTTTTTCACGCCGAAAGAAGCCCGGGAAAAACGTTCCAGGGCCGTATGCAGGTCCTGGAAGCCGACCTTCTCCGGCATGGTTATTGTTTCGCCCTTGACCGGCAGAACCGCGGCCGCCGCCTGAAAGGCCCGCTCGGCCTCGGCCTTGTCCGGGTGGCCGGCCCGGGCCAGGACCGCCAGCAGCGCGGCGGCATCCGTCCGTAGCGGGGTAATATTCTTATAGTCAACGCCGGGAGGGGACGCGGCAAAGGCCGTTTCCAGGCGGTGATTGATGACCTCTTTGACGACAAATTCAAAAATGGTGATTTTGCTGTCGGCTTCAATCAGGAGCTGCACCTGCCTGGAAAAATCGGCAAACTGCTCCGGTGACATCTGCCGCAAGGTGGGCACGGCCATGTCCAGAACCGGCAGCCGCAACTCCGGCGGAAGTTCCCGGACGTGCCGGTCCACGATTTCGATCTGCCGCCGCAGGGAGGGCGCCGTTGCCCGACCCAGCAGCTCCAGCTGCTTTTCTTTTTCCGCCGGCTCCCGGTCCAGCAGCAGGGCGCCCACCACCGCCCAGGCGCCCAGAATATCCCGGAGCTGGTTCTTGACGGGTTCCGGTATGGCGGCCAGGATGGCGGCGCTGTAGGCGACACTTTCCGGGGTGATCCGGCCGACCCCCTTCATGACGCTGGCGGCGTCCGCGGTAATATCCCGGCCGGCCTGAAACGAGGAGACCCCGGCCGCGCCGGCGATGCCGGCCGCGGCGCGCGGCGCGGCCAGGTCCGCGAAATTGCCGCTGAAACCGGGCTCTATTTTTTTGATTCTTTGCTCCAGCGGCGGATGGGTGGCGAACAGGGACATGGCTTTCTTGCCGCTGAACGGATGCACG
>CAYTQK010000106.1:0-9948 GCA_964439745.1 uncultured Desulfobacterales bacterium
GCGTCGAAACCATCAACGCCATCATCGACAACAAGATGAGCGGCCAATATCACCGTTTCCCCTTTGATCCCCAACTGGCCGGCGCCATCGGCGCGGCCCTGCTGGCCGATTATCATTAACCCGGATATTGCCTGCTACTGAGAAGAACAGGTCTTCATCCAAGGCAGTCCTTGCTATTGATGGTGGTCAAAAAGGAAAATTCTTATCCTTATCCCTATCCCTTTCTGCCTCATCTGGAACTGAAATTTCAGGCCGCGCTCCCTGAGTCGCTGTAAATTCACTCTGCGTTCTTCATTCTGCAGGGCACCGGGCTGCGCAGCAAATCGGGCCAGCGCTCCACCCAGCCCTGGGAATGGTCCGCCCCTGCCACCACTTGCAGGGAGACGCACGCCCCACTGCCCTGCGCGTCCAGGAATCCCCGGGCAATGCGCTCCGGGATGATGGCGTCTTCGCTGCCCACGAAGTGGCGCTGGGGCAAGCGGGATAGGGCCGGCGCAGCCTCCAGGGGATTCAGGGAGCCATGCAGGGGGGTGAGTCGGTGCAGGCGGGTCCAGGCCGCATGGTCCAGGTTACCGGCCACGGTGATGAGCTACCGCACATCGTCCCTCTCCGCCGCGCCCAGGGCGGCCACGGCAGCGCCGCCGGAATAGCCGCCAAGGCGCAGGCCGCCGGCCCCGCTCAACTCCTTGAGCCGGGAAACGGCCAGACTCGTCGCCGCGATCACCTCAGGGGCAAAGCGGTGGCTGGTCCAGTAGCGACTGTCGCAGCCTTCGGCAGTAAGCGTCCCGTACTGGCAGGGACGGGCCAGGGCCGCGGCCGGACCGGGGTCCGCCTGGGCCAGGAGCAGAGCCATGGGAGTGAGCGGCGTGGGATCGGAGGAAGGCCTGGTGGCTGAGAGCCAGGCCAGGCCGTCCCCCTCCAGGTAGACGGTGAGGATCCGGCCCGCGGCCCCTCCCTGCGCCAGGGGACCGGGCAGGAAGGCGGCGAGAACAAAGGGCGGGGCCGCGAGGTCCAGGCGCTGCCAGCCCCGGGCAGCGGCAAGGCGGTGTGTTCTTGCTCCCCGCTCCTCCGGGCCGGGAAAGGGGGTGCAGGCAGCAGCGCAGAAAAGGACAAGCCCGGCCAGGAACAGAAGGATCGGGCTTGTCCATGCTCCAAGAGTGGCGCGGAGCAGCAGCGGGGCGCGCATTCGCCCAGGGCCATGAAGCTGGCCGGCATCGATCTTCTGCGCGGTCATACCGCTAGCCTGAGGAATGGGAACGGGCTTGCCGCGTCCCGGTTTCGCCGGGCCTGGTTTTTTCAGGCTGGGTCGATTCGACATGGATATGATCCTTGCTGATGATGGTATGGAAACGGGGACACCGCCGGCCTGAACGTAAAACAGGGTGGCGAAGAATCTCCTCGCCACCCTGCGGTTTACCGGTCAGATGCGCGGGGCAGGATCAGAACGACATGTTGAGTTTGAGAGACAGGCCCTGGTTGGTGTAGTCTTCCCTGACCTCCAGGTCGTAGCTCAGCGCAACCTGCAGGCTGTCCGCCCGGCCGTAGACCAGACCCAGACCGCCATTGCAGAGCCAGGTGGACGGATCGGTGCCGTGGGTGGCGAAAGCAACCTCAGACGCGCCCGCGTAGGCCGCGGTTACCGAATCTTCGTCGGCCAGCAGATCCAGGCCAAGGCCAAGGTTGGCCGTGAACTGCCAGTCCTGCGCCAGCTTGTGGCCGAGCTTGCCGTCAATGCCCACAATCAGCTCGTCGGTATCGCTGCCAGAGACGGTCAGGTTCAACGGACCGGCGCCGGTCTCGGTGTAGCCGTCGTTGTCGATGTAGGCGTAGTCCAGGCGAACGGACGGGGTCAGAGTAATCTTCTCACTCATCTTGTAGTCCCGCGACGCGGCGACACTCGTGTTCATGCTCCAGGAGTCGAAGTCGCCCCTGGCAGAAGAGCCGGCCAGGGGCACGTAACGGGTGACCTCGTTGTCATGCTGGCCGTAGCCCAGGTGCCAGGAAAGATCAATCTGTTTCACCAGGCGGTAGTCGCCATAAAGGAACCCCTGGTAGCTTTTCACGTCCGCGTTCTGCTCTGAAATGGTGTCTCCGTCCACGTCACTGGCGCTGTAGGCAAGACCAAGGCCGATGCTGGCCCGGCTGTTCAGATCCATGTCGCCGCCCAGAACAATGCCGTAGGTGTCCGAATCATAGCCAAAGGCGCCGTTGTTGCTCTTCTGGTCAGCCCGGGAGCCGAAGCCCTTCCCCCAGAGGTTACCGCTGCCGCCGACACTGTCGCCGGAACTCTGCCCCCGCACCGCAGCCTGGCGTTCGCGGGTCAGGCGCAGGCTGTTATGCAGGTTGCCCAGGGTGAGCCGGGAGAGTTCCAGGTTCAGGCTCGGCAGGGTGCCGGTGATGGCCCGGGCCACCTCACCTTCCGTCTCCAGGGCCCGCAGGTCGGCGAGAACACCGTCCATGTCTGCATAGGCATCCGGAGTCGCGTACACCGCAAGCATCTTGTCCAGAGCGCCGGCCGCGCCGCCGGCGCTGCTAAAGCCTGCTGCCGCAACCATGGGCGCAGCCAATTCCTGATTCATGGTCAAATGGACGGTATCGCTGTCGATCTCATAGTCGAAGGAAATCAGGGCGCTGTTGTCGATAATGTTTAAGGTGGTGGCGTCCAGGGTACCGGCGTCCACCACGTCAAGAAGCTCATCGCCGTCGACCAGGATGTTGCCGTGTACCAGACCCACATGCAGGTTGGCGTCGTCGGCAAAGGCGGCGGTGCCGTCCACTACAAGCCTGCCGTAGGTATCCGTGTCGTAGGCACCCACGGAAAGCACACCGTTTGCATCCTGGTTGTAGTCCCCGGCGATCCAGGCGTTGTTGCCAACCGCCATGGCCGGGATCTCGATGGTTCCTCTGTTGTTAAGCTCGACCGTGCCGTCCACGAACAGGTTACCACTCAGCACACCACCGGCCTGGTTGTTCACGGTGCCGCTGCTGGCAGGGTCGCTCACATAGAGCGAATAGCCGTCTTCCGGCTGGTTCGCGGAGCCACTAATGCTGCCGCTGCTGCTGCCGCTATTGTTCACTACCCCATCCATGGTTTCGACATAAAGGCCGGAAGCCTCGGCCGTCTCGTTGGTGGCGGCGCTGGCCTCTGCCACGGCATTAACGGAACCGCTGTTGTTCAGGACGCCGTCCGCTTCAAGGGTGGTGACATACATGCCGTAGGCCTCGGCCTCAGCATCGTCACCCGGATTGTGGGCCGTGGCCGTAGCACGAATGCTGCCGCTGTTGGTCATTTCACCGGTCAGAGTCTCCGTGGCGATACCGGCAGCTCCGGCAGATACCATATCATAGCCACTGCCGGCGATCGCCCTGCCGCCTGTCGCCGCAACGGTCAGGTCGCCGCTGTTGTTGAGGGTGGAGTCGATCCCGACATTGCCACTGGTATACATGCCGACCGCAAGGGCTTCGGCTTCGGCCGTGCCGCCGCTACCGGCAGTCGCGGTCCCGCCCGTGGCGGTGACGGTGACGTTCGCGCTGTTATCGAAAGCGGATCGTTTCCGGATCCCGTCATCATTGTCAATTCCTGAGGCCAAAACGTTGGCATAGGCCTCTCCATTGTCCCCGGCCTCGGCCTGGCCGGACTGCGCGTTGACGGAAATCGCGCCCGAGTTTGTCACGATCGAGCCGTCATCAATGGCTACCACATTGCCTCCCACATAAAGACCCGCGGCCGTATCAACACCTGCGTCGGCCCAGCCGCTATCTCCGCTGCCGGCGGAACCGCCGCGCGCGTCGACAGTGATCATGCCGCTGTTGTCGAGCGACGAGCCCTCTTCAACACTATCGCCCACATAGATGCCGGCGGTCTCTTCGACATCGGCAGAGGAGCGGCCGTGGTCGCCGGTCGTGGCCTCGCCGCCTTCGGCGGTAACGTCAACATTGCCGCTGTTCTCAAGCGACGAGCCATTTTCAATGTAATTGTCCACATAGATGCCGGCGGTCTGTTCGACATCGGTATAGGCGTAGCCGCTGTTACCGGCCGTGGCCGTGCCGCCGGTCGCAGCAACAGAAATGTTGCCGGTGTTCACAGCGGTCGAGCCGTCTTCGATGTCATTGTCGAAGCTGATGCCGAAGGTTTCATCCGGACTGGCATAGGCATACCCGGAATCGCCCGCGGTCGCGCTGCCCGCAGTTGCGGAAACCATGATATCGCCGCTGTTGTCGAACCAGGACCCGTATTCCAGATCGCTCTCGATCACGATGCCGTAGGTCTCCTCAACATCGGCATATGCACGTTCGTTGCCCTCAACACTGGCGGTGCCGCCGCTTGCGGTCACCGAGACCGATCCGGTGTTGATCAGCGACGAGCCGTCGTCGACGTCACTGTCGATGAAGATCCCGGCGGTGTCGCCGGCACCGGCATAGGCATAGCCGCCGTCGCCGGCCGTGGCCGTGCCTCCTTCCGACAGCACGCTGATATTGCCGCTGTTTTCCAGCGACGAGCCCTCTTCGATATCGGAGTCGATTTCAATGCCAAAGGTATCGTCGGTATCGGCATAAGAGCTGCCGCCGTCGCCGGCCGTGGCCTCGCCGGCAAGCGCCGCCACAGTGATGTCGCCGGTGTTTGTCAGCGACGATCCTTCTTCAAGATCGTAATCAACGTGGATCCCCGCGGTATCGCCGGTACCGGCATCTGCGTCGACAGATGCGCCGCCGACCATTGCCTCGCCAACCGTGGCCGTGCCGCCTTGCGCCCGCACATCAATCACACCGCTGTTCTCGATCGACGAGCCCTCGCAGACATCGTCGATTTCAATGCCATAGGTATCGTCCGCATCGGCATGAGCGTAGAGATTTGCATTGGAGACCGTGGCATTGCCACCTGTGGCCGTGCCGCCTTGCGCCGCCACGGTGATGTCGCCCGTGTTCGTTGCCGACGAACCACCTTCGATATCGTCAGTGTAAATCCCAACGGTATCGTAGGTATCGGCTTGCACGTAGACATATGGCCACCCGGCCGTGTTGTTATCGCCGGCCTCGGCCGTGCCGCCCTGCGCCGAAACATCGATCCCGCCGCTGTTTGCAAGCGACGAACCATTCTGAACATGTTCGGCATAGATGCCGTGAGTGTTGTCGATATCGGCAGTGGCGCCACCGTCGTCGCCCGCCGTGGCGGACCCGCCGGTCGCCGAAACCGTGATCGCACCGGCATTCACGACCGACGATGCGTTGTCGATGTCGTCAACCTCGATTCCGGCGGTATCATCGGCCCCGGCCCAGGCCCAGGCGTCGCCAGTGGCGCCCGCCTCCGCGGTGCCGCCCTGCGCCGTAACGGAAATGGCGTCGCTGTAGTCGAGGGTCGCGTTGTTGCTGACATCATCGGCATAAATGCCGAAGGTGTCTTCGGCGCCCGCATAGGCTGTCCCGTCATCGCCCACCGTGGCCGAACCGCCTGTCGCCGAAACCGTGATCGCGCCCGTGCCCGTGAGCGACGACAGGTTCTCGATATAGTTATTAATACAGATGCCGGCAGCGCTGGCACTGACGTCCCGGGTCTCAGACGCGCCAGCCGTGGCTGACCCGCCCGTGGCCGTGGCGGTGATCAGGCCCTCGCTGGCGAGGCTGGAGCCCCCGGTCAGATCGCCATCGACATAAACCCCGTAAGCATCGGCCGGCGCGCCGCCGGGCGCGGTTGCCGCGCCGGTCGCTGTTGCCGTGATGGGACCGGTGTTGAAGATGTCCCCACCAAGAATATCGCCCAGGAAGTTGACTGCGGTCGCGTTGCCGCTCCCGTCACCCGCGGTCATTGTCGCGCTGACGCTGCCCTGGTTGTCGAATGTGGCGGCGTAGTCCGGATCGAGCTCGATCGCAATCGCGTCCGTCGCATCGGTGACCGTTACGCTGCCTGTCGAGGTGATTTCCAGATCCTCGTCCGCGGCAATGCTTTGTTTCGTTGTCTCCGGCCCCGATATCGTCGTGGCTGAAACCGGGACTACCGCAAGCGCCAGAGCTGACGCTGCGGCAACAACGAGCCACAGCGAGAGGCCGGCCACCTTACCGCGCCGCTTGGTCAGACGCCCGCCCAGGCTTCCCCGGCCCAGGCTCCCGACGACAACCCGACTTGTGACATTGCTTTCATCTTTTTTCATGCTCTCCCCCTTACAAGGTTGTGAAGTTGCGTTTTCCGGCTCCGAAAAAAACAGGCCGGGGCCGGCATCACCAGCAGGCGCGAACACCCCCGGCCGCCGGGTTCAATTGAAACAGCTTCTTGCCAAATAACTTACTATCGCCTAAAAGTAGATGATAATATATATATCAACTTTCAGGGTTGTCGGGGTTGATAGATGGAATAATTTTTATATTCCAAAAAACCCGTATGTCAAATATTTTGTGCAGATTTTTGAAAAATTTCTCCAGGTGAGGAGAATGCAGAATACGGCTATCTATGCGCGCTCCTGATTGATGCTAAAATAGTGCACATTATCGATATAAAGCTGCATTTGTATTGACCCCGTTGCTGCTGGACGAGGATGAGCTGCTGGCCGCCCGGATCATCCGGACCACCGGCAATATCGGCAGAAAGATCAACAGCCTGATCCAGGACACCACCGCCGCCGGCGGCAAAGCCCCGGCTGACATGGACAAATTCGGGTGACAAATTCGGGGGACAGTATATCTAATGGGTAGAGTCGATATTTTTTCACAACATCTATAAGTAATTCCATGCAAAATTCCCCTCAAAAATAGGTATATACTGTCACCGTCATCGTATTTTCACAGCAACTTTACCTCAGTTCTGCTGCAATATAATGATATACTCATTGCGCATGGTATTGGCGATACCTGATATCTGCCTGGCCAGGGTCCTTACCGGCGTGAACTGATGCTGTTGAGCCATTTCAATAATTATCCGGTGAAGTCCCTTAACCTCTTCTTTGGGTATGCCAAGAGCTTTGCTGAGCTGGTTGTCATTAGTGCCGATAATTATGGTGCAGAACCGGCCTGGCTTTAATACCCGACCGCATTCTGAAAGTACACGATCCATATCTTCTGTGTACAACCGGTATTTTTCCTTGATGGTTTTACCACAGAATTCGGGGGACACGATATTTAATTCGGAATCCGGTGCCAGTATACTCATTCTCAAGAGCCTGAAAGGGGACGCCCTTTATATTTTTATATTTGCAAATTATCTCTGCCTGACAATCAAAGCGCATGCCCGGACAAACCGGAATAAACAGACGCACCAGACGGGCGGTGTTTATTGCTGAAAACCGGTAATGAGGATTTGTTTTCAGGAGCAAAAGGTATCTGCAAATATAAAAATATAAAGGGCGTCCCCTATTTTTCCCATTGAAACCGCTGTGATGCCAGCCCATCATGTTTTCGATGACCCGATCCGGCAGGCCGTGGGCCTGGAGCAAATTGAACACCTCCTGCCGGAACAAGGGCTCCAGGTCGGTGGGGCAGGGCTGATTGGCCTTCTGAAATCGCCCCTGTCCATAGAAGCAGCCGTCCGTGGCGATGATGTGCAGGTGCGGATTAAAGTTCTGGAAGTCGCCGAACGTCTGGACCGCTACCACGCCGCCGGCCACGGCATCGTCATAAAGGACGGAGTGCTTCAGGTATTGGCCCAGGATCTTCCAGGCGCATTTTGACAGTCCTGCCAATAATTTTCTGTCATGAGAAAACCAGGGCCGCAGCCGCTTTGGGATGGACATCCCAGGCCGGTTCCAGTTCTTCCCAGTGTGCGGATACGCATTGAAAATAATGGCTGGCTGCAGGATTCCTCGGCTTATATACCCCGGAGACCGACCGGTGGCCCGGCTTGATAACTGACGCTGTTGCCGCATACATGGCGTCAACCGGTCAAATCAAGAAGGATTACAGAAGCAAAGGAAATAGATCTGTCCATCCTTTACGGGGGGAAGGCAAGGTTTACTGATTGAGAATTAAATTGACAATTAGCAAAAGATGGGGTATCAATCGACTATGATTCCAAGACAGGCAGAAAAGACGCTTCTTGAGCTGGCCAAAGGGTATCCGGCAATAGCGATTACCGGGCCGAGACAGTCGGGTAAAACCACTCTGGCCAGGCATGTTTTTAATAAATTGCCATATGTTTCCCTGGAGAACCCCGATCTGCGGGAAATGTCGCAGTTGGATCCTCGCGGTTTTTTGGAAAAGTATAAAACCGGCGCGGTGTTTGACGAGGTTCAGCGTTCGCCGGAACTTCTTTCCTACCTGCAGGAGATTTTAGATGAAAGCAAAAAGCCGGGCCGTTTTGTATTAACCGGTTCCCAGCAATTCGGGTTGTTTTCCGGTATCACGCAGTCTCTGGCGGGCAGAATCGGGATTTTGCATCTGCTACCGTTTTCATACCGGGAACTCTATAGCCGAAAAAAATTCAAGCCCCGCGCGCAAAATCTGGAAGAAGTCCTTTTTTTCGGGCTTTACCCGCCGGTTCATGACAGGGATCTTGACCCGAATATCTGGTATGGCAATTATGTGCAGACCTATATCGAACGTGATGTCAGGCAGATGATCAATATCCGGGATCTTGGTTTGTTTCAGCGTTTTCTGCGGCTGTGTGCGGGCCGGACCGGACAGTTGCTGAACTTGTCCGGGTTGGCCGAAGATTGCGGAATAACGCACAACACCGCCAAAGCCTGGATATCCATACTGGAAGCAAGCTATATTGTTTTTCTGCTTCAGCCCCATCATGCCAATTTTAATAAACGGCTCATCAAAACGCCAAAGCTCTATTTTTATGATGTTGGATTGGCTGCCTGGCTTTTGTCCGTTCAGCAACCGGACCAGTTGAGCGTTCATCCGTTCAAGGGTGCGCTTTTCGAATCCTATGTTATCAGCGAATTTTATAAAACGCGTTACAACCAGGGCCGGCGCTCATCGTTTTATTTCTGGCGGGACCGCAGCGGCAACGAAATCGACCTGGTAGTGGAACTGGGCGGTAAACTCAAACCCGTGGAAATAAAGTCCGGTAAAACCGTCAATCCGCACTTTTTCAACGGCCTGAAAAAGTGGATGTCGCTTGCGGGCGAAACCGGGATCGATCCCATGCTTGTCTATGGAGGTAATATATCGTTGAAACAGAATGAAATCCGGATCGTCTCCTGGATGGACAGTGAGGCCATGTTTGCGGGCTGATAAATACTGATGAAGGGGACCAACGTGGAAAACAATTACAATAAAAATTCGGATAAACCGATCAAAGAAATCCTGGAAGACTTCAGGCAGTCACATGGGGAGTATAAACGGGAGGCCGTTGACGCGGCCATCGCCCGGAAAGATGAAATCACGTCCCACCTGATTGGACTTTTGGAAGGCATTCTTGCCGACCCGTATACGCATGCTGAAAATTTGGATTTTTATGATCACATTTATGCTGTCATGCTGCTTGGTCATTTTAAGGAGCACCGCGCCCACAAGCTGATTATCGACCTTTTCAGCCTGCCGGATGGCCTGTCTCACCAATTGTTCGGGGATATCGGGACGGAAAAGCTTCCCATGATCCTGTTCAATACCTGCGACGGGTCCCTGACGCACATCAGGGACATGGTGTTAAACAGGGCGGTTGATGAATATTGCCGGGTATCCGCATCCCTGGCGATGACTTATGCGGTGTATGAAGGATACGCGGATAGAAAAGAAACAGTGGAGTTCTTCGGTTCGTTATTGACCGGGAATCAGGACAATGAAGTTTCCGATTTTTTCGGGTTGCTCGCGATCAATGCCTGTAATCTTTATCCAATAGAGATTATGGATATAATAAAACAGAGCTATATGGACGACTTGATTCCCTCCGGTATTATCGGTTTTAAGGCATTTGAAGAAGCCTTGGAAAAAGGAGAGGCCTGGTTCCTGGAAAGAATCGGTGCGGATTAATTGTTTTACAGCCTGTATGACCTTCATAAATCCATTTCGTGGTTG
>CAYTQK010000107.1:0-9931 GCA_964439745.1 uncultured Desulfobacterales bacterium
CCGCTTCGACCTGGCTGCCCTGCGGACGATCCTGTCCACCGGCTCGCCGTTGAGTACCGAAGGATTCCATTTTGTCTACCGGGACATCAAGGCCGACCTGCAGCTGGCCTCCATTTCCGGGGGCACCGACATTAACAGCTGCTTTGTCCTGGGCAACCCCCTGGACCCGGTCTATGCCGGCGAGATCCAGGGCCGCGGCCTGGGTGCGGCCGTCAAGGCCTATGACGAAGCCGGCCGCAGCGTTACCAATACCGCCGGGGAACTGGTCTGCCAGGCGGCCCTGCCCTCCATGCCCCTCTACTTCTGGAATGATCCGGACGGGCAGAAGTATCACCAGGCCTATTTCGACCGTTTTGCCGGCGTCTGGACCCACGGGGATTTCATTGCCATCAACGACCGCGGCGGGGTGGTCATCTACGGCCGCTCCGACGCCACCCTCAATCCCGGCGGGGTCCGCATCGGCACGGCCGAAATCTACCGGCAGGTGGAGGCCCTGGAAGAGATTGAGGACAGCCTGGTCATCGGCCAGCAATGGAAAAACGACGTGCGGGTGGTCTTGTTCGTCAAGCCGGCCCCGGGACATGATCTGGATGAGGACCTCAAGAAAAAAATCCGCGCCGCCCTGCGGCAGAACGCTTCGCCGCGCCACGTGCCGGCCAAGATTCTGCCGACCCCGGAGGTGCCCTATACCCTGAACATGAAAAAAGTGGAACTGGCGGTCAAACGCATCATCGAGGGGGGCCGGGCCACCAACCAGGACGCCCTGTCCAACCCCGCCTGCCTGGACTATTACCGGGATCTGCCGGAACTGCGGGAAGACTGAGCTCCGCCCGGCAACGGAACAATAATTGGTCATGGCCAAGCAAAGGAGAAAACCCGTCTATGATTACCTTCAGCGAACGCCAATTGAAGACGCCGGCCTTTATGCGGCCGGTCTACCTGGTCACCGCCGGTCAGTCCAAGTTTGACCGGGCCATGCCGGACAAGCGCACCGAGGAGCTGTGCATCGACGCGCTTGCCATGGCGGCCGGCCTGATTGACAAAACCCCGGCGGAACTGAAAAAGTTCATTCACACCGCCTATTACGGCCACTTTGCCGACCATTTCGGCGATCAGCTTCTGGGGGAAGCGGTCATTCACGACCGGCTGGGCCTGGACCCCCTGGGCAACGTCGGTGTCAAGACCGGCGGGGCCACCGGCGGTTCCACCCTGTGGGAGGCGGCCAAGGCGGTGGCCTCGGGCTACTCCGATTGCGTCCTGGCCATGGGCTGGGAACGCATGGACGAAGTGCCCACCGACGAAGGCAACCACCTCATCTCCTGCGCCGCGGACAAGGACTGGGAAACACCCCTGGGCCACATCTACACCGGCTACTACGCCGTCATGGCCCAGAAGTACTGGCAGGTCTTCGGCCGCGAGGAAGACTCCTTCCGCCGGACCCTGGCCGAGATCTCCGTCAAGCATCACGGCTACGCCCGCTTCAACCCCTTTGCCCATGCGCCCATGGACATCACCGTCGAGGATGTCCTTGACTCGCCGGTGGTGGCCTATCCCCTGCGGGCCCTGGACTGCTGCCTGATGAGCGTCGGGGCCGCCTGCGCCATCCTTTGCGACGAGGGCACCGCCCGGGAACTGACCCGCGGCACCACCCAGAAGCCTCTGCGTATCTGGGTCACGGCCGGGTCCCACACCCTGCGGCCGGCCTGCCGCCGCAACATGGAGATCCCCCTGCTGCCCAACGAAGCCCCCGACCAGTACGCCGACCTGGCCCAGCGCTTCCCCGGCAGCGAACGATATCCCGGCTTTACCGGTTTTCTGGCAGCCCGCATGGCGGCCTATTACGCCTATCACATGTGCGGCATCACCGATCCCACCGAGGACCTGGACCTGGTGGAACTGCACGACGCCTTTACCATCAGCGATATCCAGACCTATGAAGACCTGGGCATCCGGCCCTACGGCAACGGCCGGGACTACGTCGAATCCGGCGACTGCTACCACACCAATCCCCATACCGGACAGCCCGGCCGGCTGCCGTCCAACCTGTCCGGCGGCCTGATCGGATGCATGCACGCCGTGGGCGCCACCGGTATCATGCAGGTTTTCGAGGTGGCCACCCATCTCTGGAACCGCTGGGCGGAAATCCACGGGGATACGGCCCGCTGGGCGGACTTTGGCCGGGAAAAACCGGCCGACTGGACCGATCTGCAGGTCAAAGACGCGCGCCGGGGCCTGGCCATCAGCCATGCCGGGGTGGGCTCCCACGTCACCTGCACGGTGCTGATGGATCCGGATTATCTGTTAATCAAGGAACAATAAGGAGGCGACCTTATGAGCAAATACGGCCAGGTTGCGGTCCGCCGCAACAAATACCGCTTTTCCGGGGATTTTCACCACATCACCCCCAACCAGCCCATCCGGGACCTGGACGACAGCGGCCGGCTGGTGGGGGTAACCAACCCCCGCGACATGACCTACGTGCACACCTATGGCGGGGAGGCGATCTTTTTCGAAGGGCTTTCCCAGGGGAAACTGTACGGCTCCCGCTGCGACAACCCCGAGTGCGAACACACCGGCGATGTTTTTCTGCCCTTTCGCATTCACTGCCCGGACTGCCTGATGAAAAACACCGTGGTTGATCTGACCCGGGTCGGCCATGATACCGCCACGGTTCACACCTTCATGGTCTGTGAGCGGGCCGGGGCCTTCAACACCCTGCCCCGGCCGATCAAGTTTATCAACGTGGAGTTTGAAGGGGTGTCCACCATCCTGATGGGCTACCTGTCGCTGGGAGAACCGGCCATGGGCCTGCGGGTGCGGCCCATCTTCCGGGTGGTCGACCCGACCTACACCATCCTGGATCTTTCCTGGGTGCCGGCGGACACCGCCGAAGGAGACCTGCCCCAGGGCTTTCGCTTTTAAGCTCCGGGAAGACGATGACCATAACCAGGGGCGTAACGTTTTTCGAATCAAGGATGAGGCGCATCGGTCCGTCAATATATCCCAGCTCCTTGATCTTGATGTCCTCCTCGGAACGATGCGGGGTTATCCCCCATGGAGCGCATGGTCACCCGGACCTTGCTACGGTCGATAAAATCCTCGCCCTCACCGCCGAGGCCTTCTTCAAAGGCGTACCGGCAGGCGCCACGGGATGATCGTCGTAGCGGCCGGAATAATTGCGGGTGGCAAGGGCGGATGAATCCGCATCATAGGAGGCATGATCGACCGCTGATTTTTCCAGCGAACAGTGCCCGGCCACCAGATACGCCCGGTTCATCTCCTGTGTTCCGGGATCGGTCACCTGCAGCTCGAAACAATCCACGTTTTTCCCGGGCAGTTGTTTTTCATCGGCAAGTCGATCCCCGGTATCCATGGCCATGAAGACCAGCTCATCATTGTCATCCAGCTGCGGATCATCCGCGCAGGCCGCCTCTTTTCCGGCCGTAAGCACGAAATTCCCGTCCGTATCCCGCCGGTCGATCTGGAAGGGAATGGGCGCCACTTCCACGTCTTTGACGGTAAAAAGACCATACCCGGCAATGGGGCGACCGGTCAGGACGGTATCCCGGCCGGCAACCACCACCGGATCCAGGACCCGCGCCATGCTCTGTCCATATCATAAACCAGGGCGAAAAAAAATATCAGCCGGGCGGCTATGCCGAATGAATGCTAAAAGATGGCCGGCCGGCGGTTACCCAGCCGTCATCGGGGAAATGACCAGATTTTCTGCCGGGGAAGGTCGGCCGGGGGAACGCCATTTTTGTCTTCGGCCGGATGGCCCACGGCGATAATGGCTTCCACCGCCAGGGTATCCGGCAGATCCAGGACGCTGCGGACATATTCTTCGGCCGGGCGCTGTTCGTCATGGTGACGGCGGCGGATCTGCACCCAGCAGCTGCCCAGGCCTAGGGAGGCGGCCGCCAGGTGGGCGATGACGGCGGCGATGGAGCAGTCTTCGATCCAGACATCCGACTGGCCGGGATCGCCGCAGACCACGATTCCCAGGGCGGCCCCCGCCAGAAAAGACGAGCCATGGGGTTTGGCCCGGGCCAGCCGACCCAATGTCTCTTTATCTTCGATCCAGACAAACTCCCAGGGACGGATATTCCGGGAGGAAGGCGACCGCAGCAGCGCCTCCTGCAGCACCTCCCGGGAGGCCGCGTCAATGGGCCTATCCTGGTAGCTCCGGATGCTGCGCCGCTTGCGAAGCAGGTCGATCATGGATTACACCTTGAATCTCTTCAACAGCCCCAGCACATATTCCGACATCTTCAAGAGCTCATCGGCGCTCTGCCGCAATTCCTGACTGCTGCCCTTGATATGCTCGGTGGAGGCGCTGACCGTGGCCACGTCGCGGGTGACCTTGTCGGCCACGGAAGAGCATTCGGCCACACTCTTGGTGATCTCGGAGACCCCGGTGGAGATCTGGGAAACGTTGCTGGCGATCTCCTTGGTGGAGGTGGACTGTTCCTCAATGGAAGAAGCAATGGTGGAGACGATCTCGTCCACGTTGCCGATGACATCCACGATGCGGCCGATCTCTTCCACGGCCTCGTTGGTCACCTGCTTGTTGTCCTGGATCTGCTGGTTGATCTGCTGGGTGGCGGCGGCCGTGCGCTGGGCCAGTTCCTTGATTTCATTGGCCACCACTGCAAATCCCCGGCCCGCCTCACCGGCCCGGGCGGCTTCGATGGTGGCATTTAAGGCCAGCAGATTGGTCTTTTTCGAGATTTCGGCAATGACCTCGGTTACCGAACCGATATTTTCCGCGGCCTCGTTGAGATTGTCCAGTTTCCTGGAGACATCCCCGGCATAGGAAACGGCATTGGCCGTGGTGCTGCGGGCCACCTCGGTATGGGAGGTGATCTCGTCCACGGTGGTGGTCATCTCTTCGATGGAAGAGGCTATCAGGGTTACGTTCTGCGACGTCTGCTCCATGGTGCTGGAAATGGTCGTCATGGAGGCGCTCATCTCCTCGGCGGCCGAGGCGACCATGTTGGCATTGGCCGCCATGTCGCCGGATTCTCCGGCCATTTTTCCGGACAGGTCCAGCAGCCCGCCGGAAGCGGTTTGCAGCTGCCCGGCATTGGTATTCACTTCCCGGATAAGCGATTTGAACTTGTCCATGAAGGTTTCAAACCGCATCTGCAGCATGCGGCTGATCTCTTCTTCCCGGTAATCCCCTAACTCCGCGGCCACATCGGCGGTTTCCTGGGAAATGCTTTCCAGCATCAGGGAGATATTGGCATTGGTGGCCAGCATCTCGTCTTTCAGCATGGTAATCCGGTCGGCCAGGCCCACCGAGAGCAGGGCCACGAACAAGACCGAACCGATCTGGATGCTCCAGCTGGTAATAAAATTTTCCGGCAGCAGCCCGAAGGTCTTGAAACTGTAAAGCAGGACACCCAGAAAGAGAAAGGTGCAGCTGATCAGCACAAAACGTATATTGCGGTTGTAGCCGATGGTGACGAAACCGGCGGCAGCCAGGGTCAGGGTCTGGACGATCACCAGCACGATGGCCACCTGGATGCTGATGGCATAGCTGACCGGCAGGGCGAGAAAGGCCCATATCAGGGCCGGCCCCATGACCACGTACTTGCTGGACTTGTCGGCCAGGGTGTCCGGATACTTCTCGGGCACATTCAGAAAGGAACGCAAAAACAGGGTGATGAAGAACATCGACAAGCACATGAAGGTCGGCAGACAATTGGTGGCCCACCAGACCGCATGGGGCCAGAGATACTGGAACGAGTATCCGTTCAAAGTAAACTGGAAGAGAATATAGGTGCAGATGAAAGCGACCAGGTAGACATAACTCTTTTCCCGGATCAGTATGAACAGGATCAGGTTGTAGACCACCATGATCAGCATGGCCCCGTAATAGATCCAGAACAAGGGATAGACCTTGTTGATGGTGGTCAGGTAGGCCCGGTGAGACCGCATGATCGGCTCAAAGTTCAGGGCGGTTTCGGTGACGATACGCACATAATAGGTCTTCGCGCCGGGGGCCTGCTTTAACCGGAAAACAAACGCCTTGTCTATGATTTCTCTTTGGGAAAAGGGGTATTTGGTGCCGGCCGTGATCTTCTTATACATGCCGCCGGGCTGGGGCACATAGAGTTCGATATCGTTGAGCAGCGAATACGGTATGGTCAGATACCACTCCCGGGCATCTTCCTGGGTGTTGGTCACGGCAAACCGGAACCAGTAGGCCGAGTCCGTAAACCCCTTGTTGATGGCGACCTCATCGGATGGCGTCCACCTGGTTTCCGGGTCGGCCACATCGGCTATGGTCAGTGATCCGCTTCGGTCTTCGAACAGCTGAACGTGATCACCAAAATGCTTGGTATCCAGGGTTTCATCCAGGATGACCGGCTCCGGCGTCCCTGTTGCCGCGGCGACCGCCGCCGGCAAAGCGAAAAAAACGGTCATTACAAACCCGCCGATCAGCAACAATCCCCCTACGCCATTCTTGATTTTTTTTCCCATTTGCTGTCCGTACCTGTTCCCTGTTGATTGCGATTCATACCCAAAAACCGTTCCAGCAGCTTCTGCGCCCGCCCGGATTATTCTTTGCTTACAAATCCCACTTCGGCATAGGCCGGACCGGGGTAGGCATAAAAACCCTGCCCGGTTTTCGTTCCCAGCCGGCCGGCATCCACAAACTGCCGCAGAAAATTCACGTTGGCAATGGCCTTGGGATCATTCAACTGCCTGGCCCAGATCTGGTTCACGGACAAAACCGTGTCCAGTCCGATGGTATCCATGATTCCGAACGGCCCGATCTCCATTCCCATGACGCCCATCCAGGAACGATCAATCTCCTCGATGTCGGCCACTCCGCCGGCCGCCAGATACAACGCCGTGTCACACAGATTCATCAGCATGGCATTGAAGACATAGCCATGGTTTTCCTTACGCAGCAGGATGGGGACCTGCCCCAGGTGCCGGGCAAAGGCTTCAATGCGGGCGACGGTCTCGGCGGATGTTCCCGGATGCGGCATAATATCCACGATGCGGGTGGTCAGGGTATTGTGAAAATGAAAAGCGGCGAATTTTTCCGGCCGACCGGTGGCATCGGCCATCATGGAAGGAATCAGGGAAGAAGAATTGGTGGTAAACATCACGTGCGCCGGGCACAGCCGGTTGAATTCTTCAAATACCCGGCATTTCAACTCGGCGTCTTCGGGCACGGACTCGCTGAGAAAGTCGATTTGTTCGGCGGCTTCCGCCGGATCGGTAGTCATGCGAATGCGATTCAGGGCGGCGGCGGCCTCGTCGTCGGACACCCGCCGGCGGCTGACAAATTTATCCGCCAGCCGGCGCATTCGCTGGGCGGCTTTGTCCAGGGCGGTTGTGGAAATATCGTAGACAGTCGTTTCCAGGTTGGTCAGAGCGCATAACAACCCGATCTGCTGCCCCATGGTTCCGGCCCCGACGATGAGGACCCGCCTGATCTCTCCCGTCTGCATGTCAGCTGCTTCTCCCGCCCATGATGACATCATCCCGGAATTATCGTTTTCGCCTGCTCCCCGTTGGCAGGTTATTGTTCAATAACTAAAACAAATAGCTGAATTTTGCAAGGAAAAATTAACAGGCCACTTGCCCGGCGGCTTCGCCGGGCCGGACAGCGGATGAAAATTGCCGGACCGTTCGTCTTTTCTTTCCTTTTCTGCCGGGATCTTTCCCGGTCCGCTCAAAAAACTGCCCTGCAAATCAATTGCCAGCATTTCTTTCTTGAACTTTCCGCCATTCATGATAGGTAATAGCTAAACAAATCGGCCGGATGCATGATGTATCAACGAAACAAGGGGGACGATGGTTTGCATACCAACCGACATCTGCGCATTTTCCGGAAGACATCCTGCGGCAAGGAGGCCCTGCCTCATTTCCCCTGTTTCTGCCGTCAACCCGGACCGGATCTGCATATCTATATTCCGGAAACAAAAAATTTTGCCAACTCCACCTTGGAGGTGGACCTGGATGCCTCCTATCTGAAATATCCGTCCGCCGCCCGGGAGCACGCCGGAAAGATCCTGGCCGCCCCCCGATTGAGACCCAACCACCGGCACCGGCTGACAACATGACGAAAAACGCCATCACCAGCCTGCGGCCGGCATTGTCTTCCTTGCGGTCGGTATTTGCCTACCGGCAGTCCAACGCCGTCAATCTGCTGGCCTTTGTGGTCATCGGTCTGATCACCGGCACCGGGGCCATTGTCTTTCAATTTCTGTGCAACGCCGGCGTCCATTTCTTCCTGGACGCCCTGGCCGGATATCGGCCGCCCGGCCCGACCGGCGAGCCCCACCTGTTCCCCCCCACCGCCACCGTCTTCAACCGCTGGGTGCTCCTGTTCCTGCCGGCGGCGGGCGGCCTGATCAGCGGCTGGCTGGTCTACACTTTTGCCCCGGAAGCGGAGGGGCACGGCACCGACGCCGCCATTGACGCCTATCACAACAAGGGCGGCCTGATCCGGGCCCGCATCCCCTTTATCAAGACTATTGCTTCAACCATCACCATGACTACCGGCGGCTCCGGCGGCCGGGAAGGCCCCATCGCCCAGATCGGGGCTGGTTTCGGCTCCTTTCTGGCCACTCGTCTCCATTTATCGGAACGGCAGCGGCGCATCATGCTGGCCGCCGGCGTGGCCGCCGGTGTGGGCAGTATTTTCCGGGCGCCCCTGGCCGGAGCCCTGTTCGCCTCGGAAGTGCTCTACCGCAACCCGGAATTCGAAGGCGACGTGCTCATCCCGGCCGGGATCGCCTCGGTGGTGGCCTATTGCCTCTTCTGCCTGGTTTTTGGCTGGGGATCGCTGTTCTCTTCCATGGCGTACAAGTTCACCAACCCCATGGAGCTGGGCCCCTATATCGTCCTGGCCCTGATCCTGTCCGGCGTCAGTTTTCTGTACGTCCAATGCTTTTACGGGGTGGAAAAAATCTTCACCGGCCTTCCCATTCCCCGGCATGTCAAGCCGGCTTTGGGCGGGCTGGCCACCGGTATGATCGGCTTTTTTTTGCCGGAAACCCTGGCCTTTGGGTACGGCTTTCTGCAGCAGGCCCTGCTCAGCGAAGTCAGCCTGGTGCTGCTGTTGGCGGTAGCCTTCGGCAAAATCCTGACCACCTCCTTTACCATCAGCTCCGGCGGCAGCGGCGGTGTCTTCGGCCCCTCGGTGGTCATCGGCGGTTCCCTGGGCGGGGCGGTGGGGATCATCTTTCACACCCTGTTTCCCGGCCTGATCGAGAGCTCCGGCCCGATGGTGGTGCTGGGCATGGCCGGCTTTTTTACCGCCATTTCCAACGCCCCCATCTCCACCATCATCTTCGTGGCGGAAATGACCAACTCCTACCAGATGCTGCTGCCCACCCTGCTGGTCTGCGTACTCTGCTACCAGCTGTCCAGCCGCTGGACCATCTTCCGGCAGCAGGTCCCCAACAAGGCCGCCTCCCCGGCCCATGCCGGGGAATTTTTCGTGGATATTCTGCAGAACGCCAAGGTGGCGGACATGCGGGAGAATATCCAGTCCACCACCACCGTTTCCGAATCCATGAGCCTGGCCGAGTTCAAGCTCTTTTTCACGGCCACCAATCAGCAGTATTTCCCCGTCATGAACGACGAGGACCGACTGGTCGGCATCTTCTCCAATACCGATATCCGACGGATTCTCTTTGACACGGAGATGGATCACCTGGTGGTGGTCCGGGACATTGCCACCACCAACATCATCCGGACCACCCTGGAGGAGGATTTGAACGAGGTTATGAAAAAGTTCACCATCAAGAACATGGAGGCCATTCCGGTGGTGGAGGTGGACGCCCCGGACCGCCTGCTGGGCATGCTGCGCCGCAAGGAAGTCATCGCCTTCTATAACCAGAAGATTGAAGAAATGCGTCAGAATCAGAACAAGCGGAAATAGCTTATCCGGCGGCCGCCC
>CAYTQK010000108.1:0-9839 GCA_964439745.1 uncultured Desulfobacterales bacterium
GGACTGCGGGATGGTAGGGAAGAAGCGGGAAGAAGGAACCCGCGCCCGGCCGGTTACAAAGCAAGATAAAGCTGATTCGGAAGGACGAGCGGAAGCAGGCGTCCGCTCGTCGTGATTCCACAACAGGGGACACTGCGTCCCGGGTATGACCAATCCATAACAGCCGTACTGAAAAATTTTAGGTTGTTGATCCTGTCAGTCCCGCGCTTTGCTGCCATGGTTTTCTTTTCCCAAAGCTGTCGGTTTCGTCGTGGTTGGTTGGGCCCAAGGATAAGGAGAAGACTGCTATGAAACTGCCAACAATCATAATGAGCATGGCCGTGCTGACAATGATGCTGACCGTCCCGGCCGGGGCGGCCGCGGAAGAAGGCGTAACCGCCACGGAAATCCATATCGGCCAGACCGGCCCCTTGAGCGGCCCGGCCAGCATCTGGGGCGGCACGGTCAAGGGCGCCGCCTTGCGTTTTCAAATGGCCAATGAGAACGGCGGCATTCATGGCCGCAAAATCGTTCATCACACCTATGATGATGCCTATAATCCGGCCAAGACCAAGGCCGGCGTCAAGCAGCTCCAGGAGAGCATCGGCATGTTCGCCTGGCTGGGCGGGGTGGGCACATCCAACGGGCAGGCGGTGATGGATTATCTGATGGAGCGGCAGATCCCCTGGGTGGGCCCGTTTTCGGGCGCCGATATCTGGCATACGCCTCCCAAGAAAAATATTTTCGCCCTGTATCCGCCGTATACTTTCGAGGTGAAAGCCCTGTGTGATTACGCCGTAACCCAGGAGGAAAAAAAGCGGATCGCCATGGTCTACCAGGATGACGGATACGGGCATGACGGCTTGAAAGGAGCCCACCAGGCGCTGAATAAATACCAGATGGACCTGGTGGCCGCCATCCCGGTCGGGCGGGATGATGTGAATTTCGCCCCGGTGGCGGTGAAGCTCCGCCAGGCCAATCCTGATGCCGTGCTGATCTGGATCAGCCCTTTCAGTGCCCTGCGGTTTTTGAAGGTGGCCCGGCAGGCCGATCTTGACCCGTTATGGATGTCTTCCAGCAGCCTGTCGTCGTGCTCCACCTTTCATGAAATCAGCCAGGGGCTGGTGGAAGGACTGGTTTCCCTGAATTTTACCACCATGAATGAAGAGATCCTGAACCGGTACAAGGCGGCGCAGCTGCGGCTGGCGCCGCAGGATACCTGGGATACCACCTATGTGGCCGGCCTATATTTTGCCGATTGCATGGTCGAGGCCCTGCAGCGGTGCGGCCAGAATCTCACCCGCAAGCGGTTTGTCAAAGCCCTGGAATCGATGCGGGACTATAATCATCTGGGCCCCACAACTTTTTCCTCCTTTGATCCGAACGATCCCCTCTGTCGCCTGGGAACACAGTCCATCCGCCTGGATCAATGCCGGGAAGGCGGCCAGGTGGAGCACCTGACCGATTGGGTACCCATGAATTGATGAGGGTTCATGAAAGATTTTTTTGCCGTAAAGCCGTTACTGCCGCTCCCGGCCTTTTTTCGGCCATGTTTTGTCCACGCCAAAACCATTTTTGTCTTGTATTGGCTGAATTTTATGGTAACATAATTTTTTTTAAGAAGGCCGGGGCCGTATAAAGGGCGGAGGCGGCTGACGTTTGATTGTATCACGTTGATATGACAATATAACAGGTTGGAAAAAGGAGGACTTTCTTATGAAAACCCTGGTAGGTGGCGCCATTGCGTCCGTAATCGGTATTATTTTTCTGGCGGTATGGTTCGGGGCCTTTCTGCAACTTTTGGCCGGCATTATCCCCATTATGCTGCTGATGGGCGGCTGTCTGGCCCTGTATCTGGGCTTCGACGAATTAAAGGACACCTGGAAGAATGAAGGAGCGGCCGCGGCCACGGATATGGGGCAGGGCCCGGAAGCCGAAGAGGAAAAGAAGTCTTCGGATGAAGCCTAAGTCCCGCCACGGGCAGGCATTTTTATCCGGGTAAAAACTGGAAACGCTCAAGAAAAGTGAAAATCAGCCCGCGTCTTTGGCGCGGGCTTTTTTTATGGCGGCCGTGGCCAGTTGATCGGCCTTTTCGTTTTCAATCTGGCCGGCATGGCCTTTGACCTTGATCAGTTCCAGGTCGGCAAAACCGGCCATGGTTTTTTTGATATCTGCGATCAGTTCCTGGTTCTTGCGGGGTTTCCAGCCCTGGGTCAGAACGCCGAAGGCGTAACCGCTGTCGGTGAAAATACGGACCGGCTTTTTTTTGTTTTTGATTTCCCGCAACGCCGCCTGGATGGCGGAAAGTTCGGCAATGTTGTTGGTGGCCTGACCAATATAGCGGGAGATGCTCTTTTCATTTTCCCGGTATATCAGGTGAACGCCGATGCCAGAAGGGCCGGGGTTGCCCGAGGAGGCGCCGTCGGTGAAGACCAGGATGGCGTCTTCCGGCAGATCCGCCTGGAGCTCCTCCAGGGTGTGATTCTTGTTGACCGGGGCGGCGGGGGTTTTCTGGTTTCTGGTTTTTTTCTGTTTTTTCAAACGGCTGACTGAAGTGATATTGGTTTCATGCACCCAGTACTCGTAATCCTGATCCAGCTGGTATTTGATCAGCACCTTGCCGTTTTTCCTGCACGGCTCTCCCCGGTCGTTGACCGCCATCCAGACCTTGTTGTTTTTGAAACCCTTTCGCTTCCAGTCGGCTGGTTGCTGTGTCACGGATCGGCCTCCGGATGATCAGGAGTAAAGGTGGTAGGGGCGACTTTCCGCCTGGAAGCGGGTCCGCTCTTCCGCCCAGCTGGCTGTCAGTGCTGCCACGGATTCCATCGCCTCCAGGCGCCTGCGCACGGCGGCATCCCCGAAAATGAGATCAATGGGCAGTTTTTCATACTCATATTCATAGGGCGGCGGCCGCCAGGCGAAATCATCGGGGTACAATCGCATCACCGCCCGGAGCAGCCGCAGCGAGACGGTCAGGGGACGGTATTGATGCGGATCGGTCGGGTGGATCTGGAATCCCCGGCAGGGCTGTTCCTGCCACTTGTTCCAGGTCGGTTGGAACACCACCGGCCGCAGGATTACCCCGGGAAGATCGGCCAGTTCTTCAGCCCGGGCCAGTTGGTACGGGTCGATAAAGGGCGCGCCGAACATTTCAAAGGGCTGGGTGGTACCGCGGCCTTCGGAAACGTTGGTACCTTCCCAGATGACCTGGCCGGGATAGACCAGGGCCGATACCGGCGTGGGCAGGTTGGGGGAAGGCGCCACCCAGGGCAGGCCGGTGTCGGTGAAAAAACGGGATCGTTGCCAGTTTCTCATGGGGACCACCGTCAGCCGGCAGTTGATACCGAAGCGTTCGTTGAAGAGCCGGGCCAGCTCGCCGACGGTCAGGCCGTGCCGCAGGGGAATGGGGTAGCGGCCGACAAAGGAGGCGTACTCCGGGACCACCAGATTGCCTTCCACGGTTTCCCCGTTGACGGGGTTGGGGCGGTCCAGGACCACCACCGGCAGGTCCCGCCGGGCGGCCGCTTCCAGGCAGTAGGCCATGGTATAGATAAAGGTGTATACCCGGGTGCCCACGTCCTGGAGATCGATGATCAGGGTGTCGATATCGTCCAGCATGGTCCCGGTGGGTTGGCGCGTTTCACCATACAGGCTGTAGACCGGCAGTCCGAGTACCGGATCGACCGTGTCCGCCGAGGGAATCATGTTGTCCTGCTTGTCCGCGAAAAACCCGTGCTGGGGCGAAAGCAGAGTGGTCAGCCGGCCGGGGAATATGTCATTGATCCGCCAGGCGGTATGCCGCAGGCGCCCGTCCACCGAGGCGGGATTGGCCAGCAGCCCCAGCCGTTTTCCCAGGGGCCATTGACGCGGGTCTTCGGCCAGTCGTTCTATGCCTGTCCGGGTGCGCATGAATCGGATATCGTTGTTGCCGGATAAAACAGTTGAAACCTGTTTTGCTTGCGATTATAGTTTATTGTTGATTTACCACAGCCCGGGTTAAAAAGGTAGAAAAAAATCAAGGTTTCCCGGAAGCAGCACGGGGTCTGCCCGGCCTGCCGCCGGGACCCTGCCAAAAACAAAAAAAGGTCATCATGGAATTTATCCCTCCTGAATTTATCAAGTCGGTCCAGCCGTATGCGCCGGGCAAGCCCATCGAAGAGCTGAAACGGGAGTACGGCCTTGACGATGTCATCAAGCTGGCCTCCAATGAAAATCCCCTGGGCCCTTCCCCGCTGGCGCTGCAGGCGATTGGGCAATCGCTGGGCTCCCTCCACCGGTATCCCGACGGCAGCGGCTATTACCTGGTCCGGAAACTGGCTGATATCCTCAACGTTGCCCCGGGCAATATCGTCCTGGGCAACGGTTCTGACGAGATCATCGGCATGCTTGCGCGGGTCCTGCTGCGTCCCGGCGAAGAGGTCATCATGAACGACCCCTCCTTTTCCATGTACGCCATCATGACCCGGCTGTCCGAGGCCGTTCCCGTCCAGGTGCCGCTGGCTGACAAGGCGGTCGATCTGGAAGCGATCACAGCGGCGGTGACGCCGCGGACCCGGCTGGTTTTTCTGACCAATCCGCACAATCCCACCGGCAGCGCCTTTACCGGCGCGGAGCTGGAAAAATTTCTGGCCGCCGTGCCGGAAACGGTGACGATCGTCATGGACGAGGCCTATGTCGAGTTTGCCCGCAAGGGCCAATGCGCCGACAGTCGTCGCTTTTTTGACGACCGGCGGCTGCTGGTGACCCTGCGGACTTTTTCCAAGGCATACGGCCTGGCCGGTCTGCGGGTGGGCTACGGCATCATGCCGGCCGAGCTGGCCGACCTGCTCAACCGGGTCCGGCAGCCGTTTAACGTCAACTCGCTGGCCCAGGCGGCGGCCCTGGCCGCGCTGGACGATACGGAATTTCTGGACCGGACCCGCCGGACCGTACACGAGGGACTGGCCTACCTGGCCGCGGCCATGACGGACATGGGCCTGACCTGTTTTCCCACCCAGGCCAATTTCATGCTGGTCGACGTCCAGACCGAGGCTGACGGTGTTTTTGAAAAGCTCCTGGGAAAAGGGGTGATTGTCCGTTCCATGGTCTCCTATGGTTATCCCACCTGCCTCCGGATCACCGCCGGCCTGCCCGGGGAAAACGAACGTTTCGTGGAGACGTTGCGAAAGGTGATGTCGTGAAAGATCTGCTGATTACCATCGACGGCCCGGCCGGGGCCGGGAAAACCACTGTCAGCCGCGAACTGGCCCGGCAGCTCAACTATCGGTACGTGGATACCGGCGCCCTTTACCGGGGAGTGGCCCTGGCCGCGCTCCAGGCGGGGGTGGAAGCCGCCGACGACGAGGGCCTGGCCGCCGTGTGTGCCGGCCTGGAGCTGCGTTTCGTGGTTGCCGGTGACGGCACCCGGCTGCTGGCCAACGGGGTCGATATCAGCGACCGCATCCGAACCCCCGAAATCAGCATGATGGCCTCGACGGTTTCAGCCCGGCCGCTGGTCCGGAAGTTTCTGCTGGGCCTGCAGCGGCGCCTGGGGGAAGAAAAACGGGCGGTCTTTGAAGGGCGGGACATGGGGACGGTGGTGTTTCCCGACGCCGAGGCGAAATTTTTCCTGGATGCCTCCGTTGCCGAACGGGCCCGCCGCCGGTATGCCGAATTGCCGGAAGACAGTCAGACCCTGGAGGAAGTCACGGCTGACATAATCCGCCGGGATGACCAGGACCGCAATCGGGCCCAGGCACCGCTGAAACCGGCCGCTGACGCCGTCTGCATCGACTCCACTGACAAGTCTGTGGAAACGGTGGTCGGCGAGATGCTCACCCACATCCGGACAATTTAAACAGGATATTTTTTTTATTTGATTTTTGTATTTATAGTTGGTAGTCTGCTAAAATTATTTTCGCTGTAACAGGCGGATAAAATAAACTAAGGGGGTTTTTTTTAAATGACAGAAAACGAAACACTAAACGAAGTAAAAGAGATGGACGCAACCCAGACGGACGCGATGGAAGCGGCGGAAGAATCCGCCGAGGACGGTGTCGAGGACATGGAGCAGCTGCTGGCCATGTACGAAGACAGCCTCAAGCAGTTTGCCGAAGGTGAAGTGGTCATCGGCAAGATCGTGGCCATGGACCGGGACTACGTGCTGGTGGACATCGGCTACAAATCCGAAGGTCAGATCCGGACCAGTGAATTCAAGAATGAGAAGGGCGAGCTGGATATCAATGTCGGCGACGACGTCGAGGTGATGATCGAATACTGGGACGAAGAACACGAGACCCTGGTCCTGTCCAAGGAAAAGGCCGTCAAGGTCAAGGTCTGGGAAGCCATCAAGGAGACCTATGATAATGACGGCGTCATTGAGGGCGCCATTGTCAGCCGCGTCAAGGGCGGTTTTTCCGTGGATGTGGGCTTGCAGGCCTTTTTGCCCGGGTCCCAGGCGGATCTGCGCCCCATTCGCAATTTTGATGAAATGGTGGGCCAGACCTACCAGTTCAAGATATTGAAGTACAACCGCCGGCGGAACAATATTGTTCTTTCCCGCCGGGTGCTGCTGGAAGCCGATCTGGCGGCCAAGCGGGAGGAGGTGCTGGCCAATATCGCCGAAGGCCAGGTGGTCGACGGCATTGTCAAGAATATCACCGAGTACGGCGTGTTCGTGGACCTGGGCGGCGTCGACGGTCTGCTTCACATCACCGATATCTCCTGGGGCCGGGTCCGCCATCCCGCGGAGCTGTTCTCCATCGGCGATAATATCACCCTCAAGGTCCTCTCCTTTGACCTGGAAAAAAAGAAGATCTCCCTGGGCATGAAACAGCTGACGCCGGATCCCTGGACCCTGGTCAGCGAAAATTACCCGGTGGGCACAAAGATCACCGGCAAGGTTGTCAGCATCACCAATTACGGCATTTTCATCGAACTGGAAGAGGGTGTGGAAGGCCTGATCCATGTTTCTGAAATTTCCTGGACCCGCAAGATCCGCCATCCTTCCCGGGTGGTGAACGTGGGCGAAGAGGTCGAGGCGGTGGTCCTGGATCTGCAGCCGGAAAACCGGCGGATTTCCCTGGGTATGAAGCAGGTGGAACCCAACCCGTGGGAAGTGATCAGCGAGAAATATCCGGTCGGTACGGTCATCGAGGGCCGCATCAAGAACATCACGGACTTCGGCCTGTTCATCGGAATCGACGACGATATCGACGGGCTGGTTCATATTTCCGACCTCTCCTGGACCCGCCGCATCAAGCATCCCTCTGAACTTTATAAAAAGGGAGACGTGGTCCAGGCAGTGGTTCTGGAAATCGACAAGAATAATGAGCGGTTTTCCATGGGCATCAAGCAGCTCGGCGAGGATCCCTGGGAGAGCGTCAAGGAGCGGTACCCCCTGGGCACCAAGATCTCCGGTACCGTCACCAACGTGACCGATTTTGGTATTTTCGTGGAGCTGGAAGAAGGCATCGAAGGCCTGGTTCATGTTTCGGAAGTCAGTACCGAGCGGATCAAGACCCCGGTCGGCCAGTATGAGGTCGGCGATGAAATCACGGCCCGGGTCATGAACGTCAATGTCGAGGAGAGAAAGATCGGCCTGTCCATCAAGCGCCTGGAAACCGACGACGACAAGAGCCTGCTCCAGGATTACATGGACAACTCCAAGCCGGCCACTTCGGCCTTTGGCGAGCTGCTGCGGGAGAACCTCCAGGAGGAGCTGAAAAACGAGCAAGCGGCGGCCGAAGAAGAAAAAGCCGAAACCGGGGAGGAGGCCGCAGCCGAAGAAGAGGTGGACACCCCGGCGGAAGAACCGGCGGCAGCAGACGAGACGGAAGAAAAAGACAAGGACGAGTAAGAACGCGACAACCGATCCTGACGGTAGCAGCAATCGGTAAGGGGTAGGCCGCTTTTCCGATTTGTACCGATACCACCAAAACCCCGGCAACCGCAGGCAGGAAGACGGTTGCCGGGGTTTTTTTTATCAGTGACGATAACAACGAGGTGCCGATATGTTTTCCCGCAGACATCCCTTTCTTTTCTTTGTACTGGTCATGACCGGCATGACCCTGTTTTCCATAACGGCGATCACCCTGCTGGTTTCCTGGCCTTCAGGCCGGCCGGCCTTTGAAAAGGGGGAAAAGGTGGGGGTGGTGGAAATCAAGGGCGTCATCATGGAAGCCCGCCAGGTCCTGGAGCAGTTGAAGCTGTTCCGGGATTCGGACGCCATCAAGGCGGTGGTGATCCGGATCAATTCCCCGGGCGGAGCGGTGGGGCCCTCCCAGGAAATTTACCGGGAGATCAGGAAAACCGCCCAGGAGAAGAAAGTGGTCGTTTCCATGGGGTCCATGGCCGCCTCGGGCGGATATTACATGGCCGCCGCGGCCGATGAAATCATGGCCAATCCCGGTACTATTACCGGCAGTATCGGCGTCATCATGAGCTACACCAATCTGCAGGAGCTGTTCCGGAAGATCGGGCTGTCGCCGGTGGTCATCAAGAGCGGGAAGTATAAGGATATGGTCTCGCCGATGCGCACCCTGGAAGCAGATGAACGCCAGATCCTGGAAGCCTTTGCCGAAGATATTCATCACCAGTTCATTGATGATGTCGCCGACGGCCGGGAAATGCCGGCAGAAGAGGTGACCCGCCTGGCCGACGGCCGGATTTATTCCGGCCGGCAGGCCAGGGAGCTGGGTCTGGTGGACGAGTTCGGCAACCTTCGGGACGCCATTGACCGCGCCGGCCTGCTGGGAGGGATTGAAGGCGACGTCATCGCCGTGTATCCGCCGGAAAAAAAGAAGTTTTCCCTGCTGGAATTTTTGCTGGGAACGTCCGCGCAAAACCTTCTGCAGGAGCTGGTCGGCGGGCAGGCAGTGGCGCCGGGTTTATCCGGCCGCATTTACGGCGGCTATCTGTATCAGCCCGGAAGCTGAGGCCGGGAGGTGGCTCAGGTGAAGATGCTGATATCGCCCAGGCCTTCCCGGATGATTTCCGGCTCGTCGTTGATCAGGGAGATAACGCTGGAGGGCCGGGACGGCACCGGGCCGCCGTCAATGACAGCCTCCACCTGCTGGTGATAGTGCTCTTCAATGAAAGTGGGGTCATCCAGCACGGTTTTGTCGGGACTGGTGGCGGTGGTGGAAATGATGGGATTGCCCAGTTCCCGGACCAGCTCCAGGCAGATGCGGTGGTCGGGAACCCGGATGCCGGCGGTTTTGCGCTTGGAAACCATGATCTTGGGCAGGGGGCGGGATCCTTCCAGGATAAAGGTGTAGGGGCCCGGTAAAAGCCGTTTCATGGTTTTGTAAGCATAATTGGAAACCTTGGCATAATAGCTGATGTTCTTCAGGTCATTGCAGATAAAGCTGAAGGGTTTGGCCTTGGTGCGCTGCTTCATCTGGTATATTTTTTCCACGCTTTTCTTCTGCGTAATATCGCATCCGATCCCGTAGAAGGTATCCGTGGGATAGGCGATAATACCGCCGTCCCGTAGAATGGCCACCGCTTTCTGGATCAGCCGGGGCTGAGGGTTATGCGGGTTGATCTTGAGAATCATTTGCAAAAACGGTCTTTTTTCCCGGTTGCCGGTTGGTATTTTACCTGCCGATCAGAAGATAGAGGACAACAACGGGGAAGTCAAATAAAAGATTGTCAAGCTGGTGTACTTTTGTTATTTGGATGCAAAGACATCACCATCATAACCGGTCGGGCAAGGGCACTCCTTATCCCGGTTAACATTCTATTATGATTTAATTTTTTGGCGTACGCGCTGCTTGTAGCGGAGGTTCATACCCATGAAAATCGTTCCTGAAGAAGCCTATTCCTTTGATGATGTCATGCTCATCCCGAACTATTCGGAGGTATTGCCCGAAGATGTC
>CAYTQK010000109.1:0-9812 GCA_964439745.1 uncultured Desulfobacterales bacterium
TCACCTACTCACCGGAGCGGATCCGGTTCATGCAGATGGTGCTGGATACCTTTGTTACTTCCGCGGACAACAAGATATCCTTTATGATGGCCACCCAGGAAATGATCCACAAAAGCGGCATGAAACCGGATAACGTAGGACGGATCGTCAACTACGCCAAGCACATAGAAAACGTCAAGGTTTCCGCCCTGGCCTTAGAGGAAGACGGCCATGACGGCCGGCCGCCGGAGGCCCCGTCCAGCTTTCACGTCAGCCTGCGGTCCGACGGCGCCATCGACGTCGCCAAAATCGCACTCGGTTTCGGCGGCGGCGGTCATCACCGGGCGGCCGGCTTCAACATCACCGGCACCCTGGAGGAAGTCAGGGAGACCATCCTGGGATTGGCGGAAAGAATCTGAGCAACGGAACAGGTGTACACGACGATTGAACGGCATTGTGGTTGTTGATAAACCGGCGGACATCTCCTCCGCCGCCGTGGTCAGCCGGATCAAGCGGTTGTTTGCCGCCGGCAAGGCCGGGCATAGCGGCACCCTGGATCCCTTTGCCACCGGCCTGATGATCTGCCTGCTGAACCGGGCCACCCGGCTGGCCGATTTTTTCCTCCATGCCGACAAGACCTACCAGGCGACCCTGCGCCTGGGAGTGGAAACCGATACGCTGGACAGCACCGGCGCGGTTACCGCCACCCGTGACATCGACAACCTGGAGATGACCGCTGACGATATTCGCCGCGTCTGCCGCTCCTTTGAAGGGGAGTCACGGCAGCGACCGCCGGCCTATTCCGCGGTCAAGCACCGGGGCACGCCCCTGTACAAGCTGGCCCGGCAGGGGAAAACAGTTCACAAACCGGCCCGGCAGATCCGCATTTCCCGACTGTCCGTGACGGATATCCGCCTGCCCGCGATTTCCTTTGAAGTGTCCTGTTCGGGCGGCACCTACATCCGGACACTGGCCGCAGACATCGGCCGGCAGCTGGGCTGCGGCGCCCACCTGGCGGCCCTGCGCCGACTGGAGACGGGCGGATTTTCGGTGGACGAGGCGGCCACCCCGGCCCAGTTGGAGGCAATGGCCGCCGAGGGCACCCTGGCCGAACGGATCATACCCATGAATGCGGCCCTGCGACAGATGCCGGCCTTGCCGGTTGACCACGGGTTGGCGGAAAAAATCCGCCAAGGCCGTACCCTGGACGAAAAAATGCTGGGCCGCGTCCCCGGCACCGACGGACAGGGACGATTCCAAATCGTCGATCCCGCCGGCCGGTTGACGGCCGTGGCGGCAAGAACACAGAGTGGTCTGCGCTATTGCTGCGTATTTCCGCAAGAAGCCGGTTAAATAAAAAATCAACCGGTTCAAACCGGTTTATAATTGACATTTCGATGGAAACGTTTTCTAATAAAGAGTTATGATTTAAAATAGAAATTTATTGAAACAGAAAATAAAAAATCACACATATGGATCTGGGAGGACGAATCACATGGCGTTCACATCCGAAGACAAAAAAGCATTGATTGACAAGTTCAAACAGCATGAAAACGATACCGGTTCACCGGAAGTCCAGGTGGCGCTGCTGACGCACCGGATTACCTATCTGACCGAACACGTCAAAGTTCATAAGAAAGATCACCATTCCCGCCGCGGCCTGCTCATGCTGGTCGGCCAGCGCCGGAAACTGCTCAATTACGTCAAAAACAGGGACGTCAACCGGTACCGGACCATTATCAAGGACCTGGGCTTACGAAGATAAACCCATTGACCTTCCGGTTCAGGCCGGTGCCGAATATCGTGAATCCGAACCGTAGGGGTTCGATTCCGGAGAACGGGGCAAAAGCTGCCCGGCGGCTGGCTGTCATTCTCAGTCATAGGAGCCGCCTTTTTATTATCGGGATGACTTCGTAAAAAGTTCAATATCAGCGCCGCTGGACAGCGTCCGCGGAAAATTACCGCGTCAAAGCTGATCTTGCTCTTTTCACGCAGTCATCCCCGACTCGCCCGACGGCGAAAGTATTATTATTCAGGAGAAATGCGATTGAAAGAAGAAAAACGAGAAACAGTCATCAACGGAAAACCCTTATCCATCAGCACGGGCAAAGTGGCCAAACAGGCTTCCGGATCAGCCGTAGTCCAATACGGCGAGACCATCGTTCTGGTAACGGTGGTTGCTGACGAAGACCCCAAAGAAAACGCCAGTTTTCTGCCGCTGTCCGTGGAGTACCAGGAAAAAATTTACGCCGCCGGCCGGATTCCGGGCAACTACTTCCGGCGGGAGATGGGACGGCCCAGTGAAAAGGAAACCCTGACCTGCCGCCTCATCGACCGGCCGGTTCGGCCGCTTTTCCCGGATGGATACTTTTATGAAACCCAGGTCATCGCCACCGTCCTGTCCATGGACCGGGAAAACGAGCCGGACGTCCTGGCTCTCGTCGGTGCCTCGGCCGCCCTGGAATTTTCCGACATCCCCTTTCAGGGCCCCATCGCGGCGGTCCGGGTGGGACGCCTGGACGGACGGTTGATCGCCAATCCCACCACCGCCGAACAGGAACAATGCGATATTTCCATTGTGGTGGCCGGTTCCGAATCCGGGATCGTCATGGTGGAAGGCGGCAGCACTGTTGTCAGCGAGGCTGACATGCTGGAGGCCATCTATTTCGGCCACGAGGCCCTGCTGCCCCTGATCCAACTCCAGAAGGAGATCCGTGAGGTCTGCGGCAAACCCAAGCGGGAAGTACCGCCGGTGGAAATTGACGAGGCCTTGTCCAACCGCCTTGAACAGGAAATGGCTGATCGCGTGCGCGAAGCGGTCTGCACCCCGGGGAGCAAGGAAGAACGGAAAAATGCCCTGCGGGCGGTCCGGAACTCCTTTTTGGAGTCCCTGGGCGCGGAGTACGAGGATCGCCGGGGCGAAGTCAAGTCGCTCTTTTCCGACCTGACCAAGAAGATCAGCCGGGAAATCGTCCTGCAGGAGAACAAACGGATCGACGGCCGGGCCTTTGACCAGGTGCGTCCGATCACCTGTGAAGTCGGCATCCTGCCGCGCACCCACGGCAGCGCCCTGTTTACCCGGGGTGAAACCCAGGTGCTGGGTGTCATGACCCTGGGCTCCGGTCAGGACGAGCAGCGCATCGAGACGCTGGGCGGAGATGAACTCCGCCCCTTCATGCTGCACTACAACTTCCCCCCTTATTCGGTGGGTGAGACCAAGCGCATGCTGGGCCCCAGCCGGCGCGATATCGGCCACGGCAACCTGGCTCACCGCGCCATCGTCAACGTCCTCCCGGACAAGGAGGATTTTGACTATACCATCCGCATCGTTTCCGAAGTGCTGGAATCCAACGGCTCCTCCTCCATGGGGACGGTCTGTTCCGGGGTTCTGGCCCTGATGGACGGCGGCGTGCCCATCAAGGCACCGGTTTCCGGAATCGCCATGGGCCTGGTCAAGGAGGGCGACCAGGTCGCCGTCCTGAGTGACATTCTCGGCGACGAGGACCATTTCGGTGACATGGATTTCAAGGTGACCGGCACGACCGACGGTATCACCGCCATGCAGATGGATATCAAGATCAAGGCGCTCTCCCGTGATATCATGGAAAAAGCCCTGGAGCAGGCACGCCAGGGTCGCCTGCATATTCTGGACAAAATGCTGGAAGCACTGGACCGGCACCGGGACGAAATTTCACCCCACGCCCCCCGGATTCACCTGGTCAAGATTCATCCCGACAAGATCCGTGAACTGATCGGCCCGGGCGGCAAAGTCATCCGCGAACTGCAGACGCGCACCAACACGCGCATTGAAGTGGATGATGACGGCATGGTCAAAATCGCGGCTGCCACCGAAGAAGAAGCCCAGGAAGCCATCGCCGCCGTGGAAGAGATCGGCAAAATTCCGGAAGCCGGTGAAATCTTTGAAGGCGAGGTGGTCCGCATTACCGATTTTGGCGCCTTTATTCAACTGAAGCCCGGCACGGACGGCCTCTGTCACATCTCCGAACTGGCCCACCACCACGTCAAGAACGTCACCGATATCATCCAGATGGGCGACATGGTCAAGGTCAAGGTACTGGAAGTCAACCCCGACGGCAAGATCCGTCTGAGCCGCAAAGCCCTGCTGCCGCCGCCCGAAAAGGGTACCGACGACAATCGCGGCGGCAGTGACAACGACAAAAAACAGGGCGGGGGCAATCACCGGAAGAACGACCAGCGCCGGCGGCGGTGATAGCATCAGACCGGATTGCCTATGAACGAAAGACCGCGAGTTCAGCTTCTCCGGCTGCGGCCGGAATCGGACGGGGACATCCCCCTGCCCGATTACATGACGGACCAATCCGCCGGCCTGGATCTGTGCGCGGCGGTTGCCGCGGATCTGATCCTCGGGGCCGGCGAAATTGTTCTCATCCCCACCGGCTTTGCGGTGGAGCTGCCGCCGGGTCATGAAGCCCAGATCCGTCCCCGCAGCGGCCTGGCTGTCAAGCATGGGGTCACCGTGGTCAACGCGCCGGGCACTATCGACGCGGACTATCGCGGGGAAGTCCAGGTGGCCCTGATCAACCTGGGCCGGGTGCCGTACACCATTTGCCGCCAAGACCGCGTCGCCCAGATGGTGATTCAACGGGTCTGCCAGGCAAAGATTACCGAAGCGACCTCGCTTTCCCCGACAAGTCGCGACGCGGGCGGCTTCGGGCATACCGGCCGCTGAACCGGCAGCCGTCAGGACAGACAATTATTCCCCATGAGTGACAAGACCGCCCATTCGCCGGGCCGGCCCGCCCCTGCGGACGGCCTGTCCCTGTGCGTGCTGGCCAGCGGCAGCCGGGGAAACGCCATTTACGTCTCCGACGGGGAGACCTCCCTGCTGATCGATGCCGGGCTGTCCGGCGTCGAAATCCAGCGGCGGATGGCGGTGCGCGGTCTTTGTCCGGAAAATCTGGATGCCATCATCGTTTCCCACGAGCACAATGACCATATCCAGGGCGTCGGGGTTCTCTCCCGGCGCTACAACCTGCCGGTCTACATCAGCCGGGCCACGGCCCGCCAGGCCGAACCGCACTTGAAAACCATCGCGGAATACCGTTATTTTGACTGCGGCCATGATTTTTCCGTCAACCACCTGGCTGTTCATCCGTTTTCCCTGTCCCATGACGCCGTTGATCCGGCCGGTTTCACCTTCCGCCGGAATCAGTTCAAGATCGGCCTGGCCACGGATCTGGGCGTGGCCACCGCCATGGTCCGCAGCCACCTGAAGGAATGTGATCTGCTGGTGGTGGAGGCCAATCATGATCCGGAAATGCTGCTGGGCGGAACCTATCCCTGGACCGTCAAACAGCGGATCAAGGGTCGGACCGGCCACCTGTCCAACCAGGACTCCCGGGCCCTGCTGGCCGAAATCCGTCATGAGCGGCTGGTCCACGTGGTCCTGGCCCACCTGAGTCAGGAGAACAACACCTGTGAAAAGGCCCTGGCCATGGCCGGCCAGGCCCTTCAGAACACCCGGGCCGGTCTGAGCGTGGCGGTTCAGGACCACTGCGGAGAACTGCTGCGGGTGGAAGCCGCAGTCTCCGGGTAACGATCCCGTCCGCCGGCTTTTCCGGAATATCGTTTTGCCCCGTCATTGGAAAATCATCATTTGCCGTGATAAGATCTTGAAAAAATGCTAAAATAAATTATAATGAATTAGTAATAAAAAAATGATCCCGGATGTTCCGGTTGGTCTCCCCCTGCCCGACGCCGGCCTGACAGACTGCCTTCACAACCCATTGCCCCATGTGACATGAAATCATGACCGAAGTCCCGGAAAACACCGAAGAGCAGCCCCAGGAAGAAAAAGAACTGACCCTCGAGGAGAAGGTCCTGCAGTACTTTGTCGACCTTTTCAAACGGCAGCGGGGGCTGCGGCGGCGGGCCGGTTCCAAAGTCAAGCTGCTGGAACGCAATCGGTTCAATCCCAAGCTGAAAACCTTTGATGTTTATATCAATGACCACGGCAGCTGGCAGTCCCGGCGGGTCACCGTCGGTCCCATCGGGGAAGAATCCGGCAGCAAAAGCAGTTGTTTTTATGCCATCTACGACAACAAGCTGGTCGTCAAGGTGCCGCCCACCCCGCTGACTGATTTTGAAACCTACGTGCAGAACATCCAGCGGGAACGGCGTATCGTGGAAAAGCTGGCCCCCCGGGAAAGCATCACCCCCGGCGTGGCCGTGATCCTGAAAAAAATCCAGGAAGCGCCCAAGGCGGACAGCGAAGAAAAGCTGGAGGCGCTCTGCACGGAATGGTTGCGGGAGAATCCGGAATACCAGCAATACCTTATGATTGACGGCGCTTTTGCTTATTTCATGGATCTCTCCCGGTACATATTTCTGGCGGACGCCGTCTCCCTTTTCCACGGCGCCGGGCATAACCTGGCCGAGGAAATGCTGCGCGATCCCACCATTATCGACGATTTTGACAAATTCGAAGGCCGCTACGGCCTGGAGAACGCCCAGATCGGCATGGACCTGCAAAGCGTTTACCAGGAATTTGAAGACCAGCTCCGGACGCTGATGATCCGCTCCGGCGTCTCCCCGGCCCTGCTGCTCCACAAAAAACAGCACTGGTTTTTTCTGCACGTGGCCGGCCGGCAGGTGGAACCCGACGAACAGGACATGACCGCGGGTTTTGTCGGGCGGCTCAACAAAATGCTGGCCAAAATCATCAGCGACAACCAGGACGTCATCGACGAATACCGGCAGATGGTGGATCTTTCTCTGCGGGAATCGACCTTTTCCAAGCACAAGATGCACATGGCCGGGGTGGTCGCCAACGTGCTGGAGCTGCTGGCCTGGCTGCAGAAAAGGGGCGTGGCCATCCGGGACATCAAGCCGGACAACCTGCTGGTGGCCGGTGATCCCGACCGCTATCCCAACTTTCTCTCATCGCCGGAGGCCTTTTCCATCGGTCTTATCGACGTGGAAACGGCGGTGGATTTTCTTCCGGCCGACGGCAAGCTCCGCCAGCCCCAGCTGGGCGGGACCCCATTTTATGCCACCCCGCACCACATGTTCGGCAACAAGACCCTGGCCGAGGTATACCCGGATCTGCCCCGGGTGTTCTACCTCCAGGACTGGTTCGCCACCGTGGCCATGATCTACGGCATCATTATCGGCGAATATTTATTCGGGCAGACAGCCAAGCAGCTGGCGGCCCTGACCAGAAACATCCAGAAGGCCTTCCAGGCCAAGCAGCCGCCGGCACAGATCCTCAAGCAGGCCAACCTCACCTTCTGGCGCAGCGCGGATAACGAATTTGCCGCCAACATGAAAAAAAACGAGGACGCCCTGCGCGGCATCCAGACCATCCTGCTGGAGCCGGTCCAGAATATGCTCATCGCTGAACTGGACAAGGAAAACACGCGTAAAGAAAAACAGATCAAGGCCCTGGTGGCGCGGCAGCAGATTTTCAAAAATCAGAAAAACCGGGAACAACTGCTCCTGGGATCTGCGGACAAGATCGCCCAGATTATCGTCACCCTGAAAAAAAACGAACGGGTGGGCGCAAAAGACTTGGCCCTGCTGGAAAACATCCGGGTGCGCAAAGCCTCGATCAGGCAGAACCGGGAAAACACCTCCTGGATTCAGCAGGGCCAGGGATTGTCCATATACAACCTGCTGGAAATCATGATGGCCATGATCCGCGCTTACCTGGCCTGACCACACCGCACAGGCGGGCCGCCGATCAAGGCGGCCCCTTTTCCGGTTCGCCCGTTTATGATATTATTCTCCAGCAAAGTACATATTTCGTTTACTTTATAACCACCTGCAACGACCAATGGCAGAAAAAAAGAAACAGGAAAAATATCGGGGTTTTGAACAGGGGCCCATTCGTCCGCCCAGCGAGGCCGACAGCCTGCTGATCCGGGTGACCCGCAACTGCCCCTGGAATCGCTGCGCCTTCTGCCCGGTCTACAAGGGCTCCCGGTTTTCCCTGCGGCCGCCGGAACATGTCAAGGCCGATATCGACGCCGTTTTCCGGTGCGTGGAAAGACTGCGCGCCGCGGCCGGTACAGACCGGACCCTTTCCCGCCAGGCCCTCCACCAGATCATGGAAAGCCTGCCCGCCGAAGACGCGCCGGCCTTTCAGGCCGCCCTGCGGTGGGTGAACGAGGGTATGCGCTCGGTCTTTCTGCAGGACGCCAACAGCCTCATCATCAAGCCCGATGACCTCATCGACATCCTGCACCACCTCTACCGCCGTTTTCCCGATATTCAGCGGGTCACCTCCTACGCCCGCTCCCACACCGTCGGCCGGATCAAGCCGGAAAAACTGGCCCGCATCCGGGCGGCCGGCCTGAACCGGCTGCATATCGGCATGGAATCCGGGGCCGACGCGGTGCTGGAACTGGTCAAAAAAGGGAGCACCAAGGCAGATCATATCAAGGCCGGCCGCCGATCCAAGGAGGCCGGCTTTGAATTGTCCGAATACGTCATGCCCGGCCTGGGCGGCCAGGACCTGTCTGCGACCCACGCCCGGGAAACGGCCGACGCCCTTAACCAGATCAACCCGGATTTCATCCGCCTGCGCAGCCTGGCCATTCCGCCCGGCCTGCCCCTGCACGAGGAATACCTGGCCGGCCGCTTCAAAAAATGCACCGACATCATGATGGCCGAAGAGCTCCTGCTTTTCCTGGAACACCTGGAAGGGATCACCTCGTATATCAAGAGCGATCACATTCTCAACCTGTTTGAGGAGGTGGAGGGCCGGCTGCCGAAAGACAGGGAAAAAATGACGGCCCCGGTGCGGCGGTTTCTGGACATGCCGCCGACAGACCAGATGCACTACCAGGTCGGCCGGCGGCTGGGGCTTTTCCGCCGCCTGGATGACATGAACGACAGCGGCCGGCTGAACCGGGTGCGGGAGGTGTGCCAGCGGATGGAAATCACCCCCGACAACGTCGAGGCCGTGATCGAAGAAGCCATGAACCGGTTTATCTGATGACAAAAACAGCGCCGAAACAGAAAAAAACCTATCTTCACCATATCAACCGGGACTGGTGCAAGGGTTGCGGCATCTGCATCCATTTCTGCCCCAAGCAGGTCCTGGCGGCGGACGAAAACGGCCAGGCCGAAGCCCGCCAGCCGGAAAACTGCATCGGCTGCCGGATGTGCGAATACCGCTGCCCCGACCTGGCCATCAGCGTGGTTGCACAGCAGGAGGCCTCATGAGCGGGACCGTCAAGTTCATCCAGGGCAACGAGGTCTGCGCCGAAGCCGCTCTCTACGCGGGCCTGGATTTCTTTGCCGGCTATCCCATCACCCCCTCCACCGAGATCGCCGAATACCTGGCCACCGCCCTGCCCGGCTTCGGCGGCAGGTTTCTCCAGATGGAGGATGAAATCGCCTCCCTGTGCGCCATTATCGGCGCCTCCCTGACCGGCCACAAGGTCATGACCGCCACCAGCGGTCCCGGCTTTTCGCTGATGCAAGAAGCCCTGGGATACGCCGTCATGACGGAAATTCCCTGCGTGGTGGTGGATGTCCAGCGGGGCGGTCCCTCCACCGGCCTGCCCACCCACGCCATGCAGGGCGATGTCAACCAGGCCCGCTGGGGCATTCACGGCGACCATGCCATCGTGGCCCTGACCGCCTCGTCCAACCAGGATCTTTTCGAAGTGGTGGTGGCGGCTTTTAATTTCGCCGAAACCTACCGCACCCCGGTCATTCTCCTGCTGGACGAGGTGACCGGCCATACCCGGGAAAAAGTCACCATCCCGGCGCCCGGCCAGGTGGAGGTCACCGAACGGCTGCGCACGGCCGTCAAGCAGGGGGTGGATTTTCATCCCTACCTG
>CAYTQK010000110.1:0-1285 GCA_964439745.1 uncultured Desulfobacterales bacterium
CAGTGGATCAAGCAGACCCTGCTGTACGTCTTTGCCCCCTTGCTGAAAAAATTCGTCAGCCCGCTGCAATAGGGCCGATTTCCGGAACCGTCAAAGAAGCCCGGCCGCGAATCGGTTTGACTTTTATACCCTCCCTGATATAGTAACGTTTCGATCCCGGCCGGGTTCAGCCGGCCGGTTGGCGGCTGGAATTCTAATTTAACACGGACGCGGAAGGAGCATTATGACCAAGGAGGCATTTGCCGGCCACACCTATCAACAGTACTTCAACAAGGAGCACCAGCTTCTGCGCCAGGCCCTGCGGGAATTTGTCAAAAAAGAGATTACCCCCTTTGTCGAGGAGTGGGAAGCCGCCGGCACCTTTCCCCGGGAACTGTACAAGAAAACCGCCGACCTGGGATTTCTGGGCATCGGTTTTCCTGAGTCCATCGGCGGCTCCGGCGGCGACGTCTTCAGCACCATCGTTTTTAACGAGGAACTAATGCGCTGCGGCGCGGCCGGGGTGGTGGCCAGCCTGGGCTCCCACGGCATCGGCCTGCCGCCCATCGCCCTCAAGGGCACCCCGGAGCAGGTGGAACGTTTTGTCAAGCCGGTTCTGGCCGGCGACCGCATCGCCGCCCTGGGCATCACCGAGCCGGGCGGCGGCTCGGACGTGGCCAATCTCCAGACCACGGCCGTGCGGGAAGGCGACGAATACGTGGTCAACGGCGGCAAGACCTTCATCACCAGCGGCATCCGGGCCGACCAGCTGACCTGCGCCGTGCGCACGGGCGAGGCCGGCGCCCACGGCATCAGTTTCCTGGTCATCGAGGCCGACACCCCCGGCTATGCCACCGGCCGCAAGCTGGAAAAAATGGGCTGGCTGGCCTCGGACACGGCTGAAATCTTCTTTGACAACTGCCGGGTGCCGGCGGCCAACCTTATCGGCGAGGAGAATTCGGGCTTTTACACCATCATGGAAAACTTCCAGATGGAGCGGCTGCAGCTGGCCGTGATGGCCAACATGACCGCCCAGCTGGCCTTTGAAGAGTCCGTCAAATACGCCCGCCAGCGCCAGGCCTTTGGCAAGCCCCTCAAGGGCTTCCAGGTCATCCGCCACAAGCTGGTGGACATGGCCACCATGCTCGAGGCCAGCCGGGAGTTCACCTACCGGGTGGCGGCCAGGATCAACGCCGGCGAAAACCAGGTCAAGGAGATCTCCATGGCCAAGAACTTCGCCTGCCAGGCCAGCGACCAGGTCACCTACGAGGCGGTCCAGATTTTCGGGGGCTACGGCTACATGCGC
>CAYTQK010000110.1:1295-9804 GCA_964439745.1 uncultured Desulfobacterales bacterium
CACCCTACGAGGCGTCCCAACTGTTCAGTCGCTAGAGCTACGCGCGCGAATACCTGGTAGAACGCCTCTACCGGGACAACCGCATCCTCACCATCGGCGGGGGAACCACCGAAATCATGAAGGAAATCATTGCCGGGTTTATTGTCTGACCCGGTCAGATCACCAGGAACTTGATTGTCGCCTTATGATCCAGCTGCACGCCACCATACGGGAAAACCGCAACGTCACCCCCGACTGCCGCTGCCTGATCCTGGTCGCTCCCGATATTGCCGGACCGGCCGTGCCGGGCCAGTTCGTCATGATACGGCTGGCCGGCGACCGCCCCCCTTTTCTACCCCGGCCCTTTTCCATTCACCGGGTATCCCCGGATCGTTCCGAACTGGAGATCCTTTATAAGGTGGTCGGACCGGGCACCCGGCAGATGGCCGGTCTGCAAGCCGGAGACTCCCTCAACCTGGTCGGCCCCCTGGGCCGGGGATTTGTCGTCCCGGCCAGTGCCCGGCAAATCACCCTGGCCGCCGGGGGCATGGGCGTGGCCCCCCTGGTCTTTCTGGCCGAAACCCTGGCCGGCCCCGGACGGAATTTGACAGGCTGCCAGGTTTTCATCGGCGGCTGCGGCCAAAACGATATTCTCTGCCGGGACCATTTTACCAAGCTGTCCCTGCCCCTGGAGATCACTACCGAAGACGGCAGCTGCGGCCAGGCCGGCCGGGTCACCGCCCCCCTGGAAAACCACCTGGCCGAACAGCCGCCGGACCTGGTCTGCGCCTGCGGACCGGTGCCCATGCTGGCGGCCGTGGCCGACCTGGCGGCTCGCCGGAACATCCCCTGCCAGGTTTCCATCGAGACCATGATGGCCTGCGGCTTCGGCGCCTGCCTGGGCTGTGCCGTGCGTCCGGCCGGCCGCAGCGACCGCTATTTCCATGCCTGCCAGGACGGCCCGGTCTTTGCGGCCGACCAGATCGACCTGGCCAGCCTGGCCGGACCTGCCCGGACAGGCGGCGGCATTTTTTCATAGACGTTTTGATTTCAAAAGGTTATCTGCACTTGCGTCCCTCGCCCGGCAGCGGATACAGACGCTCCTGAAAGCGCCCGAAATTTTCTTTTTTGGGTTGACTTGCTTTGGGCCGGTATGATATTAAAAACGTTTTAATTTGCCAAACGGGTTGTCATGAAAGAAGAAACCAAGCAGTCCGTGCGGGATCTGGCCTATTACAGCAGTCTGGGGCTGTCGATCGGGCTGGCCATCTTCATCGGGTTGTTTGGCGGCATTCTTCTGGACCGGCATTTTGGCACCCACCCGATTTTGATGTTTGTCGGGCTGGCCCTGGGTATTGTGGCTGGATTTCGTAATATTTTCCATGCCATGGCCCGGGTAAACCGCAACGAGGCCAAACAGAAGAAAAAAGATGGCAATGAGAATAAACCCTCATAGCGGCAGCCGTGAACAGCGGCTGGTCCGGTTTATCACCTGGACCAACTGGGTCCTGCTGGCCGGGCTGGTGCTGACCGGCCTGACCCTGACCGAGTCCGATTTTGCCTGGGGCATGCTCTGCGGCGGCCTGCTGGTGACCATCAATTTTCACCTGCTCTACCGCACCCTGAAAAAGACCTTTCAGTCCTCATTGCGTCCTTCCAGCGGGCTGGTTATGATCAAATATTACATCCGCTTTTTTGGCAGCGGATTAATTCTGTATATACTGGTTTCCAGGCATTTGGTGGATCCGGTGGGCCTGATCACAGGCCTGTCCGTGGTCGTCGCCAGCATGATGCTGGCCACCCTGTGCGAACTTAAACATATTCTGTTCGGGGAGGCGATGTAAGTTGGAACATCCATATCTGCTTTTCGTCAATATTTTTCAGGCGCTGGGAATGGAGCATTTTGCTCATGATTATAAACATGTCATCTACTCCTGGGTGGTCATGATCATCCTCATTGTGCTGGGCGCCCTGGCGGCCAAGAACGTCCAGATCATACCCACCAAGCTGCAGAACCTGGTGGAAATCATCATTGCCGGGATCGAGGACTTCATGATCAGCGTAACCGGCGAGGAAGGCCGCTGGTTCTTCCCCCTGGCCGCGACCATCGCCCTGTACATTTTCGTCAGCAACCTGATGGGACTGATCCCGGGGTTTTTCCCGCCCACGGCGGACATCAACACCCCGCTCTCCTGCGCCCTGGTAGTGTTCGTCTTCACCCATTACGTCGGCATCAAGTACCATGGTACCCATTATGTCAAACATTTCCTGGGACCGGCCTGGTGGCTGGCCTGGCTGATCATGCCCATTGAAATCATCGGCCACCTGGCCCGGGTGCTCTCCCTGACCTTCCGACTTTTTGGCAACATGATGGGACACGAGCTGGTCCTGATGATCCTGTTCATGCTGGCCGGCGCCTTTTTAGCGCCCCTGCCCATCATGGCCCTGGGTATCCTGGTCTGCTTTATCCAGGCGTTTATCTTTTTTCTCCTTTCCATCATGTACTTTACCGGCGCCATGGAAGAGGCCCACTGATTTACAGCCCAAAACAAATCGTTCACACCGACGCAGTTTGTTTATATACAAAGCACAACAGGAAGAAGCGTAGCCATTAACTTATTGAACCGTAAGGAGGAAAAACAATGGAAGTTGCAGCTCTGAAAATTCTGGTGGCATGTGTTACCGCAGCCGGCTTTACCATCGGCATCGCGGCGGTTGGTTGTGGTCTTGCCCAGGGCATCGGCCTGAAAGGCGCCGTCGAAGGCGTGGCCAGAAACCCCGAAGCTTCCGGTAAAATCACCGTGACCATGCTGATCGGCCTGGCCATGATCGAATCTCTGTGTATTTACGCGCTGGTTATTTCCCTGATTCTGATCTACGCCACCCCCATGGCGGGTCCTGTGCTGAATATGATCGGCGGCTAACCGCCATCGGCATCAGACAGATACAAGTAAAAAGCCGGGTTCGGAATCTCGAACCCGGCTTTTTTATGGACAACACCGCCGGCACCCTGGCTGCTACCCGGGCTGACTGGTCAGCCCCTGGTTTTTTCAGAAGGGGCCACTTCTTGCCGCAACACACTAATACAATAATTATTAAGACTGCTACCGGACTGTAGCGCTTTTATTGCTAACGCCCGGCTCATGCGGGAATTCTACCGCAACCTGTCCCACCTGCCGGCGGACCAGTCCCGGCGCAAAGCGCAGCTGGACCTGGCCGATCAAATGCCCCCTACTTCTGGGCTTCCTTTCTGCTGACCGGCGCCGGGTAGGCGGCCTGGCGCCCTCAATCCACGTCCACCGGCTCCCGGCACTGGCGGCAGCGCTTGGCCCCGCGGAACAGGGGATAACCGCAATGGGGGCAGTGATAGCGGCGGATCTCCTCGCCCACCCATTTTTCCGTGCCCCATTCCCGCCACTGGGGAATGGCCCGCAGCATGACCTTCTTGCCCACGGGCATGGGAAACTCCTCGATCAGGGGGCAGGGAAAGTCGTCGCACTGGTGGCAGCCGTCGATGCCCTTTTCCCGGGTGCAAGTCTTGATGGGGCACATGCGGCAGTAAAAAAAGATGGCTTCTTCGTCGTCATGCAGGCAGCCCTGACAGTGGATATCCTCCGGCCGGGTGCCGTAGACCGTGCACAATCGCTCCTTGAACTTTTCGTTATTGTCGCGGTCGGCCAGGTAGATGCCGCAGACCCCGCAGTACAGCCCGCAGGGGGCCAGAAAATCCGGGTTGATGTCCATGAATGCCCTCCTTTGTTTCAGTTAGCGCGCCCGGCCGAGGGGAAAGGCCTGGCCGCTGATGGATGTTTCCCGTTCTCCCGCCGGACCGGCCGGCCTATTGTGAAGCAGAGCTGGTGCGGATGGTCAGCGAGGTCTCGTAGAACTCGGCCGCGCCAGCGGCCGCGCCGCTGTCCTGGCCGCCAGGCGCGGATTCAATTTTGATCCCGCGGGTCTGCCTGGCCACCTGGTCGGTGCTGTCGTTCAGCTGATAGACCGGTCCCCGGGTCTGGCGCTGCACTTCCCCCAGGGGGCGGGTGGAGGCATAGACGGTGACGGTTTCTTCGCCGAACGGCGGCACCACCGTGAAGGTGTACTGATCCTTGCCCGAGGGCAGGCGGTAGATGGTGCCGCCCTGGAAATAGGTCTCCCGGCGATAGGGGTTGGGCAGGATCTGGACCAAATTGCCCTGGCTGTCTTTATACACCACCCGGGCGAAAAAGGGCTTGTTGCCCTTGAGGAAAAAGGAGAACTTCTCCCCGGCCCGGTAGGACTGGTCGGGACTGGTCAGGCGGACGGTCAGGGGCGCGGTGGGCTCGTCGGCCCAGTCGGACTGCCCGGCCGGGTCCGCCGCCGCGGACTCCAGGTCCGGGGTCACTTCGGCCTTGACCACGACCTGAAAGCTTTCCCCCATGCGGGGATCATCCACCCAGCCGCTCTCCAGCTCCTCCAGGATGGTCACCACTGCCTCGGCGCAGGCCCGCACCAGGTCCTTTTTCAAGGTAAAATCTTCCACCTCTGAAGAACTCTGGATATAGGTGGCGGCCTTTTCCGCGGCATCCCGCCTGGCCAGGGCCCGGGCTTCGGCCATGGCCTGATTGCGGGTCTTGTCATTGCCCAGGGCGGCCAGACCCTGGCCGGTGGTGATGATGGAATTGCCGGCCCCGGCAAGGCCGGATGGAAAAAGACCAAGAAAAAGGATCACGGCCGTGAGCGGCAGGAACCTGTCAACGGCCTGATGAATCCTGGATGTTTTTTTTATCATCACCTTTCCCCCTATTGTTTCCTTGTTCACCGTTTCGGGCGCATTGCTTCTGAAACAACCTAACACATCTACATGCCATCGGCATTTTTCATCATGCAAAAAGGAATTGTCACCCCTCGTCCCGGCGATGGGACCCGGAGAACCGCCCGGAATGTTTTGCTTCCGGTGCGTCCTCAGCCCCAGGTAACGGTCAGGTCATGGCTATCATCGTTTTTGGTGACCTTTGACCGCACCGGCTGCGTGCCGGCAATCACGGCCATTTCATGCAGAATACCCAGCAGGGAATGATTGATCACCTCCTCAATCTCCGTGCCGCGGATGGAGGGATCGGCCACGGAGTGCAGGGTGATGCCATCCGTCCTTCTTTCCACCTGGTTTTTTTCCGCATCCTGGTAATCGGTACTGAAAAAGGACTGCCGCCGTTTGACGAATCGTTCAATGGTGGTGGCCGGATCTCCGGGCGCGACCAGGTTCTTGTAAATCTCGGCCATGTTATGGGCCGTCAGCTGGCCGTAGGCAAAGCAGGCCTCCAGGCTGGACTGCCCGATTTCCTTGTATACCGCCAGGGACAGACGATAGAAAAAATCATCCGGATACCAGGAAGAGGTCAACACTTCCCCGTTGATCAGGGCCATGTCTTCTGCTGTCAGATATTGTTCCCAGTTTCTGTCTTTTTCCGCGCGGACCTGTTTGACAAGATCAATCAGAATCGTACCCTTGACCTGAACACTCATAATACCTCTCAGCATGGTTGGGTTGAAGATTAATAAAAATATCTTTTTTCAAAACTTCACCGGCCTGCCGGGGCCCGGGGCTATAATTTTTCCAGTTCATCGAGAAGCTGAATCAGGCGCAGGGATTCCGCCACCCCGGTGGTGCCGCGCATGCTGACAACCACGCCGATGGTCTCCAGGAGTTCCCCGGTGGTGGCGCCCTGGTCCAGGGCAGCCGTGGCCTGGCCCAGCACGCAGTTGCGGCAGCCGGCTCCCAGCGCCAGGGCCAGGGCCATCAGGCGCTTGGTTTTGGCGTCAATGGCGCCGTCCTTATAGGCTTCTTCCACCTGGGCGCCGAGCTGTGCAGCCAGCTCCGGCATGGCTTGCAAAAACCGGCCAAGATTTTTCCTCCTGGTTTTGTCCAGCGCGACCTGGCTTTCTGACATGATTTTCTCCTTTTTCTGAAAAAAATTTAAGATTCTCCACCGGAAACGCCTCCCGGCCGGAGCAGGAAATTCCATCGAACCCCTTGTTCTTTAAAGGTAACGGGTGCGAAAGCAACCTGAAAAAATGGCGCGCCCGGAGGGATTCGAACCCCCGGCCTACGGATTCGAAGTCCGGCGCTCTATCCAGCTGAGCTACGGGCGCGGAGAGGAAACCGGCACGGCGGGAAACGACCGCGCCGGGAAGATATTGAATGGGGTGAGTGATGGGACTTGAACCCACGACCCTCAGGGCCACAACCTGATGCTCTACCAACTGAGCTACACCCACCATAAAAATATATCTGTCTATCACGTTCGCGGAGAAGGTTGCAAGATTTTTTCGGCCGGCCGGGGCAAAAAGGTAGCGTCGGGGGATCAGAAATACTCTTTCCTGTGCTCCAGAAAATACCGCGCCTTGACCTTGGCCATGGCGGTAAAGGCCCGGCCGCCTTTGAGGATATCCGGATCCGCCTCCAGCACCTTCTCCAGGGTGGCCACGTATCCTTCCCTATCCTTGATCTGGGACAGCAGGAACCGGGCCTCGTACACGTCCACCAGCAGCAGCTTGCCGTCGGTTACCGCCCGGGCTTCGGCGAACATTTTCCGGGAGGCGGCCGGCCCGCCGCCGGTTCCGAGGCTCTCGGGGACCTGGGCGTAATAGGCGCCCAGGAAGGCCTTGCCCATCCCGAAAAAATAATCTTCATCCAGCTCAATGGAGCGCTTGACCAGGGCCAGGGCATCGACCAGGCGCACCAACGCGGTGACGTCATCCATGTTGCGCAGAATCCAAAGGCCGGAGCATATGCCGGTCCAGCTCAAGGCTTCGGCGTAATCCTCATCCAGGTATTCTACCAGCTCCGGCAGCGGCCGACCCGCTTCCAGCCCTTTTCTGAACCTGGTGTCGGTTTTCAGGGCGTCCATACCGTACTGCCTGCCGTTGGCATATAGCTGGGCAGCATACTCCGCATCCTCATTTTCCACCATCATGCCATAGGCGCAATAGAGAAAGGCGCAGTCCTTGAGCAGGCGGCGGTTGTCCGGGGAAATCTTGGCCAGGGCGGTCAGCATGACGATATTGGTGGGCATGCCCTCTTTGACCACCCGCAGGTTTTCGGCGTCACTGGCCTTGCTGACCATTTCCGAAACCATGGGTACCACCGCCAGGTCGGTCTGCAGTTTCAGCCAGGTAGCACACCCCGACACCGTCAACCACCCGAGCGCTACCAGCAGGAGTCCCCCTGTTGCAAGGCTGCCGCCGGATCGTTTCATGACGCCCCTAACCTCTTATTTTTACAGGTAAGATTTCTAATGAATGCGTATTATAAATTATTATACCACAAAAATGATGAAAAACAAATCAGTGCCGGCCGCATGGGTCCGGGACAAACCGGCGAATACAATTTTTCCCGCCGCCCAGGGCCTATATCTGCAGCACAGGAATCCGTTTTCCGGATAATTCCACCAGCCAGAGTGAGATCTCCGGGATATAGCTGATCAGCAGCAAAGCCAGCACCAGCAGCAGCAGAAAGGGCAGAACCACCCCGTACAGCTTGAGAATAGTGGTGTCAAAGCGCAGGCTGGAGATAAACAGGTTCACCCCCACCGGCGGGGTGAGGTACCCGATCTCCAGGTTGGCCAGAAAAATGATGCCCAGGTGGACCGGATCAATGCCGAACTGCACCGCCACCGGCGCGATCAGGGGAACCACGATGATGATGGCCGAAAAAATATCCATCAGGCAGCCCACGATGAGCAGAAACACGTTGAGCAGCAGCAGAAAAACGATCTTGCTGTGGATATGGGCGGACAAAAACTCCACCAGCGACTGGGGCACCCGCATGTCCACCAGGAAGTTGGTCAGCCCCAGGGCCACCGCGATGACGATGAGAATGGCGCTGACCATGATCATGCTGTCCACGGTCAGGGCAATCAGCTTTTCCGCGGTGATCTCCCGGTAGATCAGGCATTCGGTCACCAGGGCGTACACCGCCGTGACCGAGGCGGCCTCGCCCACGGTGATCGAACCGGTATAAATCCCGCCCACGACAATGACCGGCAGAGGCATGATCCACTTGGTCTCCCACAGGCTGGCGCCTAGTCGTTTCAGAGAAAAGGGCGTCACCGTGGCCCGGTGCCGCACTCCGTAGATTACGCCATACCCGGATAGCAGCAGCACGATGAGCAGGCCGGGCAGGATGCCGGCGATAAAGAGCACGGTGATATCCACCCCGGCCACCATGCCGTAAATGAGAATCGGCAGGCTGGGCAGAAAGAGGACGCCGGAACTGCCCGAGGCGGTGATCAGGCCCAGGGAAAAGGAGCGGCCATAGCGGCTGGACACCAGGGCCGGCAGGAGGATGCCGCCGCAGGCGATGATGGTAATGCCGCTGGCGCCGGTCAGGGCCGTAAAGACCGTGCAGACGCCGCCGGTGACGATGGTCAGCCCGCCGGGCAGCCAGCCCCGCAGCGCGTCGGAACAACCAATCAGCCGGGCCGCGGCGATGCGTTCGGCACACAGTTAACCCGCGCAGCTGAACAGGGCGCAGGCACGCAACCCCCGGGCAGTG
>CAYTQK010000111.1:0-9787 GCA_964439745.1 uncultured Desulfobacterales bacterium
CTCTTCACTGACGCGAAAATCGGGCATCATGGTGCCCGGCCGGATGGCCGCCGGGTCCTCCAACCATTTGGCGACCCACTTGGGGGTTGCCACTTTCCGGGACAGGCCGCTGAAAGGGGTGGAATACTTGGGCAGGCCGCTGATGATATTGGCGTCGTGGCAGCCGTAGCAGCCGAAATCGACAAACAGGACCTTGCCCGCGGCGCCTTTTTCCGCCCCCTTCAGGCCGTACACGGTTTCATGGCATTCAAAACAGGAACTTTGGATGTATTCCATGGGAATCCGGGGTTTCTCCCAGTTTTCCTCGTAACCATGCGCCTTGTTTACGTTCAGCCCAACTCCCTGGCCGTGATGACAGGGGGTGCAACCGTCCTGGCCGATTTTATGATCCGCCACAATTTCCTGGGGATGCGCTTTCAAGGGATTTTCCGCATCCGCGAACAAGTCGTTCTTGATGCCGGCATGACAGGTGATACAAAGATCGCGGACCTGGGCTTCCGGCAGAAAAATGTCCCGGATCTTGATTTCGCCGGAACGCTTCAGATCCCGGTTCAGTTTTTCCCATTTCTGCTGCGCTTCTTCGTCCCCGGCCGCTTTGGCCTGGGTTATCTTTTCGGCCAGGATGTCGGCATATTGTTCATTATACAAGGCCTGGTATTGCCGCCATTCCTGGCGGTTCCGCTGCTCGGCCACCATCACGTAGACCGTGGTTCCCAGGGCCAGAATGGCTATGACGACAAAAAGGATCCGGATTCCCAAAGATGCCCGTATCGATATCGATTTCTTGGTTTTCATATTGAAAAATATGGTGTGGCAACGATGTATTTAATATGGAAAAAAATCCGCAGGACAATCTTGATAATCACCCCGTACATCAGGAGAAACAGCACAAAGGTAGCCAGGTACCGGACCCAGCCCAGTTCTTTGAAAAAGGAACGCCGCAGCAGCGCCGGCAGGGTGGTCCCGAGCAAAAAATAGGCGCCCAGGAGGGCAAAACCGATATGATTGGGCAAGTTGACCAGCTGTACTTCGGCATCCTTTTCAATGGACCAGTCCTCCCAGGGCCAGTAAAAATGCCAGTTCGGTCCCCGGAAGAACTGCCCGAACACGATCAGGGCGAACCAGAGAATATAACCGGTCATGAACACCGACACGGCGAACTTGCGGGTGCGGAAATGATATTGCCCCACTCCCCGGGGGTTGGTGTCCAGGTAGGGGATGGCCATCAGCCCCAGGATGATGATGCCGGGAACGCAGACACCGGCGATCCAGGGATCAAAATAAACCAACAGTTCCTGCAGGCCCACGAAGTACCAGGGAGCCTTGGCCGGGTTCTCGGTCCAGTTGGGATCCGCCATGGCCCGCAGAGGCGCATCAATCCCCACCGACCAGATAAAAAGAACAATCAGCGCCAGCAGCACGGCCACCAATTCCCGGGAAACCAGGTCGGGAACGGTAAAAACGAAAAGCGGTTTCTCCGTTTCCGCCGGCGCCGCCGGACGGTTTTCCTGATTTTCTTTGTCCACCGTTATTTGCATCCTCTTGATTACAAAGGCCGCGAAATGCCGCCGTCTTTCCGGATCCGCCAGAAATGAACCGCCATCAGGATGACGCAGGCCAGGGGCAGCAGCACGCAGTGCAGCACGTAAAAACGCAGCAGGGCGTTGCCCCCGACCTTGCTGTCCCCCAGCAGCAGGTATTGCATATCGTTATACTGATGAATGCCGAAGAACTGGTGAAACGGCCCTTCGCTGCCCAAAAAAGGCGTGGCCGCGGCCATCTTCGTTCCCACCGTAATGGCCCAGAAAGCCAACTGGTCCCAGGGCAGCAGGTAGCCGGTAAAGCTCAGCAGCAGGGTGATCACCAGCAGCAGCACCCCCACCACCCAGTTGAATTCCCGGGGCGGTTTATACGAGCCCGTCAGAAAAACCCGCAGCATGTGCAGCATTACCAGGATCACCATGGCGTGTGCGGCCCAGCGGTGCATGTTCCGGAGAAACATGCCGTACAAAACCGTGTGTTCCAGCAGCTTGATGTCCAGGTAGGCATATTCGGGCACCGGCCGGTAATAAAACATCAACAGCACCCCGGTGATGGTTTCAATGATAAACATCAGCAGGGTCAGACCGCCCAGGCAGAAGGTGAACCGGAATTTCAGCGCCGAGGACTTGGTCTGAACCGGGTGGACATGAAGAAAAAAATTGGAGGTGACGGACAACGCCCGGTTGCGGGGCGTGTCCGTCAGTTTATGCCGAAACACTGACCGCCAGACGGAACTTTCCCAGATTTTATCAAATTTCATCAGCAGCATGAATCCGAATATGGCATGGCTGTTTGGCTTTGTTTCCTTCGGAACTTCACTTTGTCAGCAATCTCCGCGAAAACGGCCTTCAGGATTCCTCTTCCTCGTCGAGCGACATTTCCAGATATTCATAATCACCGCGGACAAAACGATCCAGAAGCCCGGCCAGGTTGCCATAAAAAAGGGCGACCTCGTCTTCTTCCAGTTCGGCGGCAATATCCCGCAGACGCTGGGCCAGGAGCTCGGACCATTTGATCAGGTGATGGAGGATGAAGTCCCGCTGCGCCAGCAGATAATCATGGAGATTTTTGGATTCCTGCACCGCCCGCAGGGTCAGAAAAGACAGGTAATGCATGAACTCCACTTCATAAATAATATGATCCGGCCGGTCCTCATGGGAGCCTTCATCGTAACTCAGGCCGAAATGGTTGTAGAAACGGATCAGGTCCTCGAAAATGGCCCGGCGGTTGGCATCCTTGACATGCTTGCCTTCCACCAGCGGACAGGGCGGATCGCCCGGTCCGGCTTCAAACAGGCGGATAAACCCGGCCTCCACGTCGTCATTGCCGATTTCGTCGGGGATCTGCAGCCGTGCTGTTCCTTCGGCATCCAGTCCGAAAGAAAACGGCAGGTCGGCGGCCATCTCCGGCACGACCTGCCGAAGCTCTCCCTGGCGCACAAAAGCCAGAAATTCACTGTCCGGGTAGCGGAAGACATCCGCCAGCAGCGCATACATATTACTCCGCGCCGCCATCTGCTTCGCCTCGGCGGTGGTCAGTTCGGCCGACTGGATGGTTGTCACGCGGTCATCTTCATAGATAGACTGGTCTATCGCGGTTGCGTTCATAAAAACTTCCTCGCGGTTACGATTTTTTAAACAATACGGCTACCCTGCTCAGAGGCGCGTCTACTTTGTTCCCGGACGGGTGTATTCCCCGGCCTTGGACGGTTTTCTTTCCATGGTGGCCGGATCCTTTTTAAACTCGTCAAACATATGGGTCCATTCCTTGGCGATGAGAATCTCCATGAGCTCGGAACGGCCGCCGTTGCGAACTTTCTCCAGTTCATTTTTCATGATTTCCAGGGAGTTGTCCACTTCGGGTCCGAACAGGTAGCGCAGGTATTCCCGCGGGATGCGCGGCTTGGTGGTGTCGACCTTGCCGTTCTTGTCCAGCCGGTGCGGCGCCAGCGGCGGAATATAAAACACATTGGGATTGGTGCCGTACTCGGCGTGCAGCGGCAGGGCCACCTTCCACACCTTGACCAGCTTGTAGATAATGCTTTCGGGTTTGTCCACGTAACCGACCCAGCGCACCCGGGCCGTGCACTGCCGGGCGCAGGCATTGGCCACCTTTTCTTCCAGGCGGGGATAGCAGAAGATGCACTTCATGCTGGTATCGGTGATAAAGTTGTAATAAATGACTTTGTAGGGACAGGCTTCCAGGCAGAAGCGGTAGCCTTTGCAGCGATCCTGGTCGATCACCACCGCCCCGTCCTCTTCCCGCTTATAAATGGCATTGCGGGGACAGGCGTCGATACAGGCGGCGTAGGAGCAGTGATTACAGATGCGCGGCAGGTAGAAGTAAAAAGAGTTGGGATACTTGCCGGCGCCCTGATCCTCGTCCCAGTTCATGCCCCAGTCCGGTTCGGTACCGTCCTCCTGGTTTTTCGCCTGCAGATGTGCATCCCCGGCCTTGCTGTTGATCACCTCGTTCCAGTTGTAATCCCACATGTCGCCGAACTCTTTTTTGGTGGGATGTTTCCCCCGGATCGGCTCCATGACCTTGCCGCCGAATTTGACCTTGTAACCGCCGCCCATCTTCTCCCAGTCCTTGGGCGACCCCTTGCCGGGCATGGTATTGACCTTGTTCCACCACATGTATTCCCGGCCTTCCTTGCTCGTCCACAAGGTCTTGCAGGCCATGGAACAGAGCTGGCAGCCGATGCATTTGTTCAAGTCCATTACCATGCCCACCTGGTGATCGCACTTGCGCAGCATTTCCTTGGCTTCCTCAAACTGCTTGGCCAGTTCTTTTTCCCTCTGTGTGAGCTCTTTTTCATCAACAGCCATGATATCTTCTCCTCTGTTGGGTTACATTCTCTTTCCCCCCGGCAGCCGTTATGCCGCTGCCGGCCGCGATCCGCGGGTTTTACGGCGCGACGACCAGTTCCATCCATTCCTTGCTGAAGGCTTTCACCCCGCCGCGTTCCCCGTTGCCGCCCTCCCAGACAGCAAAACCGATGCCGATTTTCTGACCCGGCTGCAGATCAATGGTTTCCTCCCCCTTGCGATTGGCCTTGAGGGGACGGCCCATGACCACGTGCCATTTCCCGTTGGCCCATTCGGAGTCCGATTTAATGGACGTCTTGTCCGTATAAATGGAAGTTGACAAGCCATGGGAAATCTGGTTTTTCGGTTGTTCAAAATCCGGCCGCCAATACCAGGCATTGGTGGGATATTCCTGGGAACCCATTTCATTGATCTGGGTCTTGTCGATATCCTTAAACGGAAACAGCAAGGCCACGCCGTCCGGGAATACCTGAATATCGGCGATTTGCGTGTTCGGATTGGGGCTGTCCCACTCGAAATAAAAGAAGATATCCTTGCCGTTATGAACACTTTTGATAGAAAATTTCTTGACGGCCCCGATCTTGTCTTCCTCATAAACGCCCTTGATATATGGAGAGGGTTGGTTGGCAAGCGGGGTGGCCGTTGTTTCGACCACCTTATGGCCGCTCTGCCAGAGCCCGCTTTGGCAATTCAGCAGTTCGCTGGAGGAGGCGGAGACCTTTTTACTGACTATCTTTTCCATATGGCACCTCTATTCGTTAAATTGATTATCACAGCCGGTCCGTTTCTCATCAGTTGTCCCCGACTCAGGCTTTCTCCACTTCCACGGCAATACCCCGGTCGATGGGCTGGGCGCACCAGTTCCAGCGCCAGTAACGCAAATGACCGTAGTTGTTGACCAGGTCCAGCCACTTGATCATGCCGGGAATGGCGGCGTCATAGCTCTTCCACTCGGGGAACATGAACGGTTCCCAGGCGTGGTAGATGATCACCTGGCCGGGCTTGGCCGCGCTCTTTTCCGGCCGGGCAGCCGGGGTGACCTTGACGTGAATCTTGAAGGTATCAAAATCATTATGCACCCGGACCAGGTCGCCGTCCTTGATGCCGCGCTTGCCGGCATCCTCCGGGCTCATGAACATGAACGGGCGGCCCTGGTGGGTGCGCAGCAGCTGCTCATTGCTGATCCATATGGAATGAACGCTCCAGCGCTGATGGCCGCTGGTCAGACGCAGCGGGTATTGGCCGCCGATACTGGGATTGTCCTTGTGCACCGGCAGTTCCTCCTCGGCTTCAAGGAACCAGGGATGGTCGATATAGAACTGGATCCGCCGGTTATAGGTGGGATAGGGAATTTTTTTCTCGCCGGTATGCCAGGTCAGCGGCACGATGGGTTCGTCCGGCTTGATATCCGTGGCCAGGTTCATGGTGACCGGATCGAAAATGGAGACATCCACGAAGCGGACGATGCCCTCCTTGCGCATGTATTTCAGATCGGTCCCCGGCGGCAGATTGCCCAGCATGACGCTGGAGGACAGGGCGTCTTCCATGACCTCGTCAAAATTGTCGGAAGCGCCCATTCGCTGCCACTTGCCGAACTCCTCCAGGTTGACATTGGCATCATTGTCCCGGGTGGCAAAATGTTTCAAAAATTCATAATAATTCTTGTCCGGCGGAACCTTGGGCGCAAACTTGGTCTTGCCCCGCTTCCTGGCCACCTGTTCGATCTTTTCTCCCAGTATGCGGCAGATCTCCCACTCGGTCTTGGCTTCGCCGATGGGCTTGACAGCCTCGTCGGTCAGGGTCAGCCAGGGCACGTGGGGGGTGGGAAAACGCGTATCCAGCTTTTCATAGAAGCCGGCGCAGGGCAGCGCATAATCGCCGTACAGCAGGGTGGTGGACCAGCGGGTTTCAAACCCGAAAATGGTGTCGTACTTGTCCCAGAGCGAGCCCAGGATATTTTTTATCCAGCCCCGGTTCTTCCGGGCCGGGTTAGTCCCCATCCAGCAGTAGACGGTCGGTTTCTGGTCGGCGGCCGGCTTGACATAGCCCTCCCACCAGCCCTTGGACACGGCCTCGTCGAAATATTCCTGGAAGGGCCGTTTCATGGTGGGGCAATGCCAGTCCTTGTTGTCCCAGGCCTTTTTATACGCAGAATGGTTGTAATAGAGAAAGGCGGGAATGGTGTAGTTGACCAGGTTGCGATCAATCACCCGTTCCTGTTTGATGGAGGCCATTTCATCGGAAATGGTGCTGTCCTCGCGCTTGAACTGGTTCCAGACCCTTCGCATGACCGGCAGCTGCTTGGCCAGGTTGACCATGCCGATCTTTTTCTTGAATATCTGTGTAAAGGCGCCTTCGAACAGGGATTCGTTCCAGCCGCGGATGCCGCAGCCCTTTTTGCCGTAGCTGCCGGTCAGGGCCAGTAACAGGCACATGACCCGTTCGATGAGATCGCCGTGGTAGTATTTTGGTGAATTCCAGCCGACCATCACCTGGATGCTGCCGCTGGCCTTGTAGCATTTTTCCGCCAGCCGGCGGATGGTGTCCGGATGGGTCTTGCAGATGGCCGCGGCCTTCTCCGGGGTATAATCCCGGTTGAGCATCTTCTTGAGGCGGTGAAAAACCGGCTGCACGGTGACCTGCTTGCCGTTGGCCAGGGTGGCCGTAAAGGTACCTTCCAGGGCGGGATCACACGGCAGCTTCAGGGTTTCCAGCGGCGCCAGCACGACCTTGCTGTTCTTGGCATCCCAGAAGCAGAACTGGTCTTCCCGGGCGCCCTTTTCCACCTCCGAGGCCTTGAGAAATTCGTCATTGTCCGTGCGTACCAGCAGCGGCAGGTCGGTCTGCTCCTTGACAAAGGGATAATCCACCCAGCCCTTTTCAATTAGCACCTGGCAGACGGCATTGCCCAGGGCGGCGTCGGAACCCATTTCCACCGGAATGAATTCATCGGCGTGCATGGCGCTGGGACTGTAGTCCGGCGCGATGGTGATGACTTCGGCACCGTTGTAACGGGCTTCGGAAATAAAGTGATAGGAAGGAATCCGGGTATAGACCGGGTTCATATGCCAGATCAGCTGCAATTTTCCAAAATACCAGCCGTCCACGGAATCCATGAACTGGAATTTTCCAAACGTCTCGTAAATCCCCCGGTTAAAGTCGCCAATGGTGGAGTCCAGGTCCAGAACCGTGGCGCCCAGGCCGACCATCAGACGGTGCACGGCCATAACGTGGACGTAGCCGCCGTTGCCGGGACCGCTTTCAAAAATGATCGATTCCGGCCCTTCTTTGTCCAGGCCGTCCACGATGCCTTCGGCGATTTCGGTCAGGCACTGGTCCCAGCTGACGCGCTTCCATTTACCGCTGCCGCGGCCGCCGATCTGCTTCATGGGGTACTTGAGTCGATCAGGGTTGTACATCTGGATGCTGTAGGAGGCGCCCTTCTGACAGCCCCGGGGATTGAAATCCGGTCCCGAAGGATCAATGACCGGGTACTTGGCCGCCTGCTCTTCCCGGAAGACGATGCCGTCCTTGGAATAGACCCGCCAGAGGCAGTTGCCGGGATAGCAGTCCACCAGATGGGTTCCGTAGGTCACCTTGTCCCAGGTCCATTCTTCCCGATGCAGATTCTCCCAGTTGGAATACTTCCAGTCCTCAAACACCTTTTCCGTGGCATTGGCCAGGCCGTTGCCTCCCATAAACCCCAGAGAATTCAAGGACAACAAGGCAACCGTCGCCCCCGCCCCCTTGAGAAATGTCCTTCGGGAGATTTCGACTCTCTTCATAGTGCCCCCTTTACTTGCATTATAGTTATTCATTCGTTGAAACGGTAAACCCCGTTGCCGTGCGCAGCGTCTTTGGTCGGTGCTGCCGTTGTCCCCGGACCCGCCTTCCCCGGTGAAAAAAGTATGGATCCGTCCGGCTCATGTTTTTCCGCTCATGACTCCTCCTGTTGCTTCAACCCGAATGTTCGTATGCCCGGCTTACCGCCGAGTCATCAGGCTGATGGCATTCCACGGGCATCCGGTCAGCATCAGCCCGTCTTTTCCCCCGCTGACGCAAGCCCCGCAGCCGACGCAGAGGTCCCTGTTGACGGTCATCCGCTGGAAGGGATAATTTTCCGGATCAGCCACCAGCTGCAGAGCGCTAAACTTGCAGTACACCAGGCAGACCGGGGAACCGCCGCAGCCGGTACACCACTCGGATATCACCGCAATCCTTTTTACTTTGCGCTTCCCGGCGACTTTTTCATCCTGGTTGCGCAGCTCTTCGTGACTTTCCGGAATTTCTTCGCGTAACATGATAGCTTCCTGCATTAGCCCACCTCGATGTATATTTTCTGGTCTTCAAACTCCTGCTCAGAAAATACCTGGGCGGTATCCACAATGATATTGCCGCCGCTGTCCATGGCGATGTTGTGCCTGTCCAGGGGACGCGGGGCCGGCCCGGCAAATTCCACCCCGTTGGAATGAAATTCACTGCCGTGGCAGGGACATTTAAAAATATTCAAGTCCTCGAACCAGTTGACGGTGCAGCCCAGGTGCGTGCAGCGGGCGAACAGGGCATATACCCGGCCTTTTTCCCGCACCACGAAAAAGCGGTGATCCTTCTTGAACCGGTTATCAACGAAGATCACACCGTATTGATCCGGGCGCTCGTCGGTGACAAAGTCCTTGATCTGGCCGATGACATACTTGCTGGGCGGATGAAAGACCACCGACGGGTATAAGAAACGCAGGCCTTCATACAGGCCCACGCCGACGCTGGCAAAAACCACCCCCCAGCCGGCCACTGAAATTCCCTTGTGCAGAAACTCCCGGCGGGACAGCCCCCCGCCTTTTTTTTCGTCCGACTTTTTTTCGGGTACGCTATCTTCTATACTGGTCACGACATTCATCGCCTGCTTCCTTGACAATTGTTGATGCTTTTTTCGTCCGCAACAATCACTTTTTGGCCAGCAAGGCCCGCAGCAACTCCACGATCAAGGCGCCGACGAACATGGGGGCGGCGCCGATGGCGTATTGCACCCAGGCGTAATAATGGTAATTGGCGAACATGGATTCACCGTTGAAGTGATAATAGGCGATATTGGCCGCGATAAAATAAATCCCGGTCATGAGCCCTGCGAAAATGATTGCTTTGATGATTTTGGCGATCATGCGCCCCCCCTTGAATAATTGCGGTTTGATCTGGATAAACCAGGAAACGGTTTTTAAAAACTATCAAAAGTTAAAAGCTGTACTTTTTACTTTTATATAAAAATAATTATCTGTCAAGTTTTTTTTCCGGTTTGCTCAAAATTTATATTGTCGAAAAATCAATGAATTAAATAAAAAAAAAGAAAAAGTTAAACTTTTTACTTTTATTTTTTATGATTTTTGTTCACCATGGCATATAATGTAAACAACAATAAA
>CAYTQK010000112.1:0-9763 GCA_964439745.1 uncultured Desulfobacterales bacterium
CTTTTCACAGGGCCAGAATCTTATCGGCCAGTCCCTTCACGTCGCTGCGCGGCCCGCCCGGCAGATCGGTCTGACTAGGATCATCCGTTAGCACGGCGGACAGGCCGCTTCTTGCCGCGTAGATCGGCGGAACTTCCCGGACCGCCCGCCAGACTTCCAGTTTCACGCCGGGACCCTCAATATACCCTTCCACCAAGACCACATCACAGGTCGAAAACAAGGCGGCCAGCCGCTCAAAGGGATTTTCATCCGGCTGCCGGGGCAGAAACACGGCCATCTGATCGGTGGTGGTGACCGCGGCCGGGATGCTGCCGGCCTGGCGATGCTTCCAGGAATCCTTGCCGGGCCGGTCCAGCTCGTGGGCATGGCCGCTGTGCTTAAGGGTGCCGACCCGCCGTCCCCGGTCGGTCAACTCCCGGACCAGGTCGACGATCAGGGTGGTCTTGCCGCTTTTTGTCCGTCCGACGATATGAATAATTTTCATGCCGCATTCCGGGCCATGGCGTTGTCTTCCCCGGCAGAGACCCAGCAACTCCGCGCTGCCTGGAAATTTACCGCCAGCAGATTGGTTACAACAGTTCCCGGATGTACCGGATCTTCTTCATGGGAAAATACCCCAGGAAGGCCTGGATATGGCCCAGGTCACGGAAGCGTTTTTCCTGGCCGAAATCCTTCATGTAGCCCACGCCGCCCAGGGCCTGGATACCGTCGGTAACCACCTGGGGGGCCGCCCCGAGCACGTGCAGGGCCGCTGCCTGAAGCTTATTTTTCCAGCCGTTTTCCCGGCCGCTCACGCTCCGGCAGGCATCCTCTACCAGCATATCGGCCACCTCCGCCTGAACGGCCATGGCGGAAAGCAGCATCTGTACTTCCGACCAGTCCCGGATTTTCCGGCCGCCCTGGGAGCGTTCCCGGCAATATCCCAGGGCTTCCTGCAGGGAGCCTTTCATGACCCCGCCGGCCATGGCCGCGGCGATGAGCTGCATGCGGAGATAGACCTCGCGCAGCCAGCCGGTATCGGCCTGATCCGCGCCGACCGGCCGGGCCGGAACATCGCGCAGCTGCATATCCACGGCCGGACAGGCATGCAGTCCGTGGCTGACCACGACGTCGCTCCTGGTGATCCCCGTGGCGGCCGCGTCCACCAGAAAATAAGCGATTTTGCCGTCGCCTTCGAAGACGGCGGGCAGCAGGGCATGGCCGGCCAGGCCGCCGAGGACGACGTATTCCGTGGATCCGGTCAGGCGGAATTCCTCGCCATCCGGCACTGCCTTCAGTTTCACCGGGCTCTCCAGGGGATTGGTCATGACCGGGCAGGCGATGAGAAAATCGTAAACGGTTTTGGGGTCGGCGGTAATTTCCGCCAGCACCTTTTCCTGCCCGGCGGCCAGGAGGATCTCCTGGGCCACGGTATTGGTGAAGATGATGCCGCCGAGACTGCTGTCTTGGCGGCAGATGTTGTCCAGGATCAGGCACAGGGCGGCCGTGCCGTGCCCCACCCCGCCCAGTTTTTCCGGCAGCATAATATGAAAGAAATCCAGCTCAAAGGCCTGCTCCAGGATCCGGTCAAAAAACGGTCCAAAGGGATAATGGTCGTTTTCCTCCCGTCCGACGGCCAGCTCCTTGCGGGCGAATTCCCGGGAAGCATTGTCAAGCATCTTCAGTTCCTTGTTGTCAGCTAAGCGCATGACGTGACTCCTTTTCGTTATGACCGAAAGGTAAGCATTTCCATTTATGAAATCAGTTCATCGAATGTGAGGCCGTCAAGCAATCACACTCCGGGGAAAAAACCGGCACTCCCTGGCAGGTGCGGCCGATCATCCGTTTAAACAGGTTGATGCGGTTAATCTGGTTGGTGCCCTCGTAAATCTGGTACAGCTTGGCATCCCGGGTGATTTTTTCAGCCCGCTGATCGTGGCGGACGCCGGCCTGCCCCATCAGCTCCATGGCCAGCCGGCTGTTCTGCATGCCCGCGTCCGTGCCGACGAACTTGGCCAGCGACCCCCAGCCGTCAATGCGGTCGATCTCCTCGTCGCTCTGGCCGTCAAAGGAGATCTTCCGGAACAGCCAGGTGGCCAGCGGCAGCTTAAAAAAGGGGCGGGCCAGCACGCCGAAAAAGGATACCGGCGTAATTTTCAGCAGGTAATACATCAGCCTGGCATTGGTGGCCTTGGCCACGCCGTCCAGGCCGTTGGCATAGCCGGATTCGAAATGAGTCAGCCGGGCCACGGCCGCATTTTTATACATTTCCGCCAGCAGGGACTGGCACCACTCGTAATGGATCAGGCACTGCCCTTCCACCGTGGTCTGGCGGGCAAAGCGCAGGGCCTGTTCAAAGGCCCCGCGGGCGGCACCCGTGCCAAAGGCGCTGACGCCCATGCGCGAAGCGGACCAGATATTGGCCAGGATCTGCTCGTTGATCTGCCGGGGGGACCGTTTGAAACCGGCGATCTGCGGGTTGTCCAGCAGCACGTATTCATCGGGCACAAAGCAGTTCTGAAAGATCAGCTCGCTGGCGATGGAGCCTTTCTGCCCCATCTTTTTTTCCCTTTTTCCAAAGGAAAAGCCCTTGTCGCCCGTCTTGACCGCCAGCATGACCATGTTCTCGGAGGCCTTGTCCAGGTCGGTATAGGCGAACAGCATGTGCCAGGTGGACAGGTGGCCGTTGCTGATGAAAATCTTGCTGCCGCTGACCTCATAGCCGCCTTCCACCTTGCGGGCATGGCAGGCCAGGTTGCCGATGTCCATGAACTCCACGTTCTGGGAGTCCGTGCCGGCATCCGGTTCGGTCATGGCAAAGGAGATCAGGCAGGGCTGGCCGGTCTCTTCCCCCTTGACCACGTCCCGGGAGATGTGGTCGGCCAGCCGCATGTTCCAGGCGGAAGCCAGGGCCACGTAGCCCAGGTAGTGAACGCCGATGAGGTTGGCCATGGCGGCGCAGGCCGAGCCGATCTCTTCCATGAAGTAGCCGATGCAGGAGAGGCTGTATCCCTTTCCCCCGAAAATCTTGGGGATAAACATGGAATAAAACCCCCACTGGTTGGCCGTCTTGACAAAATCCCAGGGCAGATAATCCGGGTCGGCGTGCATCTTCAGATCAAGGGCGTCCACGTTCGGCCGGACCACTTCTTCGTTGAACCGGCGGGCGATGGCCATGACCTGCTTCATTTCCCTGATGATGCCTTTGGGCTGTTTGCCGGTGGCGCGGAGACTGCACATGATATCGTCAAACCGGGGTTCCTGTTCCAAAAAGACCTTGTTCTCTGACCGTCCCTTCATGATGCTCCTCTTTTATACCATATTCAGGTTATACCCCTTGCACCATTTTCTCGGATATGGCATTGATCATCCGCCGGGGGGTAAACCGGTTCATAACGAAAAACAGGAACCACAGGTGCGGTTCGGGAATATAGACCCGCTTGCCCCGCATAAAGGCCTGCACTCCCTTGTCCGCGATGGTGTCCGGACTGCTTTTCCCGGCGAAGGAGTAAAACCGGAGCTTATCCGGAAAACCACCGCCCCGCAGCAGGGGCGTGTCCGTATAGCCGGGATTGAGCGTAAACACGGTAACGCCGGTGCCTTTCAGCTCCTGGTGAACGGCCTCGCTCATGCTCTGAACAAAGGCCTTGGTGGCGCCGTAAACGGTGTGACGGGGGGTCGGCACAAAGGCGGAAACCGAACTGACGTTGAAGACGTGGCCGCTGCCGCGGGCCACCATGTCGGGCAGAAAAAGCCGCATCAGGACCAGGTAGGCCCGCAGGTTGACGGCCAATACCCGCTCCTGGTCGACCAGGGACAATTCATGAAAAAGCCCGAAAGCCATGGTGCCGGCGTTGTTGACCAGCACGTCGATCCGGGGCACCAGCTCCCGGACCTGCTCGTACATCTCCGCCGGTCCTTCCGGCCGGGCCAGGTCGCCGGTCAGGGTGTGCACGGTTACGCCATACGACTCATCCAGTTCCTCCGCCCAGGATTCCAGGACCTCCTTTTCCTGGTCCAGTGCGGCCAGCACCAGGCCGGCGCTCTGTTCGGCAAAGGCCCGGGACAGGGCCCGGCCGATCCCGGACGAGGCACCGGTAATAAACACCTGCTTGTCCTTCAGGCTGATATAGCTCATCCTCTCTCCCCAGTCAGGTCTTATTTTTCCAGGTAGTGGATTTTCATCAACGAACCTTCCCGGATCATCTTAACATCTTCCGGCACCTCAATAAAGACATCGGCCTCGCGCATGGGACTGAAGATCCCGGAGCGCTGCTCGGAAATGATCCAGACCTGCTGGTCCGCCCCCTTTTCCTGCAGCATTCCCTTGAGAAACTTGCGCCGTCCCGGCCGCAGTATGCGGCTGTTGCGGACCCGGGCATAACCGGTTTTCAGGCCCCAGTAGTTTTTACCGAGCATCTTGTCAATGACCGGTTTAACGAACAGGAAAAAATTGGTGGCCGAGGAGACGGGGTTGCCCGGCAGACCAAAGATCAGGGTGTGCCCCTTTTTCCCGAAAAAAAGGGGTTTGCCGGGTTTGACCCGCACCCGCCAGAAAATTTCCCGGACCCCGGCCCGCTGCAGCGTCTCATGCACGATATCGTAATCCCCCACCGAGACACCGCCGGACAGGAGCAGGATATCCTTGCCGCTGTTCTGCTCCAGGGCGGTCAGCAGCCGGCCGGACTTGTCGGCCACCCGCTCGGGCGGGGCGACAAGCACCCCGGCCTTTTGGAGAAAGCCATGAAGAAAATAGCCGTTGATGTCGTAAATCCGGCCGTCGGCCAGGGGCTGACCGGGCGGCACCAGTTCACTGCCGGTGGAAATGATCCCGATGGCCGGCTTCCGGGACACTGTCACCTCGGCCACGCCGCAGCTGGCCATGATGCCCATGAGAACGGCATCCACGCTGGTCCCCGCGGCGGCCACTTTCTGCCCGGGCAGCAGATCCCGGCCCCGGTGAATAATATAGTGATTTTCCCCGGCGCCGTCGAGAATCTCCACCCGGTCCGCATCCACCGTCCGGGTCTTTTCGATCTTGATGACCGCGTCCGCCCCTTCCGGCACGGCGGCACCGGTCATGATCCGGACCGCCTCCCCGGAGCGCAGCACCCGCGAAGAAACACGCCCCGCCGGCACCTCATCCACCACCCGCAGGATGACGGGTGTTTCCGCGGCGGCGGCCTCTACGTCAACGGCTTTGACGGCATACCCGTCCATGGTGGACTTGTTGAACGGCGGCACGGCCAGGGCGCTCTCCACATCCGCCCGCAGAATCCTGTCGAGGCTGTCCACCAGGGGGACCGTTTCGACGGCCGGGGTGGCCGGCACCGCCGACAAACACAGGCGCAGGGCCTCCTCGTACTCCATAAGGTGCGCGGCAAAATCCGGCAGGTTTTTCCGTTTTTCCGGGGCGGCTGCACCGCCGTCTGCGGCGACCGGCGCGGCCGTTCTCTTCTTTTGGTTCATGTCCATCTCCTTATTCCTCTTCCACCACCTTTTCCAGGGCCGCTTGCCGCGATGGCGCGAAAGGCTGATATTCCACCCGGGACAGCGCCGCATCGTCCCGGCCGTCAAAAATCATGGCCTCGATTTTATCGGCCGCGGTGGTACCCCAGTAACAACCCGGCGCTGCAAGATCTTTTTCTGCAGCCGGGGTGAGGTTATGCAGCTGAAAACCGGTGTTGCCGTAAATGCTGTTATTCAGGAATTTCAACTCTCCGGTAACCACTACGCCGCCGGTGCCGTCCGGATCGGAGACATCGTTGTTTTCAATGATATTGTTGGCAAAGGTCTTGTTGTGCATGCTCAGCCCCCAGTAGTTGAGGTAAACCCCGCCGCCGGTGCCCAGACCGGTATTGGCGGTAATGGTATTCTGCTTCAGGGAACTGTTGGCTTCGGCGTAGATGCCGCCCCCGGAATCGGCGATATTCTCTTTGACGGTGTTGTCATGCACCAGGGCGAAACTGGCATATATGCCGCCGCCCTTGTCGTCGGTCTGGTTATCAACAATGGTATTTCCCACCACGGCCGAACGCGAGATCCACAACCCACCGCCATCGCCGCGGCTGCGGTTTTGGGTCACCAGATTGCGGCGGATATCCACGGCGGCATTGGATTGATAACCATAGGCGAAAATACCGCCGCCGTCGGCGGCGCAATTGTCCATGATCTCATTGTCATGCACCAGGACCGTCTTGCTGCCATAGACATAAAGGCCGCCGCCGTCGGACTGGCTGACGTTATCGGTGATACGGCAATGCCCGATGGTAACCGGCACCTCCTTGATGCGGATTCCCGTGCCCTGGTTGCCGCGGATATCGCAATACATCATATCCGCGCCCTGGCCGTCCATGAGAACCCCGCTGCCGTTCTCAATGAGGCAGTGCTCCATGCGGCTCTTTTCCGAACGCTCCTGGTCCGCTTCATCCAGGCTGCGGTTTTCAAAAATGATATGGCCCCAAGAAACGGAATCGTCCCCGGTAAAACGAATCGGCGCTTCTTTTTCCCCGATGGCGAAAAGCTGGCCCCGGACCCTCAAGGAAGCCCCCTTTCGCAGAAACAGTTCCGTCCCCGGCTGAATGGTCAGATTCCTGCCTTCCCGGACCAGGAGGTTGCCCTCAATTACGTATTTTTCCCCGGCACCGCCCAGTTCCGTGTCCGTTTCAATCAATCCCCTAATGGTGCCGTCCACCAGGTCCGGACAGGAGATTTCCGTCATCAGCGGCGCGTCCGCGGGAAACGGGCAGGAACCCTCGGCCGGCCGGGAGAGATACGGTTTATATCGGACCAGCCCCACATCGGAGTTCTCCAGCCAATCGCAGATCAGGTATTCGATGTCTTCACTGGCGGCCGTACCCCAGTAGTTTTCGACCGCCCGCAGGTCCGGGGAAAGGCTGTGCGACATGTATTTCAGGGCATACCCGTCGGCAGCGATTATGTTGTTGCGACGCATCTCCGGGTTACCCGAAAGAACGATGGTGCCACAGCCCAGCGGTTCCGGGCACTCATTTTCCACCAGGGTATTGCCGGTGATGCTGCCATCCCCATCGTGATACAGACCGGCACCTTCCTGGGCGCGGTTTTTCCAGATCAGGTTTTTGTTCAGCTGGCATTCCCGGGTATAAATACCGCCGCCGCTGGGGGAGGTGTTTCCGGTCACGGTATTTTCTTTCAATACGGCCTGGATGGCGTATATGCCGCCGCCGGTCCACCCGGCCTGATTATCAATAACCCGGTTGCCGATAATCCTGGCGTCGTACGCGAAGATACCGCCGGCTTTTTTATCGCTGACATTGTCCCGCACGATGTTGTTGATCACCCGGACATCGCCGTCGTTATAGGCAAAAGCGTAGATACCGCCGCCGCCGTCCCGGCCGCCGTGGGCTTCGTTGTCATACACCTCGTTTTCTTCGACCCGGACCTTTTTATCGCTGTACACGTTGATGCCGCCGCCATTGCCGGTCTGCTCCTGCCGCCGGTTGGAATTGGCATAAACCTTGTTGCGGGTAATCACCCCGCCGCCATATTCCAGCTTCAAGGGGGTGGCGATATTGTGCCGGAAAACGCAGGAGTCTACCCTGGCTTCGCTGGAATTGACGACCAGCCCCCCGCCGTGTTCCACGATGCAGTGTTCAAAGACGACCCGGCCGGGTCCTGGCTCTCCTTTTTGAATGCAATTGAGACATTCCAGGCTGTCCCAGTACTCCCCCTCCTTGTGCCAGGTAAAGGTAATGGGCTTGTCCGGGGTCCCCCTGGCGTCAATTATCCCCCGGCAGGTTACCAGCACGTCTTTGCCCAGCTGCACGGTCGTACCGGGTTTCACGGTCACGGTTACCCCGGGCAGCACGTAGGTATTTTTGCTTATCACGATGGGGCTGTCTTTTTCGCTCCAGACCGTGTCCTTGTAGATCAGCTCATCATAGCCCGGAACCGTGATGTCATTAAACATGAAATAAAGAGAAGCCCAGATGGTATTGGACACTTCGGCATAGTCTTCATAATTGTTCAGATTGGTCAATTTGCGCAGGGAACAGGAGGATACAGACAGGCCGATAAAAATGGTCAGCAGGACCGTCAGCAGAATTCTCGTTTGTTTACGATTAATAGGATTATTAAACTTCATGATAACCTCCTTGCAATCTCCTGACGGCACCGAAAACCGTTCAGTATCTGAGGATCTCCCGGCGGCAGTCCGCCGGGAATGCCCGAAAACCAGCTTGCGACTTTTTTTGCCGGTTCTCAAGAAAAACTTTCACGGGCGCCGGATCAGACCGACGGCACCCGGAGCTGATACCATGACCGGAAAAGAGTATTGCTGCCAGTGAAATATCCGGGCTAATAGTTGCTGAAATCAAACTCCTGTACCTCCCGCGTCCTCTCCTCGGACTTGACCGGCTCCGGCACCTCATCCATGAACATCAAAAACAGGGCCGTCCGCCGGAGCCAGGCCTCGGGATCCTGGATCCGGGGGGCACCGTCCGGGGTGTAAAAAACAAACGGCATCTTGGTGGCGATACCGGCGTATTCTTTGGGGTTGCGCATGAAGTCGATGATCCACTGGTACCGCAGCCGGTCCTTGGCCAGCATCAGGTCGATGGACAGATCCTCCAGCTTCTTGCCTTCCGGTGGTTCCCCGGTAAACTCGACCGGGTGACATTGCATGCACTTGTCGTTGCGGAACCGGTACTTGCCCATTTCCAGGGTTTCCGGATCATAATTGCTTTTGACCAGGCCAGGTTCATAGGGAACGGGACAGGCGGCCTGCTTTTCAGGCGGCATGAGCTGATGGAAATAGCGCACCAGAATGATCAATTCGTCATAGGTGAAGTCGAACTGGGGCATCCGGATGTCCAGCCAGGGCCGCAGCTCGGTGGGTTCCCGCAGGTAATCAAACAGCCAGTCCGGCTGCACCTTTTCCAATTCATCCACGATCCGGGGGGGTTCGAAAGTCTTCTTGTCCAGACGGCCGTCAATGCGGGGCAGCTCCTTATTGATGATCTCATGACAGCCGGTGCAGTTAAAGTGGCGAAGCATCCAGTCGCCCCGTTCGGCCACCCGGGTCTCTTCCGAAGCCCGGGCGATGAATTTCTCGGGAATATCCAGAAGCCGGTTATACAGATAGAAAGTGGTAAGACGCTTGCGGGCCGCTTCATCCATTTCATAATTCGGCATGTACATGGGCATGTCGTCGGTCAGGTAGATCTCCGGCTTTTTGATCTTGTTGTACAGCCAGTCCCACTTGGTATGCTTGACCTCGGAATCGCCGAAGGGCAGCTCTTCCATACGCTTGTCCGCCACGTCGGCCACACTGACCCCCACCTTGGAGGGGTCTTCCTTGCCCTTGACAATATGACAGCCCAGGCAGCCCAGGCTCTGCACCAGGGACTTGCCCTCTTCGGCATCACCGTCTTTTAATTCAAAAGATAGCAGTTTTTGAACGGCCGGATCCCGCAGTGACTTGAGATAAGCGGTCAAATGCTGAATTTCCGCCTGGGTCAGGGTTACCTCGGGCATCCAGGTGTCGGGATTAACGTCCCGGGGCCGGCGGATCCAGGTGAACAGCCAGTCATCCTTCATTTTCAGGCCGGCGTCGGCCAGCAGCGGCACCCGGCGGCTCAGACTGCCCTGATCCCGTTCCGGGCTGTGACAGCCGATACAGCCCTTGTCCGTAAACAGCTTGCGTCCGATAGTGCGGCTGCCGGGATAATAGGACGCCAGCGTTAGATCCTTGTCCTTGAGGGGATAAACATAGCTGACGATATTCTGAATCTGCTCTTCACTG
>CAYTQK010000113.1:0-9730 GCA_964439745.1 uncultured Desulfobacterales bacterium
CCGCCTGGCCAAAAAGGCCGGTGATAACAACAGGAATCTTGCTGTCAAGCCCGGCGACACCATTCCCTTTATGATCGTCGTCCCCAAGCTCCCGGAAAATCTGGTGGAGTATGAAGTCCTGGTGGCAGAATCCGCGCCCGTCGAGTAAACCGCCTGTTGGCCGCCAACATTTTTTTGGCGTCTAATATATAAAATCTGCTTGACTCAAAGGCCCCGGCCTGTTATTACACCTTATTTTCAATCGGTGGCAGGTCACTGAGAAAAATATATCTCTGGCGATGTAGCTCAGTTGGTTAGAGCATACGGCTCATATCCGTAGCGTCCGGGGTTCAAATCCCTGCATCGCCACCACTCTTTTTTGAAAAGGCTCTTTTGGGCGAGGTATCAAAAGAGCCTCTTTTTTTGAACGGACAGATCGACGGTATCGCGGACATGTTTCCCGGATTTGAAAGAATTGTCGAATCGCGTATCGCGCAGGCCCGCGAAGAAGGACAGTTCGACAACCTTCCCGGCACCGGCAAGCCGCTGGAGCTGCAGAATGACAGCCATATACCGGAAGATCTCCGCCTCTCCTACAAAATTCTGAAGAATGCCGACTGTCTGCCCCCGGAACTGGAACTGCGCAAAGAGATCCGCCAGACCGAGGACCTGCTGGCCGGGGTCAAAGACGTGGAAGAGCAGTACCGGATTACCAAAAAACTTAATTTCCTGATCACCAAACTGAACATGACCCGCAATACCCGGGTGGAGATGGAAATCCCCCAGCGATATTACGGCAAGCTCAATGACCGGATCGCCGGGCGCGATAAATAAACCGTTTCGTATCAGTTGTACCGGCTCCTTGCACCTGAGCTGATTGCGGCCATCTACGAAAAGAGGGGTGGATGTCTAAACTTACCGTAGCCCTGATCGCCGGCGGCACCTCGCCGGAACGGGAAATATCACTGGCCGGCGGGGAGCAGGTTTTTCAGGCGCTGGACAAAAATCGGTATGATATCAACCGCTATGATCCGGCCGCTGACTTAAACCGCCTGATCGCCGACGCCCCCGCGCTGGATACGGCCCTGGTCATTCTGCACGGGGTCGGCGGTGAAGACGGCAGTGTCCAGGGAACACTCGATTTACTGGGCATCCCTTACCAATGTTCCGGCGTACTGGGCAGCGCCCTGGCCGCCAACAAACTGGCGGCCAAGCAGATATACGCCCAGGCGGGGCTGCCCACGGCGCCGTATGCCGTCATCACCAGGAATCATCCGGCCGGCCCCGAAGACCTGACTACCAATATCGAGCGGCTGGGCCTGCCCCTGGTTGTCAAACCGGTCAGCGGCGGTTCCAGCCTGGGCATGTCCATTGTTCATGCCCCGGATCAGCTGGCCGCGGCGGTGGACAAGGCCCTGGGAACGGATGACTGCCTTCTTCTGGAAGCGTTTGTTGCCGGCCGGGAACTGACCGGCGGCGTCATCGGCAACCACACCCTGCAGGCCCTGCCGGTGGTGGAAATTATCCCCGGCGAGACTTACGACTATTTCGATTACGAAGCCAAGTACACCCCCGGGGCCACCCGGGAAATCTGTCCGGCTGAAATCGATGCGGACCTGACCGCCCGGGTCCAGGCCTATGCCTGCCGCGCTCACCAGGCCCTGTTCTGCAAGGGATGCAGCCGGACCGACATGATCGCCGCCGCGGACGGTCTTTATCTGCTGGAAACCAATACTATTCCCGGCATGGTGCCGACCAGCCTGCTTCCGCTGGCCGCCAGGGCCGCCGGCATCTCCTTTTCCGCGCTGCTCGACCGGTTGATTCAACTGAGCCTGGAGGGATATTGATTTTTTTCATAACTGCAAGACAACATCCCGATTTTACCAATTAACAGGTAAGGAGAAGATATGAAAGTTCTGGTAATCGGAAGCGGCGGCCGCGAACACGCCCTGGTCTGGAAGATCGCCCAGAGCCCCAGGGAGAATACGAGCTATTGTGCGCCCGGCAACGCCGGTATCGCCGCGCTGGCCAAGTGCGTTCCCATCAAGGCGACAGACGTGGACGGCCTGCTCGAATTCGCCCTGGATGAAGCCGTTGACCTGACGGTGGTCGGACCGGAAGCACCGCTGGCCATGGGGATCGTGGACAGGTTTGCCGCCGAAGGGCTCAAGATTTTCGGCGCTTCGGAACAGTCAGCCCGGCTGGAAACCAGCAAAGCCTTTGCCAAGAATATCATGATCAAGTACGGCATCCCCACGGCCCGGGGAAGGGCCTTTGACGTCTTTGAAGAGGCGACGGCGTATATCCGGGAATCCGGCGGTGATCTGGTGGTCAAGGCCGACGGTCTGGCCGCCGGTAAAGGGGTTTTTGTATGCACAACGGAAAAACAGGCCCTGGATGCCGTAAAACAGATCATGAAAGACCGGGTTTTCGGCGAAGCCGGCAGCCGGGTGGTGATCGAAGAGCGGTTGCAAGGCGAAGAGGTTTCTTTTCTGGCGTTTACCGACGGGGAAACCATACTGCCCCTGCCCTCTTCCCAGGACCACAAGGCGGCCTATGACGGTGACCAGGGACCGAATACCGGCGGCATGGGCGCCTACTCGCCGGCGCCGATCATAGATGAGTATCTCCATCAGAAAATCATGGATACCATCATGACGGCCACGGTCCGCGCCCTGGCCGCTGAAGGAATTCGCTACCGGGGAGTGCTCTACGCCGGCCTGATGGTGGATAAAGACCGTATCCAGGTACTGGAGTTCAACGTTCGCTTCGGTGATCCCGAGACCCAGCCGCTGATGATGCGCCTGAAAAGCGACATCGTACCTGTCATGGAAGCGGTCTGTGACGGAACACTGCCTGAAATGTCGCTGGACATCGACTACCGGCCGGCGGTCTGCGTGGTCATGGCCGCCGGCGGTTATCCCGGTTCCTACAAAAAGGGAATGGTCATCCGCGGCCTGAAGAACGTCAACCGTATGAAGGATCTGGTCACCTTCCATGCCGGCACCCGGGCCAAAGCCAAGCAGGTATTAACCGACGGCGGCCGTGTTCTGGGGGTCACCGCCCTGGGCAACACCATTGAAAAAGCCATCAACCGGGCCTATGCCGCGGCGGCCAAAATCTCCTGGGACGGGGTTTACTACCGCAAGGACATCGGCAACAAAGCCCTGAACAAGGAGGCCGCCCTGCCCCTGGTCGGGATTATCATGGGCAGTGATTCCGACCTGAGCGTCATGCAGGAAGCGGCCGGCATCCTGAAAAAGTTCGGGGTTCCCTATGAAATGACCATCGCCTCGGCCCACCGCACGCCGGAACGGGCGGCCGCTTTTGCCGCCGGGGCCCGTGAGCGCGGTATCCGGGTCATTATTGCCGGCGCCGGCATGGCCGCCCATCTGGCCGGCGCCATGGCGGCCCAGACCACCCTGCCGGTCATCGGGGTTCCCCTGGACGCCTCCCCTCTGAATGGTCTGGACGCGCTCCTGTCCACCGTGCAGATGCCGCCGGGGGTCCCGGTGGCGACCATGGCGGTGGGCAAGCCGGGGGCCAGGAATGCCGGCCTGCTGGCAGTACAGATCCTGGCGGTGGCGGACAGCAACCTGGCGCTCCGGCTGGAAAACCATAAACAGGACATGGCGGCCGAAGTACAAAAAAAAGCGGATCAACTCAATGGGATGCGACAATAATGTCCGGCCGGTAGATGCCGCGCACCCTTCTGCTGCCGTGATTGCCGAGGCGGCCCGGATCATCGCCGGCGGCGGAGTTGTCGCCTTCCCCACGGCCGCCCTTTACGGGCTGGCCGCCGATGCCTTTACTGTTCCGGCAGTGGAAAAAATCCGGTCACTCAAGAAACGGCCATCTCACAAGCCGATTCTGCTGCTGGTCCGTGGACAGGCGGAGGCCGCCGCCCTGGTCGCGACGATCCCGGCAGCGGCCCGGCGAATCATGGACCACTGCTGGCCGGGCCTGGTTACCCTGGTCATGAAAGCCCGTTCCGACCTGCCCGCTCATCTGGTCGCGGCCGACGGAAGCATCGGCCTGCGCGTACCGGCTCACCCCGTGGCCCGAGCCCTGGTAGCCGCCTGCGCCAGCCCCCTCACCGGGACCAGCGCCAATCTGTCCGGTCAGCCGGGAATATACCGGGCGGACCAGATCAACCGCCGGCTGACCGGGCCGCCGGACCTGATTCTCGACGCCGGACGGCTGCCGGGAGGCGCCGGCTCGACCGTTATTGATGTCCGTCCCTGGCCGCCGTGCATTCTACGGGCAGGATCTTTCCCTCCCGAGGAGCTGTCCCGTCTTCTGGACGAATCGCCCGTTCCCGGCCGCCCGGACAAAGAGTGTTGACAGGACCGCTGGGATTTTTTATAAATACCACCTGACGCCGGAGTGGTGAAACTGGTAGACGCAGAGGACTCAAAATCCTCCGGGCTTTATGCCTGTGTGGGTTCGACTCCCACCTCCGGCACCAGCACAATCCCGGGGGGCCAGCCGACCGGTCTTACGGCAGCCCCTCTTTTCCGATAACTTTTTCCTTGGCTGCGAATGTTGCGCGGCAGCCTTTGCCGGTTTTTTTGGGATTGACATGGCGGAATAAAACAATTATAAAAAATAAAGACACGCCAGCCTGCCGGCGGTCATGACCGCGGAGCGGAACAGGCGCAACCCGTTAAAGAAAATACTTCTTTCAACAGTTGCAAGATCCAGACTGAACCGGCTTAACCAGCACCAATCTGTCATCAAAGTCCATATTCTGAACTAAAATATGGACTTTTTCGTTCAACCCGAAACATAGCGAAGGAGGAGATCGTATGAAAAAATTTACCGTTACAGTCCTGACCTGTCTGTTAATTGTCAGCATGATTGGTGTGGCTTCCGCCAACACCGTTCGTGAGGATTGCGGATGCGGTCTGGGGGGGATGGCCATCGGCGAGAAGGAAGGCGTGGTCTGGAAACTGGTCGGCACCGTCCTCAACGGGCTCTGCGGCAACCAGACCTTTGCCATGTCCAGCGGCACCCTGGACTGCGGCCAGGACCCGGTAGTAGCCAAGTACGAAAAAATGAACGTGTTTGTGGCCGACAACATGGATATCCTGGCCAATGATATTGCCCGGGGCCAGGGTGAATCCCTGGAGGCGCTGGCTGAAATTGCCGCGATATCCACGGAGAAAAAGCCCCAGCTGTTTGCCGCGCTGCAGCAGGACTTTGAGCAGATTTACCCCTCGACCCAGGTGAACCACGAGCAGGTCGTCAATGAAATCTCCCGGATTATGCAGACCATCTAGTGAAGCTGATTCGGTGCAGATGGCAGCAATAAAAAGAGATACAACGCTTGGTGAGGCGTTGTGTCTCTTTTTTTTTATTTTTTGCCTGCTGCTCCTGCCGGCTTTTTTTCTTACTCCCCTTCCGGTCTCCGCCCGACAGGCTTCCCCGGATACGGTCGACACCGGCCAGCTGATAGAGCGGGCCGCCGCCCAAAATCTTCATCAGCATAATTACTGGCGTATTCTGCTGCATTACGAGCCGGCCCTCTGGGGGGTAAAAAGCCAGGTGGATGATCCCGACTTTTTTCTGGCGCCGGAGGGCAAAACCGATCCCGAAGCGGAACTGAAAGCCACCATTGCCGAACTGTTCCAACCGGATCAACAGGCGGCCCAGAAGAGCATCTGCCGTTTTTACGCCAGATATCAATGGCTGAAAAAAATGCTACCGCTTGACCCGGCTGTCTGGCCGGATTTTACCTGCCCGGAGATCGATAATATCGAGCCCCGGTACGCCAGCCTGATTTTTCCCACCTATTACATGAACAACCCGGCCTCCATGTTCGGTCATACCCTGCTGGCCATCAACACGGATTATGACAGCAAACGTCTCGGCTATGCCGTTAATTACGCCGCCCGCGTGGACGATGCCAACGGTCTCTCCTTTGCCATCAGCGGTGTTTTCGGTTTATACCAGGGTTTTTATTCGGTGGATCCCTATTACAAAAAAATCCAGGAATACAGCGATATCCACCAGCGGGACATCTGGGAATACCGGCTGAACCTGACACCGGAGGAAATAAAGCGTCTCATCTGGCATGTACAGGAATTCCAGGATATCCATACTGATTATTTCTTCTTTGATGAAAATTGCTCTTACAACCTCCTCTATCTGCTGGAAGCGGCCCGCCCCTCCCTGGACCTGGTCTCCCGGTTTGACGGTCTCGCGGTGCTGCCGGCCGACACCATCCGGGCCATCCGGGCAGAAGGGCTGATTACGGCGGTGGATTTCCGGCCCTCAAAAGCCACCAAAATCAGGTACAAAATCGACGCCCTGGATGACAGCGCCATCCAGACCGCTCTTGATCTTATCAAGGGCCGGGGCACGCCGGCCGATCTGATGGAGGCGCCGCTGGATAAGGAGACCAGGATCCGCATCCTGGATCTGGTCAGTGACCAGCTGCAGTATCTTTACGCAAAAAATGAGATCGACCGGAGTGAATACCGGCAGCAATTCCTGCCCACCCTGCGAGCCAGAAGCCAGCTGGGACAGGCCGACTTTTCCTACCAAGACGATATCACCCCGCCGACCGATCCCATGAGCGGGCATGATTCCCGGCGGATCAGCTTCGGCGGAGGGGTACATGGCGGCGACCCCTTTACCGAAATTCGCTACCGGCCGGCCTTTACCGATCTGGTGGACATGGATTACCTTGATAATCAAGGCGCCCAGATCGAATTCGGCGACGCCCGCATCCGCTACTACCCGGAAACCGATGTCTGGAAACTTCAGCAGCTGGACATCATCGATATTGTTTCCATCTCCGGCCGGAACGCTTTTTTCAAACCGCTTTCCTGGAAATTCGACACCGGCTTTCATCGCAAATTCATGCGGAATGGAAAAGAGTCCCTCTATTACCGGCTCAACACCGGCACCGGGGTAGCCGTTGATTCACCCTGGTGGGGGCTGTCCTACGCCATGATCCAGGGAGAAGCGGACATAGGCGGGGCCCTGGAAAAAAATTACGCCGCCGGCGCCGGCATGAATGCCGGGGTGATAAAATCCCTGGCGTCGTTCTGGCAGAGCCATTTTTTCGCCGAGGCCATGTGGTTTGCGGCCGGTGATGATCATGACACCTATACGCTCGGGACTGCCAACAACTTCCGCCTGTCCCAGAACTCTCATTTTTCACTGGAACTGAGCTGGGACAAAACGCGCCGCTGGGAACGTACCGACCTGCAGGGCCAATTTCACCTCTTTTTCTGAATGCCCCGCCGCCCCTCGCTTCCGATTTGCCGCTTTTCCGGCAAGACAACGGCAGCCATATCCGCCCCATTTCGCATTCGCCCTGCCCCCGCTTGCTTTGTCCTTTACTTTTTTATTCATTTCCAGTAAAATTAATAAAATAGGGTTATTGCCGTATTGATTCGACAAATCATAACCAAGGGGGCCGACATGGATGCCGTCAAAACACTTTTGATCGTGATTCCGCTGGGGCTGATCCTGGCCATGGGCACAGCCCAGGCCCAACCAACACAATTCCAGAGTGGCACCAGCCTGACTGCTGCGGAACTGGCGGACGAAGAAGGGCGCGGATTCCGCCGGATTTCGCCGACGGAACTGGAACTCACCTCCGGCCGGGGATTCGGGACCGATCTGGATTACCGTCAACTCTCTGACATTGTCGGCCGGGGATTTATTTCGCAGTTATCCCCGAATGAAATCCGGCAGATCAATGCCCGAGGGCTGCTGCCTTCCCCGCAGCAGATTGAACTGATGACCATGAATCTTGTCCAGACAACCATTAAAGGCATTACCATCGTAATTGACAAATCCAAGTTCACCAGCGCTGAATTAACCGTATTCCTTGAGGAGTGGGAAAAATACCTGTCCAGCCTGTAGGCGGCTGCTTTGAAACACCCAGAATTCCGACAGAAAAAGACGGTTATTGCTGAAAAGGAACCAACCGGCGCCATCCGGGTCATCACGGAAAAATGGCGCAAAGGGAAAATCATCCGGTCCGGCGGGGCCGAATCATTTTTCCTTTTGGTACGGGTAGTCCATTTATGACGGAAAACGATTCGACCAATCGCCAGGACCAATTAACACTGTTCCGGCAGCTCCAGCAGGAAGGCCTCATCCTGTATATGTCCCTTCAGGGAACCCTGTTTAAAAAGCTGACGGTAATCGACCAGGTCAGCTGCGGCAACGACCAGCCGCTCTTTGCGGTAAACTGTCCCGAAGGATACCCGGAAGCGGCCGCCGGGATCAAAGAGAAGGTGTTCGATTTTACTTTCATCGGTAAAGACGGTATTCCCTGCCGGTTTACCACCACCGGCGGAAAAATCATCAAGGGCAATAAGCTTTTGTTTAAAATACCGGAAGTGGTGGAACAAAGGCACCGGCGCCGCCATTTCCGCATCAAGATGCCGGCCGGCGCCTCCCTGACCGCCCGTGTGAGCGGAGACGAAAAGAAAATGGCCATGATCGATATCAGCCAGGGCGGGGCTCTCATCACCGGATTCGGCGAAGACCGCAAGGCCCGGCAGTTTCAAAGCGGTCAGGAACTGACCGACATCCGGCTGAACCTGCTGACCTCATCGGGCAACGACTCAGCCCCGGTTCTGGTCCGGCGGGCAGAGATCAAGCGGGTTGTCTTTGAAAAAAATACGGAAATCTATTATTATGGCATGATGTTCAAGGAAATCACCAAAAACGAAAACCAGCGCCTGAAAGAACAGATTTATGTCAATCAGCGGCAGATGCTGCGCAAACGCAAACAACCCTGAAGTATTCTCGGCTCCTTCGCATGGCCTTTCTTCCCCTTCCCGATGCATCAATTTATTATGAAGACACCGGCGCCGGTGAACCGGTCATTACCATTCACGGGCTGATAGAAAATACCACCTACTGGAGCGATACCGGCATTACCGCCAGCCTCGCCGAGAAATACCGGGTCATTTCCATGGATATGCGGGCGCACGGGCGCACCACGGTTTCCGGCAGCCCGCCCGGATATGACGCAGAAACCGTTGCCGCCGACATGGAAGCCCTGGCCGATCACCTGGGATTGGCGCGTTTCCACCTGCTGACCCATTCCACGGGCGGTTTTGCGGCCTCCCGCTGGGCCATGGAGAACAGCCGCCGCCTGGGCAGCCTCATCCTGACCGATACCAGTTCCGCCACCTGCCCCGTGCCGGGCAGCCGGGAGCAGCGGCAGGCCTTTTTCGAAAAGTTCGCTGCCAGCTTTGAAAAACAGACCTGGGAAGAGATGATGGCCTTTGTGAAAAAGAATCCCTTTCCCTTTTTCCGGGGAATCGCCGAGGCCGCGGATAACACCGCCATGTGGGAACAGGCCTACCGCATCATCCGGATCGGCAGCCGCCGGGAGATCGCGGTCTTTGTCCGGAGTTTCTACCAGGACCCGGATCTGCAGGTGGAGCGGCTGCGCCGGATCGCCTGTCCCGTCCTGATCCTGCTGGGCGAAAAAGACGATCTTTTCCTCGAACCGTCCCGGATCATGGCCGCGGTCATCCCCGACTGCCGGCTGGCCATACTGGCAGGGGTCGGCCATATGACGGCCATCGAAGCCCCGGACCGCCTGGCCGGCGAACTGCTTTCCTTCCTGCAGGCCCATCCGCTGGAATAAGGCAGCGTGCGACCATAATCAAAATCGGGATCGGGAATAAAGTCGAAAAGTCCGCCAATCGCTCAATCCGCCTGGCTTGAAATCCGGCGGGAAGGGGCGCCTTGGTAAGGGGCGCGGCGATGG
>CAYTQK010000114.1:0-9696 GCA_964439745.1 uncultured Desulfobacterales bacterium
ACATCGTCGGTGATGCCGACGGTAAAATGATGCTTGGGCGCATCAGCGGCCATGTTGTCGTACACGGCCTTGACCATGCTGGGGGTAAACTCCTTGGAACTGAGACCGTAGCGGCCGCTCAAGATATCCGGGGTCTGCTTCTTTTCCAGGTAAGCGGTGCAGATATCTTCGTACAGGGGTTCGCCCACGGCGCCGCGTTCCTTGGTCCGGTCCATCACCGTGATCGTCCGGGCGGTGTCGGGAATGGCCGCCAGAAAATGTTCGCTGGAAAAGGGGCGGAACAGCCGCACCTTGACCAGACCGACTTTTTCCCCCTTGGCGGCCAGGTAATTGACCGTCTCCTCGATGGTTTCGCAGGCGGAGGTCATGGAGACGATAACGCGGTCGGCATCAGGCGCGCCGACGTAGTCAAATAGGTGATAGGGACGGCCGGTCAGCGCGCTGACCTTTTCCATGTATTTTTCCACGATGGCCGGCACCCGGGTATAGTACGGATTGGCCGCCTCGAAATTCTGAAAGTAGATATCCGGATTCTGGGCGGTCCCGCGCACTTCCGGACGCTCGGGATTAGCGCCCCGGGCCCGGAAGGCTTTTAAGGCGTCATAATTGACCAGCCTGGCCATGTCCTCGTAATCGACGGCCTGGACTTTCTGAATTTCATGGGAGGTCCGGAAACCGTCAAAAAAATGAACAAAAGGCAGGCTGGCCTCAATGGCCGACAAGTGGGTCACCAGCCCCAGGTCCAGGACCTCCTGCACCGAAGCCGAGGCGATCATGCAGAAACCGGTCTGCCGCACGGCCATGGCATCCTGGTGGTCGCCGAAAATGGACAGGGCGTGACCGGCAATGGAGCGGGCGGTGACATGGATGACGCCGGGCAGCAGTTCACCGGACATCTTGTACATATTGGGAATCATCAGCAGCAGCCCCTGGGAGGCCGTAAAGGTCGAGGTCAGCGACCCGCCGGCCAGGGAACCGTGGGCCGCCGCGGCCGCGCCGGCCTCGGACTGCATCTGGCGGACCAGCATGGGTTGTCCGAAAATATTTTTGGCGCCGGCCGCCGCCCATTCGTCCGCGGTCTCGCCGATGGGGGAAGAGGGTGTTATCGGATACAGTGTCGCCACATCGCTCATGGCATAAGCCACGTAAGCGGCAGCCGTATTTCCGTCAATTGTTTTCATGGTTGCCATAAAAAGACTCCTTTCTGATACACTACAGATGGTTTTTGTCACAGAACGAACAAGCAGCCATAGAACCAGAAGACCCGCGGCGGAGACTGCCCGCTGGGCACAGCTTATAAATGTAATATAACTTTTTCACCGTGTAAATATAAAAATTGCCCTCTGCTCATCGGCTTGCGTTCCGGCCCGGTAGTGTGGTAAAAAGGGGCAGCATGCTGGACAAAAAGGATGAGTCAACCATAACCCGTAAAAAAGGGGAACCCCGGAATGCCAATAAGCATCCCCGCTTTTTTTATACAGCCGGTGTTTCTTCTGCTGGGTGTCGGCCTGATGATCTGCAGCGCCTTTCCGGCCGCAGCCGATCCCGTGGGCGAACTGTCGTCGTCTATGTCCCCCTCCTCAATGGATATCATTGACGACTCCAACCGCAAAACAGTCAGCGAAGAGCCGACTGACGATTTTGACGATTTTACGGAATTTGAAGAATTTGACGAAGAAGATGAACAGCCGGCCGTATTCGATCCCCTGGGCGGATACAACCGGGTCATGACCCGCATTAACGACCGGCTATATTACCTGGTACTGAAACCTGCCGCCCGGGGATATAGCTGGGTGGTGGTTGAACCGGCCCGGAAAAGCATCGCCCATTTTTTTACCAACCTGGGGTTCCCGATCCGTTTTATTAACAACTTGTTACAGTTGAAAGGCGAACGGGCCGCCACGGAAGTGGTCCGGTTCATCGTCAACACCAGCATCGGGGTGGCCGGGCTATGGGACCCGGCCACCGAGATGATGGACCTGCCCCTGTATAACGAGGATTTCGGTCAGACCCTGGGACATTACGGCCTGGGCGGCGGCTTCCATATTGTGCTGCCCCTGCTGGGACCGTCCAACCTGCGGGATCTTGGCGGTCACATTGCCGACCGGCCGTTGAATCCCCTCAGCCACATCGACCAGAGCTACACCGAACTGATCGTCCGCTCGGTTAAAACCGTCAACGGAACCTCCCTGCGGCTCGGCCAGTATGAAGCCATGACCGAGGACACCGTGGACCTGTATATTTTCCTGCGGGAAGCGTATCGTCAGAACCGCAACAAACAGATAGAGGAGTAATGATCATGCGCCAATGCTTACTTGCGGCAGCCCTGCTGCCAATGCTGCTTGTTCTGCCCTTCCTGCCGGCCGCCGCCGGCCAGACCGACGAGGTGGAAGCCCTGCTGAAATCCAAGATAGACAGCGTTCTTTCCATACTGAGCCAGGTTCAGTCCACGGAAAAGAAACGGCAGCAGATCATGGAGACAATCAGCCCGGTCATTGATTTTCCCCTCATGGCCAAACTGTCCCTGGGGAAAAGCAACTGGCAGCGCCTCGATGCAGACCAGCAGAAGCGCTTTGTCGATCTGTTCGTGGCCCGGCTGAAAAGCTCTTACCTGGAGAAGACATCCCTCTACTCCGACCAGGAGGTGGTCTATGAACAGCCGGCAGCCAGCCAGGGCAAGGTTCACATTCCCACCCGGATCATTACCAAGGACAAGCGGGTGAAGGTTATCTACAAGTTCTACCGGACCGGCAGCGGCTGGCAGGTATATGATATCGAGATCGAGGGCGTCAGCTTTATCAAGAGCTACCGCTCCCAGTTTAACGAAATTCTGCGAAACGGCAACGTGTCCGACCTGTTTGCCTCCCTGGAAAAATCCGTCGGGAAAAAATAGCGGCCGATCCAGGAACGAAAAAAGAAAGAAAACGGCATGAAAACCAGCAAATCCATTTTCGCGCCCGCCCTGGCGGGACTTCTTGTTGGGGCGGGATTTCTCCTGGTCGCGGTGGAAGCCGCTTTTTATTTTCTGCTGCCGGCCGCGCCGCCGTCCTGGCTGGCCGGAATTTTACCGGCCGCCGGATTCAGGCCGGCAGTCATGGGCCTTGCCGGCGGCCTGTTTGTCCTGGTAGCCCTGCTGCAGTGGCTGTCTCTGCGGTGTTCCCGGGCCAGGCTCCGCGCCGCCGGGAATGCCGAAAAAGCAGACGACCTGGCGTCCGCCGCCGGGCCTTCGGAAAAGGAGAGACATCGTCATCGCGACACCCGGCTGTATCTCCACCTCCTCTCGGTTCTGCAGACCGAGGGACGCCTGCTGGATTTTTTCAACGAGGACCTGCAAAATTACGAAGATGCCCAGATCGGGGCGGCCGCCCGGGGGGTTCATGACAACTGCCGGCAGGCCCTGGCCCGCCATCTCACCCTGCGGCCGGCGGTGGCCCGGGCCGAGGGGCAGACGGTCACGGTCGACCCCCGGACCGAACCGGACCAATACCAGCTCAGCGGTAATGTCACCGGCGAGCCCCCCTTCCAGGGCACCCTCACCCATCCCGGCTGGCGGGCCGAAGCGGTGAATATTCCCGACTTTTCATTTACCGGTGATCCCCACCTCATCGCCCCGGCCGGGGTGAAGATTTCCTGAACCGTCCCGAAACAGGTCATGCGGTCCGCGCCAGGCGCTCGGCCACCAGGTCGGCGCAGTCCATGCCGCTCTGGCAGGCCAGTTCCGTGCCCACCCCGCGGGCAGTTCCGGCGCAGTCCCCGGCCAGGTACAGGCCGGCCACCGGGGTGGCATGCCCGGGCCGACCGGCCCCGCTCTGGCCGGTTGTCTGGGCAGTGGAAATGGCCGCCCCGCTTTTTTTGCCGATCCAGGCGGCCAGCGCCCGCACCGTCCATTGATCGCAAAAAATGGTATTTTCCCGCAATCCGGGGATGACGGCCTCCAGGGCCGTCATCATGCGCTCCAGCCAGCGCCGGGGGGAATCCTGCCGGGGCACCTCCAGGTGGGGCGCCCCGGCCACGGCGGTAATCAGCTGGCAGCCGGGCGGGGCCAGTCCCGGATCATAATTGGACGGCACCGGTACGTACAGGGGCACATATTCTCCCACCCGGCCGGCCATGGCCTCGGCGTACAATTCCCGCATGAGGGCTTCGGTGACCTCCCCCTCCCGCCGGGTCGGGTAGACCCCTACCAGGGAGCCGGCCCGTACGAGCGGCCGGCGCAGGCCGATCTTGGCCTGAAACGCCGTCATGGAGGGAACCAGGGCCTCCACCTCCCGCAGATAAGCGGCCGGAAAATATTGCCGGCCGGCCATGGTTAAAATGGTATCCTTGACGGCCGAGGTGCTGATCACGACCCGGCTGGTAATTGTCTCCCCGCTACGCAGCATCACCCCGCGGACAGCGGCCGGTCGGCCGGAAATCATGATTTTTTCCACCGGCGCCCGCAGGCGGACGATGGCCCCGTGTTTTTCCGCCCCGCCCAGAAAAGTGGCCGGGATGGTCACCGCCCCGCCCCGGGGATAGCGCACGGCCAGGCCGGAGGCGGCCATTTTCTGGAAATTCCAGATGGATTCCCCGGCCGACGCCTCCCAGATGGGCAGAACGAAATAAAGCCCCATCAGAAAACCGATCACGGTCAGCACTTGGATATTGCGGGTATACCGCTTCATGAAGGACTCGATGGAAACGCTGTCCAGGGCCTCGATCTGCCGCGGTTTCATGCGCAGCATGTCGGCAAACATCCGTAGCAGGGCCGGATATTCCCGCACCGGGATGTCGGCCTGCCAGAGAAAATGAATCAGAAAGGGCAGCTTGGGCAGCCAGCCGGGCGGCACGGCGATATCCAGGTTGAACCCCCGCAGGTGAGTCATGGGATTGACCTGGACAAACCGGATCGGTTCCCCCAGGCCCAGCCGGCGGGTACAGTCTCCAAAGGGCCCCCGGTTACCCCGGATGAACAAATGGGTGCCGGCATCCACCTTAAAGCCGTGCCGGCGATAATAGGAGCAGGAGCCGCCGGGTCGGGCGTTTTTTTCCAGGATAAGCGTCTTCAGGCCGCGGACCGCGCAGATGGCTCCGGCCGCGGCCCCGCCCAGGCCGGTACCGATGACGATGACGTCAAATTCAGGCCGGCCGGCCATGTCGCCCTGCTCTTCGCTGTGCCTTGACAATCCGCTGATCCTTCCCGCCTCCGGCCCGCCCCTGGCGGCCGCTTCCTTTGGGCCGCGGCTTTAGTTTTCAGAGACTTTCGCGGCGGCCGCTTTTTACATGATAACCGATTTCACCGGCAAGTCCTGCTATTCACGTCCATTATCACGCCCTTACGTGAAAAACAAGGTCCCTCCGCCGGGGCTTGATTTGACAAGCCCGGGATTCAGACTTATTTTACCTTCTTTATAATATGGTTTCGTTTTTCGGGAGGATCAAAAGGCCCCGGACCATGCTTTTTCTGCTGGCAGCAACCTGGTTTCAGCCGCCATTTTGGATGGCCGGATAAAGGATATCCATGACAACCATAGACAAGCTTTATGCCGTCGGCATCGACCTGGGCACCACCAATTCGGCGGTTGCCTATGCCCGGCTGGAGGCCGAGGCCGGTATGCGGCCGGCGATTCAACGGTTTTCCATCCCCCAGCTGACCGGCAGCGGAAAATTTTCCCGCCTGCCGGTGCTGCCTTCCTTTTTGTACCTGCCCGGCGAATATGAAATTTCCGAAGCGGCCATTGCCCATCCCTGGCGCATGCCGGACAAGCGTTTTGCCGGCGGCTTTGCCCGTGACTTCGGCGCCAATATCCCCGCCCGCCTGGCCATGTCCGCCAAGAGCTGGCTGTGTGAAAAAGACGCCGACCGTACCGGCCGCATTCTCCCCTGGGGCGCGCCCGACGAGGTCGGCCGGGTTTCGCCGGTGGAAGCCTCGGCCGCCTACCTGGCCCATATCAGGAACGCCTGGAACCATGCCTGCGGGGAAGAAGAGGAAGAGTACCTGGAGAATCAGCTGGTGACCGTGACCGTCCCGGCTTCCTTCAACGAGGTGGCCCGGGACCTGACCCTGGAAGCCGCGGCCATGGCCGGGCTGAACGAAGTGGTCCTGCTGGAAGAACCCCTGGCCGCCTTTTACAGCTGGCTGACCCGTCACGAAAAAGACTGGGCGGACCTGGTCTCCCCCGGCGAACTGATCCTGGTCTGCGACGTGGGCGGCGGCACCACCGACCTGACCCTGATCACCCTCCGCGACGGGCACGGCACTCCGCGCTTTGAACGCATTGCCGTGGGTGATCACCTCATCCTGGGCGGCGACAACATGGACCTGGCCCTGGCCCGGGAGGCGGAGGCCCGGATGGGCCGTTCGCTTTCCGCCGATCAACTAAAGACGCTCTGCCACCTGTGCCGCCGGGCCAAGGAACGGCTGCTGGAAAATCCCGGTGAATCCGAACGCCTGACCCTGATGGGCGAGGGCAGCAGCCTGATTGCCGGCACCCTCTCCGCCGACCTGGCCGGCGAAACCGTTCGGCAAATCGTGCTGGAACATTTTTTTCCCCTGGAACCGGCCGTCGCGGAAGAGGAATTTACCCGGCCGAAAGGCCGTTCGGAATTCGGCCTGTCCTATGAAAATGTCAGCGCCATCACCGCCCATATCTCGCAATTTCTGCGGCGCCATGAAGCCGACACCCGCCGCCTGCTGTCCCGGCCGCCCGTGCCCGACCTGATCCTGTTCAACGGGGGAGCACTGCAGCCCGGAATAATCCAGGAACGAATCCGGAAGAGCGTCTGTCAGGCCTGGGCCATTGATGCCTCCCCTTCTCCGCGGGTGATGGATAACCCCGTCCATGACGCGGCCGTATCCATCGGCGCCGCCTATTACGGCCTGGTCAAGGCCGGCCAAGGGGTCCGCGTGGGCAGCGGGAGCCCCCGTTCCTTTTACCTGGGGGTAAACCGGGAAGCCGACTCCTCCGAAGGTGAAGCCGGTCTCTGCGTGGTGGAACGCGGAGTGGACGAAGGCACCCTCATCGAACTGCCGGAGCAGCGCTTCGAGGTGGTAGCCAACCGCCAGGTCAGTTTCAATCTTTACAGCTCCAGCTTCCGCTCCGGCGACCGCCACGGCGATCTCATCGCCCTGGACGATTCGGTCATCCCCCTGTCCCCGGTCCAGACGGTCGTCCAGTTCGGGGAGAAAGGCCAGGCCCGGAACATCCCGGTACAGATCGAGGCGGAGTACACCGAGCTGGGCACCCTGGTCTTGTGGTGCCGCTCCCTGATCAGCCCTCACCGCTGGCAGCTGCAGTTCCAGCTCCGGGAAACCGCCGCCGGGCTGGACATGCCCGCGACCGGTACCACCCTGGAGGATGCCGTGGTGGCCCGCGCCTTGGAGACAGTGACCGAGGTGCTGGCCCATCCGGCCACCGATCACGCCGCCGCCAGGCGCCTGGCCGGCCTGGCCCAGGAGGTGGCCGGCATCCTGGAGTTGCCCAAGGAAAAATGGCCGCTCTCTTTTTTGCGCGCCCTGGCCGACGCCCTTATCGTTGAAAAACAGCGGCGTAAAATTTCGGCCGCCCATGAGACCCGCTGGCTCAACCTGGCCGGATTCGCCGCCCGGCCCGGCATCGGCGACGGTTTTGACGGCCAGCGGGTGAAAGCCCTGTGGCGGATTTACAACCGGGGATTGTGCTTTCCCAACCAGGCCCAGGTCAAAAATGAATTGTGGATCTTGGTTCGGCGCATCGCCTTCGGGCTTAAACCCCGACAGCAGCGCCAGGTTCTGCAGGATGTCTCCCCCCTGATCCTGCCCCGTAAAAACGAGCGCCCGAAAGTGTCGGCCCAGGAAGCCGTTGAGATCTGGATGGCCCTGGCCAACATGGAGCGCCTGCTGGTCAAGGACAAGATCGCCTGCGGCCGGGCCCTGCTGTCCCTGGCCACCTCCAAAAAAGGCAAGCCACAGCATCTCTGGGTTTTGTCCCGACTGGGGGCGCGGGAAATGCTGTATGGGTCGGCGGACAGGGTGATTCCGCCGGACGAGGCGGCCGGCTGGGCGGCAGCCATCCTCTCGCTGGAGCGGCTGCCAGCCGGTGCCAAGGCCGCCGCCGTCACCGAGATGGTCCGCCGTACCGGCGACCGTACCCGGGACGTGGAACAGAAGGTTACCGACCGGGTCCTGGCCTGGCTGGAAGCCATCGGCCTGGCCGACCGCTTCGAAAAAATGGTCCGCGAAGTGGTGCCGGTAACCGGGCCGGAAGAGGAGTCCGGGCGCTACGGCGAATCCCTGCCGGCCGGCCTGATCCTGAGGACCTGAGCCCGGCCGGCGGCGAAGAATCAGCCGGCTTCCCGGGCCAGAAACCGCTGGTAGTCGTACATCCGGGCAACCGCCTTGACGGCCCGCTCGGGAGTGGGGAAAAAGACTCCCTTGAAATCACTGCCGGCCACCTTGTAGAGGGTCTTGTCCTCGCTTTCGTCGGTGATGATGTTGACCCCCAGCACCGGCTTGCCGTATTTCTCCATCATGTTGACCACGTGCTGAAGGTACTGTTCTTCAAAATCGTACATGGCCTTGATGACCGCCTCGAAAAATTCTTCGTCATAGTCCGGGTCGACCCGGGCCGTTTCCACCAGCCGCCTGGCGCCCAGGCGCCGTCCCCGGATACCCAGGTGCAGAACGATATCACAGCCGTCCCATTTCATCAGCTCTTCCATGACCAGCAGGGGAAACTGGTTGTCCCGCTCGCCCACCAGGTCGATGGGATTGGCCCGGCTCCAGTACGGCGGCAGAATACCGTCGATGGTCTCGATCAAGTCTGGCGGCAGTTCCGGAACCGACAGGTTATAGCTGGCGCAGAGATCCGAGGCGACCACGCCCCAGCCGCCGCCCAGGGTCATAATGCCGACGCGGTTGCCCCGCGGCAAGGGCAGGGAAGAAAAGGCGGCGCACAGGTCCAGCATGTCCATGGGATGATCCACCTTGACGATACCGGACTGGCGGCAGACCGCGTCAAAGACCCGGGTATTGGAGGTCAGGGCGCCGGTATGGCTGGCCGCGGCCTTGCTGCCGGCCTCGGTCTGGCCGCCCTTCAGCAGTACGATGGGCTTTTTGGCGGAAAGCCGCCGGGCGCTGCGCAGAAACCGCTGGCCGTTCTTGACGCTTTCGATGTACAGCATGACGATTTCGGTCAGCTCGTCGAGCTCGAACCCCTCCAGGTAATCCTCGATGGTCACCATGGCTTCATTGCCCGACCCGCTGAAGGCCCGGATTTCAATTCCCTGCTGTTCGGCAAAATGCAGCAATTGCCCGCCCATGTTGCCGGACTGGGCCACCACCGCGATTCCGCCGGGATCGGGCCAGACCAGGGAACCGGTACAATAGAGCCGGTTATGGGGATTGATGATACCCATGGTGTTGGGTCCCACCACCAGGATGCCCGCCTGCCGGGCTTTTTCAATGACTTCGGTTTCCAGCTGCCTGCCCGCGGTACCGGTTTCCCCGAAGCCCGAGGTGATCAGCAGCATATTCTTGACGCCTTTGGCGGCCAGCTCATCAATCAGTCCGGAGACCATGGCGGCCGGAATGGTGACCACGGCCAGATCGACCGGCCCGGGGATCCCGGTGCTCGGGGGCGAGGTCGGCCGGCCGGCCAGGGGGTGCCGGCGGGGGTTGGACAGGGTGGTGGGGCCCTCATACCACTTGCTGACCGCGGTCGGCAGAGCGATTGCGCG
>CAYTQK010000115.1:0-9683 GCA_964439745.1 uncultured Desulfobacterales bacterium
ATGGGTGGTACCTAGGCCGGGACGGTTGCCGGTGAATTTGCCAAACCCGTTTTCCACCGGCGGGGAGGCGATGCCGATTGGAATTTCCCCCGGGCCGGTCACCGACCGCTCGGCAAACTGTCCGGCAGGGTAGTCGAACCGCTCCTCGTCTTCCGGATTGACGAACACAAAGGTAAACGTCTTTAAGGTGCGGTCCTCGGTTTCATTTTTTATATCGTCAATGCGAACCGGATAGGGCAAATAGGGATTGTTCATGTTGTCTCTCCTGCCTGTGCACTCTGCGGGGCGGGCTGGTAGTTGTTCATTCGTTCGCAGACCGCGCGGATGTCGATATTGACCGGACATTGCCGGACACAACGGCCGCAGCCGGTGCACATGATGCCTTTTTCATATTTATCCACGAAGTATTTGAGTTTGTGCATGAACCGCTGCCGGACCCGCTGGACTTTTTCACCGCGGGGATTGTGGCCGGTGGTGTGCTTGGTGAACAGGGGATACATGCAGCTGTCCCAGTTGCGCAGACGCACCCCGTTTTTGCCGTAGTTTTCGTCCTGGATGTCGAAACACCAGCAGGTGGGACAGAGATAGGTGCAGGTGCCGCAGTTGATGCAGGCAAAGGCGATCTCCTCCCAGAAAGGGGCTTCGTACAATTCCAGCAGGTCCTTTTCGGCCAGCTGATCCGTGGAGACGGCGGAGGTGATTTTCTCCTCGGCCGCTTTTTTCCCGGCGGAAAATTCCTCAGCGTCTCCGGCTTCCGACCCCCAGCCGGCGGCGTCAACAAAACGCTGGCCTTTTTCCGTCAACACCTTGGCCAGCAGGGTTTCCCCCCGGTCCACCAGGAGCACATCCAGTCCTTCTTCATGGTAGGGGCCGCCGCCGGTGGAGGTGCAGAAGCAGGTGGGCAGCGGCGCGTCACAGGCCAGGCCGATGAAAACGGCGGCTTCATATTTTTTCAGCCAGTAAGGATCCTGGTATTCGGGGGTGTCGAAGTTCAATTTCACCAGCGTCATGGCCCGGGCGTCACAGGGACGGATGCCCACCACCGCCGTGGGCGGATAATCCATGTCCGGCTCCTTCATCCGGTTGCAGTCCGGATTCCGGGGATCGGTGGAAAATTGCAGCATGACTTCGGTCTGGGGAAAGGCGACGAATTTCGGTGATCGGCGGGTGTTGACCATATCCAGGACCGGTGCCTGACCGGTTTCCAGCTGCTGAAATTCGAAACTGCCGTCTTTTTGCTGCTGCGGGGCGATGACACGGTAGGCGGCCGATATCTGTTCAAAACTATCCCGCCAGCGCGCCTTGTCGATTTTTATTACCTTGTCAGCCATATCGAATCTATCCGTTATTTGAAAATGAGTTCCGGGTCGTTTGGCGAATAGGTATCCAGGGCCGGCCGTTTTTCGGTGGAAAGTCCGGTTTCCCAGTCAAACAGTTCCCGGCAGTCCTTTTCCAGTTTTTTGGTCAGAATACGGACATTGATACCCATGGGGCAGGCCCGCACGCAGGCACCGCAGTCCACGCAGCGGCCGGCGCAATGATAGGCCCGCAGAAAATGAAATGTGCGCACGTCGGTTTCGTCCTGGCCCTTGCCGACCCATTGGGGACCGGATTCATCGACAAAACAGGTCGGGCAGTAACACAGGGGGCAGGCGTTGCGGCAGGCATAGCAGCGAATGCAATCGGCGTAAAGATCTTCAAAATACTGCCAGCGGTCGGCAGCGGACATCTCTTCCACCGCGTCGACCATGTCATACCGATCTTCCCCGGCCTGTTCTTCGACCAGATCCCCGGCCAGTTCATCATAAATGACCGGGTTGCGGTGAACGCAGACCGCGCAGCAGTCATCCATCACGGCTGCTTTTTCCAGTTGCTTTTCGCCGGCCGCGCCGTTCACGATGACCTGGCCGTCGGTTACTTCCACGGCGGAGATATCGCCTTCGTAGGCCGCCGCCACTTTTCGTTTGTCGATCAGGCCCGTGCAGGGCACGCCGATGATGACCAGCTGCTCGCGGGTGATCTTGTTTTCCACGATGTGATTGACAATGCTGCGGCTGTCACACCCCCGGGCGATCACCCCGATGGTTTCCTTGCGGTCGGTGAGATAGTTGGCCAGGTTCATGTGGGAACAGCTGTCGATGACCAGGTTCTCGCACTCCTCCGGCGTTCTGGCACAATACGGCAAGGATACCAGGGGCAGGCTGCCTTTGGCAAAGCCGAAGACCATGTCGACCCGTCCCTCGGCCAGCAGATCCCGGGCCAGTTGTTGTATCTGGGGTGAATACTCCTGCATTTCCATTATTGCTGCCTCGATTGTTTCAGGAACCGCCTGTTGGGTCCCAGTTTTTTCACTTCTTTCACAACGGTAGTGGCCACCTCGGCAAATTTGGTGGATTCCGCCGAGGAGATCCACGAAAAATGCAGCCGTCCCGGTTCGATTCCCATGAATTCCGCCAGGTTTTTCAGCAGGATAAATTTTCTGCGGGCGTAGTAATTACCTTCCAGGTAATGGCATTCACCGGGATGTCACCCCGAAACCCAGACGGCGTCGGCGCCTTCCCGCAGGGCTGCCAGGGCGAATTTGGGGCTCATGCGGCCGGTGCAGGGCAGCCGGACAATGCGGATGTTGGGCGGATACTGCATGCGGCTGACGCCGGCCAGGTCGGCCGCTCCGTAGCTGCACCAGTTACACAGAAAGGCGACAATGTTCGGTTCCCAGTCGGTCGGTATGTTCTGTTGTGCTTCCATGTCGGTGTCGTCCTGTTGGTAAATTGGTTATGGTGCCACCGGCTGTTTTACTCCGGGCCGGTGGGCCGTTGCCGGTTATCCCGCCTTTTCCAGGGCGAAAATCTGCGCGAAAATCTGGTCGTTACCGAATCCTTCCAGGGTAATGGCACCGGATCGACAGGAGGCGGCGCATAATCCGCAGCCCTTGCAGAGCACCGGGTTGATTTCCGCCTTGCCGGGAAAAAAGCGTTCCTGCTCGTCCCGGAAAAAGGGGGCCGAGTAAGGGCAGACCGAGACGCAGACCCCGCAGGTGCTGCACACTGCGGGATTGACCCGGGCCACCGTGCCGCTGGCATAGGCCACCTTCTGGGACAGCAGGGTGACCGCCCGGGAAGCCGCCGCTTTGCCCTGGGCGATGGCCTCTTCCACGGGTTTGGGATAATGCGCCATGCCGCAGAGATAGACGCCGTCCGAGGCGAAATCCGACGGTCCCAGCTTGGCGTGTTTTTCGGCGAACATGCCGTCGTCGTTGACCGATAGCTTGTATTGATGCGCCAGGTCGGTGTTGTCGCTGGGAATGATGGCCGTGGCCAGGGTCAGCAGGTCGGCGGACAAGGTGACCGGCCGCTCCAGAACATGGTCGGTGACGGTAACCTGTAATTGGCCGTTTTCCAGCGATACCCGGGGCTTGTCTTCCAGGTGATAGCGGATGAAAATAACACCCGCCTGGCGCGCTTCCCTGTACAGGTATTCCTTTTCGCCGTAAGTGCGGATGTCCCGGTAAAGGATGTAGACATCCATGTCGGGCTTGCGCTTTTTCAACTCCAGGGCATTGTCAATGGAATGGGTGCAGCAGACCCGGCTGCAGTACGGCCGCTCCGGTTCCCGCGAACCGACGCATTGGATGAAAACAGCGGTATTTATTTTTGCCAGGTCGGCGTCATTGTCAATAAGTTTTCGGTCCAGTTCCAGGCTGGTCAAAATGCGGTCATCCCGGCCGTATTCATATTCTTCCGGTACATAAGGCGAAGCCCCGGTGGCAACAATGGCAATGCCGTGTTCCAGCGGCGTTTTTTCTTCTCCCTCGGCGATGGTCGAGGTGAAGTTGCCGACAAACCCTTCCACTGACTCGATCCGGGTGTTGAGGTGCACCTGGATCCGGTCATTTTCCTCGATCTCCCGGATCAGGGCGGCCAGCTCCTGCTGGACGTCGCAGCCGTCGGCGGTTTTGTAAAGGTTTTTCGCCTGTCCGCCGAGGGCGTCATCCTTTTCCACCAGGTGGGTTTCATACCCCTGATCGGCCAGGCTCCGGGCGGCGGTCATGCCGGCCACGCCGCCGCCGATGACCAGGGCGGTCTGGTGAACTGTCAGTTCGGCTTCCTCCAGGGGATGGGCCAGGGCCACCTGGGCCACGGCCATGCGGACCAGGTCTTTGGCTTTCTGGGTGGCCATGTCCGGGTTGTTCCGGTGGACCCAGGAATCCTGGTTGCGGATGTTGGCCATCTCGAACAGGTACTTGTTCAGCCCGGCGCTGACCAGGGTCTCCTGGAAAACCCCTTCATGGGTTTTGGGCGTGCAGGAGGCCACCACCACCCGGTTGAGGCCTTTTTCCCTGATGACTTCGGCCATCAATTCCTGGGTGTCCTGGCTGCAGGTATAGAGATTATCTTCCACGTAATCCACGTAGGGCAGGGTAGCCGCGTATTCGCTGACCGCCGGCACGTCGACAACACCGGCAATGTTACTGCCGCACTTGCAGACAAACACGCCGATGCGTGGCCGCAGTCCGTCCACGTTGGTTTCCGGGACCGGCTCTTTTTTGATAGTGCAGGTGTGGCGGGCCTCGCCCAGGACTTCGCCCACGGCCGCGGCCGCCGCCGAAGCGTCCACCACCGACTGGGGTATGTCCCGCGGGCCCTGGAAGGCGCCGCACACAAAGACTCCCGGCCGGGAGGTGTTGACCGGAGTAAAGGCCCCGGTTTTGGCAAAATTGGCCTCGGTCAGATCGACGCCCAGCCGCTGGGCCATGGCCGCCACTTCCGGCGCCACCTCCAGGCCCACTGACAGGACCACCATGTCAAAGTTTTCCTGGCAGATCTGGCCGTGACTGTCCACGTACCGCAGGGCCAATTCACCGGTCTCGTCGACCGTGTCGATGGTATGCACCCGGCTGTCGATAAACCGCACGCCGTGCTGGGTTTCCGCATTATTGTAATACCGCTCAAAATCCTTGCCATGGGTGCGCATGTCCATGTAAAACACGGCGCAGTCCAGGTCTTCGCCGGCATGCTCCTTGGCGATGACCGTCTGCTTGATGGCATACATGCAGCAGACCGAGGAGCAGTAGGCGTTGTCGCAGCGGTTAATATCCCGGGAACCGACGCACTGCAGCCAGGCGATTTTTTTGGGGATGCGCAGGTCGGACGGCCGCTGCACATGTCCCAGGAAGGGGCCGGAAGCGCTTAAAATCCGCTCGAATTCCAGGCTGGTCAACACGTCGGGAGACTTGTCATACCCGTAAAAATCCAGGCCGGCCGGATCAAAGGCTTTTGTACCCGGTGCCAGGACCACGGCCCCGGCGTCCAGGTCGGATTCATTGGGGGTGTCACTGTAGGCAATGGCCTCGGCCAGGCAAATCTTTTCACACAGGCCGCAGCCGATGCACAGCTCCGGATCAATGGCATAGGACAGGGGCACCGACTGGGCGTATTGGATGTAGATGGCTCGTTTCCGGGACAGACCCTGGTTGAACTCGTCCTCTCCGGTCACCGGGCAAACCTGGCTGCACTGGCCGCAGCCGGTACACTTATCGGCATCGATAAAGCGCGGACGGGTACCCAGCTTGACCGTAAAATTGCCCGGTTCCCCGTCAACGGCGAGGACTTCGGTGTTGCTGATGATGTTGATGTTGTTGTGCCGGCCGACCTCGACCAGTGTGGGTGAAATCACTCACATGGCACAGTCGTTGGTCGGAAAAGTTTTGTCCAGCTGGGCCATCATCCCGCCCACGGTAGGCGAACGATCCACCAGGTGAACGTAAAAACCTGAGTCGGCTATATCCAGCGCGGCCTGCATGCCGGCGATGCCGGCACCAACCACCACCACGCTGCCTGTTTTTTCCGTTGTACCAGCCATAGTGTTCCTGTGTACTTATAAGTTAGTGATTATATTTTTTTCTCGCGGATGACAAAACTTCGTTTATTCGCCCGCCCGGACCAGCCGGGGATCGCAATCGTCGTAGCCGGCCACCGCGGCCAGGCCGTCCCGCTCCAGGTTCACCAGGGAGGCGGCCACCGTGGGCACGGCCAGGCCGGTCGCGGCCGCGATCTGCCGCACCTGTTGGCCTTCTTCTCTGTCCAGCGACTCCAGCACCAGGGCCTTTTCGTACTCCTCCTGCAGCGCCTGGACAAGCACCTGGTGATACCGCTCTGGCGGGATCTTCTCCCCGTACACGTTGCCGTGCTCTTCCAGTTCCCGTTCCATCCCCGTCAGCCAGCGGATGCGGGTGGTCGACAGGGTCCGCCGCATGGCCGCCAGGGGCAGCCGGTATTGGCCGGCGTCAAAGGGGCCCAGCTGCTCAATGGCCTGGCTGACCCCGGTGGCGTACTCGGCAAAGAGTTTGCCCTCGGCCGAACTGACCCACTTCAGCCACACCCGCTCCCGCTCGATCCCGGCCAGGTCCAGCAGCTCGCCCAGGGCCAGCATTCGTTTTTCCGCATGAAGATTACCATCCTGGTAATGACATTCACCCGGATGTCACCCGGCCACGAATACCCCGTCATAGCCCTTCTCAAAGGCTTCCACGATAAAAAGCGGATCCACCCGGCCGCTGCACATGACCCGCACCGGCCGCAGGGTGGCCGGATACTGGAACCGGGATACCCCGGCCAGGTCCGCCCCGGCGTACGCGCACCAGTTGCATAAAAATCCCACGATCTTGGGTTGACCGTTATCCATGACTTCTCCTTTGCCTACATGCCGGCCGCCACGGCCGCCTTGATCTGTGTGTCCCGAAAATGCTTCATGTCAATGGCCTTCTGCGGGCAGCCGGCCGCGCAGGTGCCGCAGCCCTTGCACAGGGCCGGGATGTTCTCCGCCCGGAACCCCAGTCCTTCCACCGGCTGCAGCCGGATGGCCCCGAAGGCGCAGACACTCTCGCACAGGCCGCAGCCGATGCACAGGTCGGCGTCCACCTCCGAGACGATCGGCTCAATGGCGATCTGTTCCCGCGACAGCACCGTCGCCGCCCGGGCCGCCGCCGCCTGCGCCTGGGCGATGCACTCGTCCAGGAACTTGGGATAGTGGGCCAGCCCGCAGATAAATATTCCGTCGGTGGCGCAGTCCACCGGTCGCAGCTTGGCGTGGGCCTCGGCCAGGAAGTTCTCGGCGTTGACCGAGACCTTGAACTGCCGCGTCAGCTCCGTGTTCTCGGCCGCTTCCAGGGCCGTGGCCAGGTTGACCAGGTCGGCCGCGATGGCCAGGTCACGGCCCAGCACCGGGTCCGGCACGGTCACGGTCAGGCCCTCGCCTGTCTGGCTGACCTGCGGGGGGCGCTCCGGGGTATAGCGGATGAACATCACTCCCAGCTGCCGGGCCTGCTGGTAGAGTCGTTCTTTTTCGCCGTAGGTGCGGATGTCACGGTAGAGGATGTAGACCTGGCGGTCGGGCCGCTCTTCCTTCAGCCGGATGGCGCTCTCGATGGAGGCGGTGCAGCAGATCTTGGAGCAGTAGGGCCGGTTTTCATCCCGGGAACCCACGCACTGGATAAAGACGATGCTGGCGGCCGTCTCCAGGCCGGGATGATCCCAGAGATCGTGCCAGCGGGTGACCCGGTCGCTCTGGTGATAGAGATATTCGTCGGTGTCGGCCGGGTGCCCGCCCGTGGCCAGCACGGCGATGCCGTGGGACAGGGTCTGTTCCCCGGCCGGGGTCTTGACGGTGGTTTCAAAATTGCCGATAAAACCCGAGACCCTGGTGATCTCGGCCGCGGTCAGCACGGTGATGTCGTCCCGGCTGGTGACCTCCTCAATCAGGGCGTCGACGTACCGCCGGGCGGCCTCGTCCTTGACGTACTGCCGCACGGCCCCGCCCAGCTGCTCGGACCGTTCCACCAGCGTCGCCGGAAATCCCTGGTCGGCCAGGCTCCGGGCCGCCGTCAGCCCGGCCGGGCCGCCGCCCACCACCAGCACCGGCCGCTCGATGTCCACCGTGGCCGCGGTCAGCGGCTCCAGCCGGCCGGCCCGGGCCACGGCCATGGCGATGAGATCCTTGGCCTTGGCCGTGGCGATGTCCCGGTTATGGGAATGCACCCAGGTGCACTGGTTGCGGATATTGGCCATCTCGAACAGGTAGGGGTTCAGCCCGGCGTCCCGCAGGGTCTCCTGGAAAAGCGGCTCGTGGGTCCGCGGCGTGCAGGCCGCCACCACCACCCGGTTCAGGTCCTGCTCGGCGATCACCTGGATCATCTTGTCCTGGGTATCCTGGCTGCAAGTGAACAGGTTCTCTTCCACGTAGGCCACCTGGGGCAGGGAACGGGCGTACTCGGCCAGGGCCGGTACATCTGCGATGCCGCCGATGTTGGAGCCGCAGTTGCAGACAAATACCCCGATCCGGGGCTCCTGGCCGGCCACCTCCCGCTCCGGCGGAAACTCCCGCGTACTGACCTGCTCCCCCCGGGCCGACGCCAGCAGGCGGCCGGCACTCTCGGCCGCGGCACTGGCCTCCATGACCGAGTCGGGAATGTCCTTGCACCCCCGGGCCACCCCGGCCGCGAAGATCCCCGGCCGGGTGGTGGCCACCGGCGACAATGCCGCGGTGGCGATGAACCGCGAGGGGTTCAGCTCAATGCCCAGGGTCTCGGCCAGCACGGCCGTCTTCGGCGCGGCCTCCATGCCCACCGACAGCACCATCAGGTCGAAATTTTCCTCGATGATCCGGCCGCCCTCGTCCACGTACCGGGCCGTCAGGGTGCCGTCCGGGGCCTCGGTGATGGTGTGGATCCGCGACCGCACAAAGCGCACTCCCTCTTCCTTGGCCCGCTCGTAATATTTCTCAAAGTCCTTGCCATAGGTGCGCATGTCCATCATGAAGATGGTGGCCGCCACCTCCCCGGGCACGTGCTCGGGCGTCATCATGGCCTCTTTCAGGGCGTACATGCAGCAGACCGAGGAGCAGTAGGGGTTGTCGCAGCGGTTGAAGTCCCGCGAACCAACGCACTGCAGCCAGGCGATCCGCTCCGGTACCGCCCCGTCCGAGGGACGCTTCAGCTCCCCGCCCAGGGGACCGCCCGAAGAGAGCATCCGCTCGTACTCCAGGCTGGTGACCACGTTGGGCAGGGCGGCGTACTGGTAGTTGTCCAGGCCGGCCGGATCAAAAGCCTGCATGCCGGTGGTCACGATGACCGCCCCCACCGACAGGGTCAGCTCCCGCTCGGTGTCGTCAAAGTTGATCGCCCCGGCCGGGCAGAACTTCTCGCAGGCCTGGCACTTGCCCTTTTCAAAATAGATGCAGTTGTCCGCGTCGATGGCGTACTTCAGCGGCACCGCCTGGGGATAGGGCACGTAAATGGCCTTGCGCACCGTCAAACCCTCTTCGTATTCGTCGGATACCTTGCGGGGGCACTTCTCCGCGCAGACCCCGCAGGCGATACACTTGTCCATGTCCACGTAGCGCGGCTTCTGCCGCACCGTGGCGGTGAAATCTCCCGCTTCCCCCGTCAATCCCGTGACTTCCGACAGGGTCAGTAACTCGATGTTCAAATGCCGGCCGACCTCGACCAGTTTCGGGGAGATAATTCACATGGCGCAGTCGTTGGTGGGAAAGGTCTTGTCCAGCTGCGCCATCGCCCCGCCAATGGCCGGCGATGACTCCACCAGGTAGACGTAAAATCCCGCGTTGGCCAGGTCCAGCGCCGACTGCATCCCCGTGATACCGCCGCCGACCACCAGCACCGCGCC
>CAYTQK010000116.1:0-9665 GCA_964439745.1 uncultured Desulfobacterales bacterium
TTTTGGAATGACGGCTAAATGCAATATAAGTATATGAAATAATAAAATAAAGTAATAGTTTTCAAAAAATTTCATGAAATATCCGGGGTAGATGCGGAAAAACTTGAAAGTCTCTCGAATTGATACGACGTATTCGTGTCCCAGGTGCCGGCTTTGTAAACCGTTCCAGATCAAGGCGCGCGAAATCCCGAGGAATGGAGCGTACTACAAGTACTTGACATGACGAGGGATAAGCGCAACGCAGATCTGGGACGGTTTACAAAGCCGGCCGGGATTTTTTTTCGCCACAGGTAATGGTGGCGTAAGCACTGTGATTATGGATGGACTCGAAATTCTCCACGCTGATGGAGAACCAGGTGATGTTGGTGTCGGCCTTCAGCTCCACGGCGATGTCCCGGACAATATCTTCCACGAACTTGGGGTTGTCATAGCCCTTGTCGGTGACGTACTTTTCATCGGCGCGTTTCAATACCGAATAGAGCTCCACCGAGGCGCTTTTTTCCACCAGTTCGATCATGTCCTCGATCCAGATGAATTTTTTAAAGCGGATGGCCAGGCGCACTTCGCCGCGCTGGTTATGGGCGCCGCCGTCGCTGATCTCCTTGGAGCAGGGGCAGACCGAGGAGATGGGGACAATCACTTCTGAAACCAGGTCCACCTTGCCGTCCGGGGTGCTGGTGCCGGTGAGTTTGCAGGTATATTCCATGTAAGCCGGGGTTTGACTGACCGGGGCCTTTTTTTCGATAAAATAGGGGAAGGTGACTTCCATGTGGGCGGACTCGGCATCCAGGTCTTTTTTCATCTGGTCCAGGATGACGGCAAATGTTTTCAGGGAGATCTCGGGCTGAAACATGTGCAGCATTTCCACGAAACGGCTCATGTGGGTGCCCTTGCTGTCATGGGGAAGGTTGACGTACATGTTCAGCGAACCCACGGTCTGCTGGGTACCGTTGGTGCGGTCCAGCACCTTGATGGGGTAGCGCAGGTTTTTGATGCCCACCTTGTCAATGGGCATGTCCCGAAAGTCAGGTCGGTTCTGAATATCTTCCATCGTTTTCTGTTGGCGGAACCACTCGTTCTTCATTGGTTAACAGGTAATCGGTTTTGACGTTGCCCATGGCCCGGAAAATGTTGCCTTTGATTTTCTTATTATGCCGATACAGTTCTTGCAACATAATTTTTATTTTTCTTCGCTGGGAGCTTCCGGTGGTGGGGCAGGGGTTGTCAAAAGCGGGAAAATCATTTTCTTCGGCAAAGAGGCGGGTCTGATTTTCATCCACCAGGGTCAGGGGGCGGATAATGGTGACCAGGCCGCCGAACATGGGCATGACCGGCAGCATGGTGCTGATTTCTCCGGCATAACACATGTTCAGGAACAGTGATTCGATTATATCGTCTTTGTTATGCCCCAGGGCCAGCTTGTTGCAGCCCAGTTCCGCGGCCACTTCGAACAGCCGCTTGCGGCGCAGACGGGAACACAGAAAGCAGGGGTTTTCCCGGTTGCTGCTGCTGTGGGCAACCGGGCCGCAATCGCTGTCTTCCACCCGCAGGGGCCAGCCTTGTTGTCGGCAATAGTCGGCCAGGGGAGTGGCGAATCCGTTGGAAAAACCCGGATCCACGTAACAGGGAAAAAGCGCATAATGGATGGGAATGCGGGCCAATCGCTCCTGCAGAAACCACAGCAGGGTCAGGCTGTCCTTGCCGCCGGAAACCCCCACGCAGATCCTGTCCCCGTCGGCAATCATGTCATAGCGGTGAATGGCCTTGCCGATGGCCTGGTTGATGCGTTTGTATCTGCCGTTGTGCATGAGGTGGGGTACCGGCTGGCGGAATTACTCTTCTTCTTCTTCGTCGTCGTCCTCGTCTGTTTCTTCTTCTTCTTCTTCTTCCTCATCGACCTCTTCTTCTTCTTCCTCCCCGGTTTCATCGGATTCCGCCGCGGCGGTTTCTTCTTCACTCTCTTCACCGGTGGTAAAGGAGAAGGAGTCCACCGGGTCGTTCATGAACAGCTGGCCGGCCGCGTCGATGGTTTCCTGGGTGACTTTGCCGGCGGCGATTTCCCGCAGGGCCACCACGATGTCCTCGTTTTTCGGGGAGATCACCAGGTATTCGGATCCTTCCCGGATCTGCCGGACCCGCTGGGCGGCCAGGTGCACCAGTTCAAAGCGGGAGTCCACTTTTCGCAAACAATCTTCAACCGTGATTCGTGCCACTTGTTGTACCTCCGCAAGGTTGTCATGTCAGCCGGACGGGAAACGGCGAGCCTCCCGCCGGCATAGATTTTATAAAATTTCCACCAGTTCGTAGGAGCGCTTGCCGCCGGGCGCCTGGAGGGTAATTTCATCTCCCGGCACTTTGCCCAGCATGGCCCGGCCCAGGGGGGAGGCAACGGATATCAGGCCCTGATCGATATTGGCCTCTTCCTGCCCGACCAGTCGATACGTCACCTCTTCACCGGTATCAATATTTTCCAGCAGGACTTTGCAGCCGAAAACGACCTTGTCCTTGTTCAGCGTGCCCGGGTCAATAATGTCGGCGGTGGCCAGCTTGTGGCTCAGCTCATTGATCCGGCCTTCGATAAAAGCGTGTTTCTCCTTGGCGGCGCTATATTCCGCATTTTCCGAAAGATCGCCGTGAGCACGCGCCTCGGCCAGGTCGATAAGCGTCTGCGGCCGGTCCACGGATTTCAGACGAGTCAATTCTTTCTGCAGCGCTTCATAGCCGTTTCTGGTAATGGGAACGCGTTGCACTTGACTTCCTCCCTGCACAATAAATAAAGGGGCCTGTCCTTGTTACAGAAAATCCTGAATCAATACTTCGCCGATCTGCACCGCGTTGGTGGCGGCGCCTTTGCGGATATTGTCCGACACGATCCACATGTCAATGCCGTTGGCCACGGATTCGTCCTGGCGAATGCGTCCGACAAAGGTGTCGTCTTTGCCTGCCGCCATGGTGGCCAGGGGATAAATGTTCTTTTCCGGGGTATCCATTACCGTAACCCCCGGGGCTTTTGCCAGAAGGGTCCGGACCGCTTCGGCTGAAATCGGTTCGACGGTTTCCACGTTTACGGATTCGGAATGACTGTAAAAGACCGGTACCCGCACGGTGGTGGCGGAAACGGCGATGCGGTCGTCGCCCATGATCTTCCGGGTTTCATGGACCATCTTCATCTCTTCTTCGGTATACCCGTTGTCCAGGAAGCCGCCGATGTGGGGCAGGCAGTTGAAGGCGATCTGGTGGGGGTAGACCTCGCTGGTGATGCGGTCGGAATTGATATAGGCCCGGCTCTGGTCGAACAGTTCGTCCACGGCCGCCTTGCCCGTGCCCGAGACCGCCTGGTAGGTGGCCACCACGATGCGCTTGATGGTCGCCTGGCGGTGGATGGGCGCCAGCGCCACCACGGTCTGGATCGTCGAGCAGTTGGGATTGGCGATGATGTTCTTCTTGGAATATGCGGCCACATCCCCGGAATTGACTTCCGGAACCACCAGCGGTACCTCGGGATCCATGCGCCAGGCCTTGGAATTGTCGATGACCACGCAGCCGGCTTCAGCGGCATGGGGGGCGAAGGTTTTGCTGGTCCCGCCGCCGGCGGAAAAAAAAGCGATGTCCACGTCCTGGAAAGAGTCGGCTGTCAGTTCCTCGACCGGCAAGGTTTCGCCCATGAATTCAATGGTCCGGCCGGCGGAACGGGCCGAGGCCAGCATTTTTATATTGTTAATGGGAAATTGTCGCTCTTGCAGGCATTGCAGCATCTGGCCGCCGACCAGGCCGGTAGCGCCGGCCACGGCCACGTTGTACGATTTTTCCGTCATGATTATTCTCCTTTTGCTGGTCGCTTACGACTTGATGTAGCCGGCCACCCGGTCCCCGGCTTCGCTGGTGGACATGCCCATTTTTCTGGCTTCAACGCTGTCCATGTCACCAATGGCCTTGATAACCGCCTTTTCAATGGCGTCAGCAGCGGCACTTTCTTGCAGGTGATCCAGCATGAGACTTCCGGCCATGATGGCCGCGACCGGGTTGATCACCCCCAGGCCGGTGTACTTGGGGGCGGAGCCGCCGATGGGCTCGAACATGGACACGCCCGTCGGGTTGATGTTGCCGCCGGCAGCCACGCCCATGCCGCCCTGGATCATGGCGCCCAGGTCGGTGATGATATCACCGAACATGTTGTCGGTCACGATGACGTCGAACCATTCCGGGTTCTTGACCATCCACATGCAGATGGCATCCACGTGGGCGTAGTCCGTCTCGATGTCGGGATATTCTTCGGCCATTTCATAAAAGGTGCGCTCCCAGAGGTCGAAGGCGTAGGTCAGCACATTGGTCTTGCCGCACAGGGTCAGCTTCTTGGCCTTGTTCCGCGCGCGGGTATATTCAAAGGCAAACCGCAGGCAGCGTTCCACTCCCTTGCGGGTGTTGATGGATTCCTGGACAGCCACCTCGTCGGGGGTTCCCTGCTTGAGAATGCCCCCGGCACCGGCGTAGAGGCCTTCCGTGTTTTCGCGGATAACGGTAAAGTCGATTTCCGTCGACCCCTTGTCCTTGATGGGGGTATATACGCCTTCATACAGCCGGACCGGCCGCAGGTTGATATACTGGTCAAAGGTGAAGCGCAGTTTCAAAAGCAGGCCCTTTTCCAGGATTCCCGGCTTGACATCGGGATGTCCGATGGCACCCAGCAGAATGGCATCGGCGGTTTTCAGCTTTTCGATGGTGTCGTCATTCAGGATTTCGCCGGTTTTCTGGTAATGTTCCCCGCCCAGGGAATAATGGGTATAGTCCAGTTCAAACCCATAGGCCCCGGCTGCGGCGTTCAACACTTTGATGCTTTCGGCGGTTACTTCCGGTCCGGTGCCGTCTCCGCCGATTACGGCAATGTTATAGCGTCTGGTCGTCATCAAGCACTCTCCTTCCGTTTGCAGTGGTCATGCCCCGAGAGATCACCGGCAGCCGTCGGCGCCGTTTTTGCCAAGGGCTGCTGGATATTTCAGATATGATATGTACTCTGTTCTTCGATGTCCGGAGGGGGTTGATCGTTGTCATCGGGTTGGTCGGCATGGTACCGGTGATGGCCGGTCAGATGTCGTCGAATAGTGCCCAGGGGACCCGACAGGGTATACAGCAGAATAACGGCAAAGACCGTTACGGCGGGTTCCTGGATGATCAGCACCATCATCAGCACCGCGGTTACCAGGAGATTGAAGCTTTTGGCCTTGACCAGGAATGCCGGCATTTTTTTAAAACTGGCGTAAGGAATGGAACTGACCATTAAAAAGGACAAGAGATACATCATGGCCGGGATCAGGTAGATCAGCCCGGTAACGGATCGGGCCGGAACACCGATCTGATTCAACAGCAGGACGATAGCGGCCAGCATGCCGGCTGCGGCCGGAATGGGCAGGCCGGTAAAAACACTGCTGTCGGCAGTGTCCACGTGGGTATTGAACCGGGCCAGGCGCAGCGCGCCGCAGGCCAGGAAAACCAGGGCGGCAATCCAGCCGAATTTTCCCAGCGGCTGCAGGACCCACAGGTACATCATGATGCCGGGGGCCAGGCCGAAGGAGATCAGGTCGGCCAAAGAATCGTATTCCACGCCGAATTGACTGGTCGTTCGTGTCGCCCGGGCCACCTTGCCGTCCAGGGTGTCAAAAGCCATGGCACCGACAATCAGCAGGGCGCTTTTCATGAAAGCGCCTTCAATGGAGGCAATCACAGCTGCGAAGCCGCAAAACAGGTTCAAAGTGGTGAAAATGTTCGGCAGCACGTAAATGCCTTTGCGAAGGCGTTTTTTTTCGGTTCGGTCTTTTTTCATCTCAGATAGGCCACTATGGATTTTCCCGCTTTTACTTTGTCTCCTACGGAGACAGTGAGCCTGGCCTCTTTCGGCAGATACAGATCCAGCCGGGACCCGAAGCAGATAATACCGAATCGCTGGCCGCGATCCACATTCTCGTTCTCATTGACATAACAGATGATGCGGCGGGCAATCAGCCCGGCAATCTGTACCACGCAAATATTCCGGCCGGTTTCCATCTGGTAAAAGACGGCATTGTGCTCATTCTGGTCCGACGCCTTGTCCAGGTTGGCCGAAAAAAAGGTTCCCGGATAATACAGAATCCGGGTGATTCTGCCGGCGCTGGGCATGCGATTGACATGCACGTTAAATACCGACATGAACACGCTGACCTTGAGGCAGGCCCCGTCTCCCAAGGGGTTGCTGGTAACCGTGTCGGCGCTGATGACCTTGCCGTCGGCCGGTGACACCATGGCACCGGGTTCAATCGGAATGATGCGATCCGGGTCTCTGAAAAAATAACAAATAAAAGCCGTTATCACCAATCCGAGCAATGCCGGCAGGGTCAGCCCGATCAGCGCCAGCACGGCGGTAACAAAAGCCGCAGCAATAATCGGCCTGTATCCGGCCCGGGCGATGGGAAAGGCCGTTCGGCTGGGCGGATCAGACCACTTGTATTCAGTCATGTGTCTCTTTTTATCTTAATCAGTAAATCTTATATTTTTACTTGGTAATCCGAGTAGTGTCAATATCTTTTCTGTTATCCGATGACTTCGAAACCATAATCGGAGATGAATCGTTCCAGTTGAAGTTTTTGTTCCGGCCTCAGTTTTGTAAAACTGAGGCAGAGCGTCCAGACCTTTTTGCGGGTGTGGGGCAGGGTGGTGACCTCAAAATGATTCACCGGCTCAAAGGGAATGGGGTCGACCAGAACGCCTTCACTGGGCATCATGATGGCCACCTTGTTCATTTTTTCCGGCTGAATCTTTTTTTCCACGTATTGCACGGCCAGGCCGCCCATGCCGATATCCTTGACCGGTCCCACCCGGGTATGGACCGGTTTGCCGAGTTTCCAGAACGACGGCCTGGTGGTTACCACAAAAGCCCCCTCCACGGAATACCGCTTCCAGCGCCTGCGATTGACGTTGGCCATTACGTTTCTCCCTCCCCCCGCTTATCGATGGTTGTGGCTGGACGTGATTTGTCCTTTTCATGAACAATATCGTAGAATTCGTTCATGATTTTGTCTTCATCGCCTTCATTGTAACTGACCACGCTGCGCAGATGGATAAAGGAATCCAGGTCGATTTCCTTGAAAACAATGGCCGCGCCGGTTTCATCAGACCGCACCACCGATCCTTTCATGGCCAGGTCAACTTCTGAGGTGGTACCGGAAAGAAAAATATGAATGGCCAGCTCCGTGTCCCTGGGAATGCGGACGTCCGTGGCCACCAGCATGCCTTTCAGGCTGAGGTTGCGCACCTCCCCTTCAATTAACTGGCCATTGTACTCCATGCGGGCCTTGACGCGAAAGACCACCCGCGTGCCGCGTCGCTGATCTGAATCCGGCATGCTTTTCCCCAAGGTTATGGGTTTTTAAAACAATGGCAAGTACAATACCATGAATGAGCGGCACATCGCAATTATAATTTGCCGGCCGATCGACCCGAATCGGACGAACAAGGTTGGTGGGAGAAAGACGGGAATTTTCTAAAAGGAGGGTTTACCGCGTCGTCCTGATTATACTATGATACCGGTCATGAACGATATTGTCCGGAAGAGACCATCACGGACCGGCGTTCATTAGTCAGGCACCAGCCGGCGAATCTCTGATGGGTCCATACGGGATAAAGACGTGCGGAAAAAAAAAGTTATCATATCCATCCTGATCCTGCTGCTGGCAGCGGGTGCCTTGCCCTATGCCGTCGGCCTGGATTTCATCGAACAGCCGCTGAAAAAGAAAATACAGCAGGTGCTGCCGCCCCAGCTGCGGTTCGGAGATTTGTCCTGGGGGTGGTTTCCGGCCCCTTCGCTCTATTTCCACCATCTGCGGGTGGCCCGGGAGGAATTGGAAATTACCGCTTCCCGGGGCGCGATCCGGTTTTTCCCCGCGGGATTGTGGCGGCCGGGGCCATCTGTGGAGTTTCTGCTGGAGCGTCCGGATATCGGAATTAAATGGCAGGGTGACCGTCCCGCCCCTGCCGCCGGGAAGCGCGCCGACAATACCGGGCAGGTGCTTGGCCGCATGCCTTCTTTACCCGTGCGGATTGAGCAGGCCCGGATCCGTCTGCCGTCTACCGGCTATTTTTCCAGCCTGTCCGCAGGCGGTGAACCGGTCGTCATCGATGGCCTGGATGCCCGGCTGGTCGCTTTCAATAATCAGGCGGAATTGTCTTTTTCCACTCCGCTGCCGGGAGTGGAGTCGCTGCGGGCAAAAATCAGCGTGAAAAAGGAAAACACCGACGACCAGCAGAGAGCACCGGAGCCGTACTGGGAGATCCGGGCCTCGGCGCAGGAGCTGGACCTGTCCCGTATCCGGCAAATCGCTCTTGGCATGCTCGGCGACCATGAAGCGGCCCGCCGGGTCTGCGGGATTATCCGTGGCGGCCGGGCCCGTGCGGCAACGTATGAATTTACCGGACGAACCGCCGATTTGAAACAACTGGCCGCCATGACCATAACGGCGGATGTGGAAGAGGCTGCCGTGACAATCCCGGAAATCGAGCTGCCCGTGCAGGTGGCTGCCGGTGATGTTGCCATCACAGCGGGCAAACTGACATGCCGGGCCGTCTCCGGCCACTCCGGGGATGTACGATTTGAAAACGGAGAGCTGGGCCTGGATTTGAACGGCCGCCCCCGGCATATTGATCTGCAGCTGGAGGCCGCCGCGGATCCGGCCGTGGTGCCGGACTGGTTGAGCAGTTACCTGCTGAAGAAGCAGGCCGCCCTGGTGACGGAACTGAATGCCATTACCGGCATCGCAGGCCGGATCCGGGCGCGGGTGGAAATGGCCGGAGAGCTGGGCGGCCGCCCCCTGCCGGTTACTGTGGCTGTTCATGATTCGCGGATCCGGGCGGAATCTCCCCGGCTGCACCATCCGGCCGAGCTGCAAAGCGGTGTTTTTACCTTTGCGCCCGACAGCGTCCGGTGGCGCCGGGTCAGCGGCAGCCTTGGGCCCAACCGGATCCTGGATGCCAGCGGAAACGTAGCCTGGGGGGAAAGCATTCACCTGGCAGTGGATGAGTTGACGGCCGATCTGGACGCGGCCGCCTTGCTGGCGGAGCTTCGGGACTGGCCCGTTATCCGGGAAAAATTGCCGGACCTGATCCGTTCCGCGACGGGACCTGTTTCGGTCCGCGGCCTGCAGCTGGACGCGGACCTGAGTAAACCGGCGGAGGTAACGTATAACCTGGCGGTATCCACGGAGGATCTCCGGCTGGATACGCCGCTCCTGCCGGAGCCGGTGCTGATTCGATCCGGGAGCGCCCGTCTCGGCAGCGGCCCGGTTATGGCCCGTGACTGCTCCCTGGACATGGCCGGAGATGATCTGCATATCATGGTCGACATGCCCCGCATCGCCCGGCTGGATGATGCCCGCGGCTGGCTGGAAAGCCAGGGGGAAGTGGTTGTTTCCGACAGCACGTCGGTAAACCTGTATAAACTTGCACATGCAGCACTCAAATACAACCGGGGCAAAACAAAAGTTGTAAGCGATATTTTTAATTTCCCCACCGACCTTTACGTTTTGCAGGGATTACTAAAGGAATTTGGTACGGATTATCATTTGGCCCTGGCCCGCTCGGACGATGGTGTATTGGTTGATTTGGAAGATTTGAAGGCAAAAATCGACGAAAATACAGCATTG
>CAYTQK010000117.1:0-9517 GCA_964439745.1 uncultured Desulfobacterales bacterium
TATTTTTATTATTGGACGGGCATAACATTTTTTAAACTTTTTACGAAGCCATCAAATTTAGGCAGATCAAAACAGATAAGAAATGCGCCTGCCTGGATATCCAGCAACAGGCGGCAACGGCGAAATTCCGGTCACAGATATGAAAAAAGACGACACCGACACCAGCCGCATCAGCGAGCAGCAGCAAGCCCTGCTGCGCCACCTGCCCGGCGTGGACACCCTGCTGGCCGCGCTGCAGCGCCAGCAGGACCTGTCGGACGTTCCGGCGGCAGTGCGGACCGCGGCCGCCAGAGACACCGTGGCGGCCCTGCGGCAGGCCATCCTGGATTCTCCCGGGCAGATTTCGACGGCGCAGCTGACCGGCGACGATGTCGCCCGACAAGCCGCCGACCGGGCCCGGGCCATGATGTGCCCCAACCTGGACGCCGTCATCAACGCCACCGGCGTGGTGGTCCATACCAACCTGGGCCGTTCGCCCCTGGCACCGGCCGCCATGGACCACCTGGCGCGGGTGGCCGCCGGCTATTCCAACCTGGAATTCGACCTGGACAAGGGGCGGCGCGGCCTTCGCTATGTTTGCGTGGAAGAGCTGCTCTGTGAACTGACCGGGGCCGAGGCGGCCATGGTGGTCAACAACAATGCCGGCGCCGTGCTGCTGGCCCTGGAATCCATCGCCCGGGGCCGGGAGGTGATCGTCTCCCGGGGCGAACTGATCGAAATCGGCGGTTCCTTCCGCATTCCCGACGTCATGGAAAAAAGCGGCTGCCGCCTCATAGAGGTCGGCACCACCAACCGCACCCATCCGGCCGACTACCTGGCGGCTATTTCCGGGGAGACAGCCCTGCTGATGAAGGTCCATACCAGCAACTACGGCCTGGTGGGGTTTACCGCCGAGGTCAGCCTGGCGGACATGGCCGTCCTGGGCAAGAAGCACAATATCCCGGTCATGAACGACCTGGGCAGCGGCACTTTCATCGACTTCGCCGATTACGGCCTGGCCTACGAGCCCACCGTGGACGCGGCCGTGTCCGCCGGGGCCGATATCGTTACCTTCAGCGGCGACAAGCTGCTGGGCGGTCCCCAGGCGGGCATCATCGTCGGTAAAAAGACGATCATCGCCCGCCTGCGGAAAAACCCCCTGACCCGGGCCCTGCGCATCGACAAGCTCACCCTGGCCGCCCTGGAAATCACCCTGCGGCAGTACCGGGATAAAACGCAGGCCGTGCGTACCATTCCCACCCTGAAAATGATCACCGCGCCGATCGAAGAAATTGCGGAAAAGGCCGCGCGGCTGGCCCGGGCCTTGAATGAAATCGGCGACAGCCGCCTGATCGTCACCATCCAGGAATCTTTTTCCCGGGCCGGGGGCGGCTCGTTTCCCTTTTTGAAAATCCCCACCCGCTGCGTGGCCGTGGCCGTGGACGGCCTCAGCGCCGACCGGCTGGAACGCCGGTTGCGGCAAAGCCGGCCGCCGATCATCGGCCGGATAGAAAAAGAGCTCTTTCTGCTGGATCCGCGCACCCTTGCGGATTCTGAAATTTCTGTTATAAAAGACGCTTTTGCAACCATGCTGAGGAGCACCGACAATGCCGATTTATGAATATCATTGTGAAAAATGCGGCCGGCGGTTTGAATCGCTGGTCATGGGCGGCCGGGAGCCGGATGCCTGTGAACTGTGCGGGGCCGCTGGCGTCAAGCGGATCCTTTCCGCCTGCGGTTTTCTTTCCAAGAACGACAGCGGCGAAACCGTCACCCGCTCGGCCGGCACCTCGGCCTGCAGCGGCTGCACGGCGGGCTCCTGCGCCAGTTGCGGCTGATCGGGTGGACAGCATGCCCGCAGCCGGCAAGACAATCATCATTGGCACCCGCGGCAGCAAGCTGGCCCTGTGCCAGGCCGAATGGATCCGGGACCGTCTCCGGGAAACCGCCCCGGAGCACTCCTTTGAATTGCGCGTCATCAAGACCCGCGGCGACAAGATCCTGGACACCCCCCTGGCCAAAATCGGGGGCAAGGGGCTGTTCGTCAAGGAGATCGAAGAGGCCCTGCTGAACGGCGGCATCGACCTGGCCGTGCACAGCATGAAAGACATGCCGTCGGAAATCCCCGCGGGATTGTGCGTGGGCGCGGTGCCCCCGCGGGAGACCCCCTGTGACGCCTTGATTTCCCGCGGGCATATCCCTTTTGCCGACCTGCCCGCCGGCGCCCGGGTGGGCACCAGCAGCCTGCGAAGGGCCTCCCAGCTCAGTCACCTGCGGCCGGATATCACCATCGTGCCCCTGCGGGGCAACATCGACACCCGCCTGGGCAAGCTGGAGACCGGGGAAATGGACGCCATCATCCTGGCCGCGGCCGGATTGACCCGCCTGGGCCTGGCCGATCGCATCACCGAATACCTGGACCGGGGCGTCATGCTGCCGGCGGTGGCCCAGGGCGCCTTGTGCGTGGAAATCCGCAGCGCCGACGAACGGATCACCCCCCTGGTGGACTCCCTCAACCATGCCGCCTCCCGGACAACGGCCACGGCCGAACGGGCCTTTCTGCACCGGCTGGAGGGCGGCTGCCAGGTGCCCATTGCCGGCCTGGCCGCGCTGGAAGACGGCACGGTCGTTCTGGAAGGGCTGGTGGCCGACGTGAACGGCACCACCATGATCCGCGACCGGGTTTCCGGCCCGGCGGACACCGCCGCGGAACTGGGGGTAGAGCTGGCCGACCGTCTCCTGGCGGCCGGCGGCCGGGAAATTCTGGAAGCGCTGATGGCGCAGGACAAGGAATAAAATGAACGGAAAAGTTTACCTGATCGGCGCCGGGCCGGGGGATCCCGCCTTGATTACCCGGCGGGGCGCCGAATGCATCCGACGGGCCGACGTGGTGGTCTACGACTACCTGGCCTCACCGCGACTGCTGGAGCTGCGCCGGCCCGAGGCGGAAGTCATTTACGTGGGCAAAAAGGGCGGCGACCACACCCTTTCCCAGGACGGCATCAACCGGCTGATCGCGGACCAGGCCCGGAAGGGCCGCGTGGTCGCCCGGCTCAAGGGCGGCGACCCCTTTATCTTCGGCCGGGGCGGCGAAGAAGCCGAGGTCCTGGCCGCCGAGGGTATCCCCTTTGAGATCGTGCCCGGGGTGACCTCGGCCATTGCCGCGCCCGCCTATGCCGGCATTCCCCTGACCCACCGGGAACACACCTCGGCGGTCTCCCTGATCACCGGTCACGAGGACCCGGCCAAAACAGAATCCAGCCTCAACTGGCCGGCCCTGGCCGGCCTGGGCGGCACGCTGGTCTTTTTGATGGGCGTCCGAAACCTGCCCGCCATCGTGGAGCGGCTCACCACCCACGGCCTGTCCGGCGAGACACCGGTGGCCCTGGTCCGCTGGGGCACCACCCCCCGCCAGCAGACGGTCACCGGCACCCTGAACACCATCGTGGAAGAGGTCTCCCGGGCCGGCCTGAAAGCCCCCTGCATCATCGTCATCGGGGAGGTGGTGCGGCTGCGGGAGACCATCAGCTGGTTTGAAACCCGTCCCCTCTTCGGCCGGACCATCGTGGTCACCCGGGCCCGGCCCCAGGCCAGCGGCTTTTTGGAACGGCTGGCCGCGGCCGGCGCCGACTGCCTGGCCTGCCCCACCATTCGCGTGGTCCCCGCCGAAGACCCCGCCCCCATGGACGCCTGCCTGGATCGATTGTCCGACTATGACTGGCTGGTCTTTACCAGCGTCAACGGGGTGGCCTGCTTTTTTGACCGCCTCTTTGCCCGCGGGCAGGACGCCCGCGCCCTGGGCCGCCTGAAAACCGCCGTCATCGGGCCGGCCACGCAGCAGCGCCTGCGCGATTTCGGCATAACTTCCGATATCGTCCCGGAAAGCTACCGGGCCGAAGCGGTGGTGGCCGCCTTTGCCAGAGAAACCGTGAAGGGACAAAAAGTGCTGCTGCCGCGGGCGGCCGAGGCCCGCCCCGTTCTGCCGGAAGAATTGCGCCGCCTGGGCGCGGCCGTGGATGAGGTGCCGGCCTATTACACCGTCCAGGACACCTCCGCGGTCGCTGAACTGCGCGACGCCCTGGCCGCCGGCCGGGTCGACCTGGTCACCTTTACCAGCTCCTCCACGGTGAAAAATTTCAAGGCTCTGCTGCCGGACGACCCCCAGGAGCGGCAGCACTTGCTGCAGGGCGTACAGATGGCCTCCATCGGACCCATTACCACGGCCACGGCCGAAGAAGAGGGGTTTACCGTGGATATCACCGCCGATACCTATACCATTGAGGGGCTGACCGAGGCCATTATCGCTCATTTTGCCGGCTGACCCGGATATTTCACAAGACGAGCAACCTTTACGCGGACGGACCCCGTGCCTGTCCTCTATCCCGTCATCCTGGCGGTTCCTGAACCGCCGGCCGATCTGGCCCGCCGGGAAAAACAGCGCCGGCTGAGCGAGTGGGCCCGCCGGGCCCTGAGGCTGTCCGCGGATAAATCCGGCCACCTGCTGCCGGAGGCGCTGCCCAAGAACGAAAAAGGCGCGCCCGTGCCGGTCAACGGAATTTACTGGTCCCTGACCCACAAGGAGGCCTTTGCCGCCGGGGTCGCCGCCGACCATCCGGTCGGCCTGGATGTGGAAAAAATCGAGGACAAGGACCCGGCTTCCCGGATGTTTGCCCGCCTCGTCTCCCCGGCGGAGCAGGCGCTCTTTTCCCAGCCACCCGCGGAAATTTTCTTCCGCTGCTGGACCGCCAAGGAGGCCGCGCTCAAGGCCGCCGGCACCGGCCTGGGCGGCCTATCCCGCTGCCGCCTCACCACCGTGCTGGACGACACCCGCCTGACCGCGGCCACCCCCGGCCGTACCTGGCAGATCCGCCACTATTTCTTTGCCGGCCACCTGGCCGCCCTGGCCGCGGAACAAGAGTGCGACTGCCGTTGGAACCTCATGATGCAAAATCAATCCTGGTGATGGAGTGATCCGTCTATAAAATTTTTTGACACTTTGTTTCCTGTCCCGACAACTTCAAAACTTTGCGGGTCGCGGTGACAGGATTTGGCCGGATTTCGAGGTTCATGCTTGTTATAACAAAATATTTTTGTTTTGCGCAGGCAACGATTATGTTGATTTCCTAAATATTTATTAATATATTGAATTTTTTTCAAATCCGTACGATTTTTGTTGTTTTTTTTGCTTTTCTGGGATAGTTATATCATTCTTATATTATCCCGGATACGGATTTGCTGGGAGAATAGAGAGTTTTTCTTTTTTTCTTAATAAAAAAAAGAAGTTAAAGAGATTCATCCAGCCAGATGGAATGAGTATTGTTGTTTAATTTGCAGGGGAGAAAAAATGAACAGAAAAAAAGTATGCAATAAATGGGCCTGGCGGGTCTGCCTGACGGCGGCCCTGCTGCTGGCGGCCACCACGGGCTGGACCGCCGCGGAAACAATCACCACCACCACCACCACCGGCCAGGTGGCACTGGCCGAAGGAGACAGCCTGGCCGTGCAAAACGGCGGCACGGTGGCTGTTTCCACCGAAGATGAAGACGCCATCGGCGTCAAAGGGGACGGTACCACCGAATCCAGCCCTTGTGACCAGCCGCCGGCCAACCCGGACTGGTTTCTCAACGACAACATGGTCACCATCGACGCCGGCGGGATGATCGACGTGGCAGCCGTGGGTACCGCGGCCTATGGCGGCACCGAGATCTTTGCCCGGGGCCTTATCCCCCTGGACGGCAATACCATCACCAATAACGGCACCATTTCCGCTTCCGCCAAACATGAAGCCGACGACGGCAATACGTCTACCCGGGCCTGGGCCTTTGGTATGCAGACCGCCGACAGTGGGGTCAACAACATCACCAACAACGGCCTCATTCAGGTCACTGCCCAGGGGCTTTCCGGCGGCGGGCTTTCATATTCCAGCGCCAACGCCCGGGCGGCCGGTATCCAGGTGGGCCATGCCGGCGAAGGAACAGTGGTAAACACCGGCACCATCGATGTTGAGGCCACCAGCGTGGACGGCCTGGCCAGAAGCCTGGGCATCAAGCTGAACTACGAGTCCAATGTCGATGTCACCAACTCCGGCATGGTCGATGTTTACGGTTACAGCGAAAACACTGATGCCATCAGCGTCGGCGTCAAGGGCACTTATCGGAGCGGCGGTTCCATTATCAACAAGGCCGGCGGTCTGATTACCGTGCTGACCGAAAGTGGCGGCGGCGAGGCCGTGGCCAAGGGCATTCAGCTGGGTGATGACAATGGTGCCGACAAGGGCTACCTGGTCAGCAACAACGGTGTTATCCAGGCCGTGGCCACCTCCACCGCGGTGGGCGAACAGGTCAATGCCATGGGCATTCATACCGGTGATATTGAAAACAGCGACACTTCCGTCACCAACACCGGCACCATTTGCACCACGGCCACGGGCGTGGATGGTTATATCAACTCCTTTGGCATCAAGGGCGGCGCTGCGGCCGATACCATCACCAACAGCGGCCTGATCCAAACCCGCGCCTACAGCGAGGGCGAAGACGACACCACTTCTATCGGCGGCAAGAGCTTCGGCATATTCAGCAACGATGACGGTGATCGTATTACCAACTCCGGCACCATCGATTCCTATGTCAACGCCTCCACCGGAGTTCTGGGCAAGGGGGCCATGTCAGCGGCCATCCGGGCCGGCTGCGCTGATGACTGGAGCACGCCCAATGACATCACCAACCAGGCCGGCGGCGTGCTGCGGGCCTATGGCGACTGGGATTTTGCCGATGGTTCTTCGTATCGTTCCGCTGCTCATGGCATCTGGACCGGCGACTACAGCCGGGTTTATAACTACGGGCAGATCGAAGTCGGCGGCAACATGAAATCCGCCGCGAACGTCTACTACAATGTCGGTTTTTTCGGTGTCCGCGGAGCTGATTACGGCTTTATTAATAATACCGGCAGTATCGAAGTGACTGGTGAAATTAACGCCGGCGGTCTGATCGAGGAGAATTCCGGCTTGTTCGGGGTGCGCTCCGGGCACGAATCGGAAGTAAACAATGAAGGTACCATTGACGTCTCCGGCACCTTGACTTCCACTGACTACGATCAAAATTCCGGCTTTTACGGTATCCGCCTGGGTAGAGATTCCCAGGTGGACAACAGCGGCCTGATCAAAGTAAACGGCACCCTGACCGCCCTGGGTGAGCTGGAAGAAAACAGCGGCGCTTTTGGTATCCGCACCGGTTATGATCACTACGGTATTACCAACTCCGGCGAGATTGACGTCACCCTGGTGGCGGACGTGGCTACGGCGGAATACACTCACAACAAAACCGGCGCCTACGGCATCCGCACCGGCTACGGCTATGATTATGGCTATGATATTGTTAACACCGGCAGCATTGCCGCCACCTTCACCAACCTGACGGAAAACGACAGTCCCTTTGACGGGGCCTACGGCATCCGGGTGGGCCACGGCGACGCGGTGGTGGTCAATACCGGCGATATCACCACCACCGTCACCGACGACAGTACCCATGGTTATTCCATGGGTATCTGGATGGGCGATGACGGCAATACCGTTCATCAGAGCGGCACCATCACCGCCTCCGGGGACAAGGCCGCCTCTGTGGCCCTGGGCTGCGGTAATAGCAATGTTACCACGGACAATAATACTCTTAACGTAATGAACGGCGCGGATATGTCCGGTGACCTGCTTAATTTGTCCTACCGGGACGCCGGTGACGGCAACCATGGGCTGGCCACGGTCAATTTCGGGCTGGCTGCCGGCACCAGCGGCAAGGCCATGGCCGGCACCCCGGATGATGATTTTGATTTTGTCTTTACCGACAATATCTGGGGTTTTTACGACATCGACGACAGCGGTGAGATTGAGGCCGGCGAAGAAAACTACTGGAACGCCAATTTTGTCGGCGGCACCACCCGGCTGAACGGAACCAAGAACTGGCTGGACGAAGCCGAGATTTATCCCGGCGCCACCCTGGGCGGCACCGGCAACCTGACGGTGGCCAGCGGTCTGACCAACAAGGGCTGGATCGCGCCGGGCAATTCCATCGGCACCCTGACCATTGACGGTGACTATACCCAGAGCAACACCGGCGGCCTGGCCATTGAAGTTGATTCCAGCAGCATTGACAAGCTGGACGTGACCGGCACGGCCACCATCAAGGGCGGCACCCTGGACGTGACCACCCTGGGATATCCGGCCGCGAGCACCACGGCCGCGTTCTTGGACGCCGCCACCATCGAGGATGAATACGGCGCGGATGACGGCGATTTCTTTGCCGAGCTGACCGACAGCTCCCTGCTGCTGGATTTTGAGGTGGTTTACGACGACACCGAAGAATCCCTGGCCCTGGCCGTGACCCAGATGCCCATTGCCGGGTATACTTTGACCGACAACCAGCGGTCCATGGCCAGCGCCATTGACAAGGCCGGGGCGATCAGCGGCGGTTCGGGCGTGCTGGACCTGCTGGCCCAGGCCTCCAATGCGGAAGAGCTGGGCGCCATGCTGGATCAGCTCAGCCCGGAACCGTACACCGCCTTTGCCCGGATCGGGCTGGGCAACACCCGGGCCTTTCAGGGCACTGTCCTGAACCAGGTGGGCGGCCAGGCCACGGCCCGCCGCCACCAGGACCGCTTTGCCGCCACCCTGGCGGCCGACGGCCCCGGGCCGGACAGCCAGGCCTCGGGCCAGGCCCTCTGGGGTGAGCTTTACGGCAGCTGGGCCGAGCAGGACAAGGTCCGGGACGGCGCCGGCGTCAAGTACGGCTATGACCTGGACACTTACGGCCTGGCCGCCGGCTATGACCTGCCCCTTTCTGACCGGATGATCGCCGGCGTTACCGCCGGGTTCGGTCAGTCCGAGATCGACTTTTCCGGCCTGGACGCCAAAACCGACGTGGACACCTTCACCCTGGGCGCTTACAGCACCTACTCCCGGGACAAGTACTATGCCGAAGGCCTGGTGTCCGCCTCTTACAGCGAGTTTGACACCGAGCGGCGCATCACGGCCGCCGGGACCACGGCCGCGGCCGACTACAACGGCGGCGACGCGGCCCTGCGCCTGGGCGGCGGCTACCACGCCGTGCAGGGCCCCAACTGGACCCTGGGGCCGATTGCCTCGCTGCAGTATGCCTACCTCTGGCACGAGGACTTTACTGAGTCCGGGGCCGGGGAGTTCAACAATGACTTGGACAGCGGGAGTTACGATTCTCTGCTGAGCCGGGTGGGCGTGGCCTTTAACGGGGCGGTGCCGGCCGGAAACATGACCCTGCGGCCGAAGATGACCCTGGAATGGGGTCACGAGTATATGGACGAAGAAGCTGACATAACGGCCCGGTTTAACTATGCTGACGCCGAATGGTTTAAAGTGGACGGGGCTGAGTCCGGCCGTAACAGTCTGCTGGTCGGGGCCGGCGTGGAGGCGCAGCTCAGCGACAGCCTGATGCTTTACCTCAATTACAATGGCGACTACCGGCATGATTTTGAGGCCGAGGCCGTCACCGGCGGTGTGCAGCTGGCTTTCTAA
>CAYTQK010000118.1:0-9491 GCA_964439745.1 uncultured Desulfobacterales bacterium
GGGTTATGCCGCCGGGCTGGGTGACCGGCACGTAATTGATTTCCTCCAGCTGCACCCGCTTGGTGTTTTCATAGTAGTAGGCGCCGTACAGGGACAGGTCCCAGTTGTGAAAAATGCCGGTCAGGGCCATGGCCACTTCGGTATTCTCCAGGTTATGGTTGGGCAGATTGTCGTCCGGCCGGGGGGTGTCAAAGGGATAGAAATCACTGCCGAAGACCGGCTCCTTGTTATAGCGCAGTTCCGGGATGACGATCAGGCTGAGGCTGTACTGCCCGACCTTGTCGCTCCAGTACAGGTCGGCCTTGGCGGCGCTGACCGGCAGGCGCATGTCTTCGATATCGATCAGGCCGGGAACGCGGTTGTCCTCGGGATTGAGCACATCCGTCACCCGGAAGTTTTCGGTGTTGCCCCAGACAATGATCTGGCGGCCCACGGTCAGGTCCAGGTTGGGCAGCGGTGAACCCTGAATATACGTTTCCAGGAATTCCACTTCGTCTTCGTATTCATCCAGCAACTGGCGGGGATACTCTTCGCGGCCCTGGATTTCATAGGCCCCGTCATAAAACCCCCGGCCGCTGACATAGCAGCGCCAGGATTCATAGACATCCGCTTCCAGTTCCAGGTTCAGTTCGGCCCGCAGCCGGGACAGCCCGCGATGGTCGATCTCCCCTTTTTCCGGGGCTTCGTGGCTGATATTCCAGATGCTCGACAGGGTCAGGTCCCCGCCCAGGTGCCAGCGGGACGGGGTCTGGTCGGTTTCTTCCGGCAGCGGTTCGGCTTCCAGGCCGTTCGTGTCGCTGTTTTCAAATCCGGACAGCACATCCTCGTAGCCGGCGCCCTCTTCGCCGGCTTCCGTTTCCTGGGCCATGGCCAGCGGCGTCCCCACCCAGATCATGATTCCGATCAGCAGCCAGCCGGCGGCTTGTTTCCATTTCCCTTGCTTCACGCACTCCTCCTCTGGTTTTATGCCGCAGTAAAAATTTTGCAAAAAACAATTGTCTTATAAACCTTTTTCCAGGCTGCGCACGGTAAAAAGGCTGTCGTCCAGGTCCTGGTTAAAGCGGATATTTTCCCGGGTCAGGATCGTCTTGTGCAGGGTGTTCCGGCCCCGCTTGGTGGTCATGTGGGTTTCGGCCGGTACCCAGATGCCGTCCACCTGGTCCAGTTTTTTGACGTCCATGTACTTGATCTTGTCGCTGCCGGTCACCCAGAGAACGGCCCGGACAATGACATAGTTGTCCTGGCGGACGAACACCACGGACTTGTCATAGCCAAAGGTATCAATCACATGCTGATCAACCGGGATGGACTCGATCAACCAGACTTTATGGTTGTAAACGGTATCGGTTTTCAGCAGCTTGTAAGTGTAGTTTTCCACTTCCGAAGTGGTCATGTCGGCATAGGAGAAATCCGAGCCCATGAAGGCGTCGGTCTTGTCACTGGAGGCGATGCGCTTGGTGGTTTTCAGGGCGGGCAGGTAGAGCCACTGGTCGTCGTCCTTGTCGGGATCATCGTAATCATAGGTGAGAAACCCGGTGCCCCGGACAGCCGGCGGATCGGTGAAAAAGATCAGCCGGTAGGTGTCTTCGCCCTTGTCCTTGGCATAGGTTCGCATGAACCGCTCCCGCTTTTTCTGGTTTTTGTCGATGAGGATCATGCGCATGTCGGCCTTCATGTTGTCCCCGTCTTCCCGGGCATCCACCTTTTCCATGATGGCCCGGGCCTCGGGATCATCTTCCGCCATGGCCGGCAGCAGGGTCCCCGGACCGGCCAGAAGCAGAACGGCAATGGCCAGGAACAGGACTTTGGCCGACAAGGGCCGGATTCGAAAAGACGGGCCCGGTCCGGCCGGGCGGAATGGCACCAGAGATAATTTCATAAGACGCCCCCTTTCATTGAGAACGAAGGTAAGGTTTTTTACAGATGCAAAATAAATAATAGAAAATTCCGGCCGGTTTTGCAAGAAGCCATCAACCCGGGTATTTCATGAAATATCCGGGTTAATACTCGGGGAAGCAATCCCCGTAAACGACCTCTTGCGCGGTGCCGTCGGCCAGGCGGACGACCAGGGAGCCGTCCGGCTTCACATCCTCGGCCGTGCCCCGGATCTCTTGCCCGCGGGTAACCACCCGCACCGGACCGCCCAGCCCTGCTGCCATGGTCTTCCAGCGCTCAATAACGGCCGCCGGCCGCATCTCTTTTGCGCCTGCTTCAAAAGCATCCAGGAATCGTGCCAGCAGCCGCATCCGGGAGTGGGGTCGGCCGGTCAGCATTTGCAGGGAGGCGGCCGGCTGGTTGTCCACGGCCGGGGTGTTGTTGACATTGAGGCCGATGCCGATATGAACAGAATAAAGGGTGTCGGCGGCGGCATTCATTTCCGAAAGCATGCCGCAGATCTTTTTTCCCTGGACCAGGATATCGTTGGGCCATTTCACCATCGCCGCCGCGCCGGTCTCCTCCCGCACCACCCCGGCCAGGGTCAGGGAGGCCAGGAAATTGAGCAGATGGGCGGAGGACGGCGGCAGATCGGGCCGCAGCACCATGGTAAAATACAGACCGCCTTCGTCGGAGAGCCAGGTCCGGTCCATCCGTCCCCGCCCCCGGGTCTGGATGCCGGCGATGATGACCGTGCCGTGGGCACAGCCCCCGGCCGCCATCTGACGGGCGGTGTCCATGGTGGAGGTAACTTGCGGAAAATAGTGAACCCGGTCTTCCCGGCCGGGAAATTCCCAGGCAAAGGGGATGTCCGGGGAAGAAACCAGCTGCAGACCCGCGCGGCCCGAGGCAATCACGTAGCCCTGTCCATCCAATTCATGGATGACCGTTTCCAGCTCGCCGGCGGATACGGCCAGGCGGGTTTGCAGGCTCTCGGCGGGTACGGCTCCGGATCGGGACCGCAGTATTTCCAGCAGGCGTGTTTTCATCAGACCGGTTGCTCCCTGGTGATTGGTGGTTTCTATAATTTTTTAAACTGTATAGAGCGATCATCAAAAAAAGCAAAGTTGTTTATTCTTTGTCAGGGGAAAAATCGTGCTGGTGGCCTTTTTTTGCGCCATTTGAGCCTTTCGGGAAAAAGCCTTTTGTGACCGGCGGCGTTAAAAATTGCTCGCTGTCTGAGGGCGTCAGCCCGAGTTCGAGCAATTTAGCCGCCGGTCACAAAAGGCCCCGAAAGGGTCACGGCACGAAAAAAGGCCACCAGTGCGATTTTTAGGCTGCTACCGAAAAATTATAAAGGCCAGGTAAAACGTTCAAGATCAAGGCGCGCGCAGCCCGGGAGTGGAGCCTACATTAAGTACGTGACACCACGAGGGATGAAGCGCAACGCAGATATCGGACGTTGTCCGCGGCCGGTCTTACCTCAGGAGACCAGGAACAACTCTACATACCGCGGATCCAGATCCGCCGGCGCCACCCAGCCGAAGGTATCCTCGATCTCCGCGAACAGGTCGTTCAGTACCTTGCCGGCGCTCTGGGAAATATTGTAGGTGGAGATCCCCGTCATAACGGACAGCCAGTCCAGAAACATCTGTTTCCAGGCATCGGTGATGCGGTGGCCGTCGGCAGGCACCTCTTTGGCCGCCGGGGTGGAGGACAAGAGGTCGGCGTAAAAGGTACGGAAGTCATCCATTTCGATGAAATCGGCCACCGGCGGCATGCCCAGGCAGTCCCGCGCCCACAGGGTCAGCAGCAGGTTTTTATAGGTCAGCACGTCAAGGGAGACCGGGGTGGGGTCCACCTGGGTCTGGCTGAGCAGGTCGTCCACGGTCATGATCCGCTCCAGGGTTTCGGCGGCCTCGGCCAGGTCGGCCGGGGTTTCGAACTCCCGGTAGCTGCCGCCGTCCAGGTGAACGTCATAAAACAGGGGGCGTTTGACCAGCAGGCCGGAAAGAACGGCCTGGGAGGTGTCGCCCCAGAAACTGACCGGCAGACCGATCTGCCGGAACCAGCTTTGCCGGTACCAGCGGTCGGCCCGCTGCTTGATGGCTACCGGCCGGTTGTAGCCGAGCCGGAAAATGTCGGCCAGGAAATAGGTTTTTAAAACGCCCGCCGCCCGGTCCGGGTCCATTTCTCCGTCCCGGTCCCGGCCGGCCAGTTCGTCCAGGCCCAGGCCGATGTAGCCGCAGGCTTTCCGTACCAGCCCGCCCAGGGATTGGCGTTCCCGGATAATCACCTGGTCGGCCACGGCCAGGCGGTTGCACAGGGCGGCCAGCTCGAGTTGAAGATCCCGCAGGATTTCCCCGGAGTCGACCCGGACCAGCGCCCGGGCGAACAGGGCGGCCTGGTCCATGGCCGTCACCGGGGCCAAGGGCACCGGCAGGTTGGCGGCCAGGGGGCCGGGTAGTTCCCGGCGTTTCGGCAGGGGGCGCCGGTCGGAAACCGGCTGGTAGATGCCGACGGCCTCGTCAAAGGGGAGAAAACCCTTTTCCGCCAGGCGGACGTTGCGCCGGCGATAGGCCTCTTCCTCGGCTTCGGCCGGCAGAACCGCCGCCGTGTGAAAAAGCAGGTTTCGGAACGGTTCCGGGTCGTCGCCGCCGGCGATCCGCTTCAGAAAACCATGCAGGACCTGGTCGCGGTACTCGGCCGCTTTTTCGTCCGGCGGCAGCACCTCGCGGTTTTGATTGAGGAAACGCAGGTAGAACAAATCGTCAAAGGTAAAGAAATCGTCGGCAAACTCCGAGGGATCCTGGTCTTCCTCGCGAATACCCGATTCGACGTTGTAATACAGGAACAGCTCCAGGAAATCACGCTTGTCCGTCATCATCCAGCGGATAAACCGGTCGGCATCCGCCTGGAGAAGCAGGTCGAACCAGTAAATCACCGGCGCCACGGCGATTCTCTCCTCCTGCCAGGCTTCGATGTCCAGGATGTGCTCCCACTGGCTGTCCGTGGCCAGGGCCAGCAGTTCCAGGCTGTCGCCGGGACCGATCTCGTTGACCAGGCAGTGAAAATCCTGCTCTGCCATGGCATGAACAATGGCCGGGGCGTCCGGCGAGGAGAGGATAAAGTCCAGGGCCTTGGCCGGCGGCAGGCACAGGGCCTGCTTTTTCAGCTCGGCGACTTCGGTAATCTTTTTTTGAATATCCATACTGTCATGTACCCGGTAAAGTTTGTCGTCAGCGTTCCAGGACCGCGGCAATTCCCAGGCCGCCGCCGCCGCAGACGCACTCCAGGGCCCGAGCGGCGCCGCGGCGCTTCATTTCATGGGCCAGGCTGACCAGAACCCGCACGCCGGTGGCGGCAATGGGATGGCCCAGGGAGATGCCCGAGCCGTTGACGTTGACCCGGTCATAGCGGTCCGGCGGGACACCCATCTCCTTCAGGTCGGCCAATACCTGGGCGGCAAAAGCTTCCTGGATCTCGATCAGATCCATTTCGTCCAGGGTGGTCCCGGCCAGGGCCAGGGCCTTGGCCGCGGCCGCCGGAACGGTTTTATAGGTTTTGCGGGGATCGCTGCCGGCCACGGCTACGGACTTGACGGCGGCATAGGTGTCCAGGCCGAGTTCGGCGGCCTTTTTTCCCGACATCAGCACCACCGCCGCGGCCCCGTCATTTTCCGAGGAAGAGTTGCCGGCCGTGCACACCCCGCCCAGCACCGGGGTCAGCCGGGCCAGTTTTTCCAGGCTGGTATCGGGCCGGGGATTTTCATCGGCGTCCACCACCACCGGCTCGCCCTTGCGCCGGGGCACGGTCACCGGCACCATTTCCGCCGCAAACCGGCCCGCTTCCATGGCGGCGCAGGCCTTCTGGTGGCTGCCCAGGGCCCACTGGTCGCACTCTTTTCGGGTGATGTTTTCCTGTTCCGCGGCCGTCTCCGCCCAGGACATCATCGAGGGCAGCACCCCGTAGCGGGATTCGGGCTGGGACATGACCCGGCCCCGCTGGAGGCGGTCGTAGAGGACGATGCCCCAGATGGACAGGTCGCCGTGACCGCGGGGCATGCCCTTTTCACCGCCGATGCCCCACTTGACACTGCCGGGAATATAAAATTCGCCGTTGCTCATGCTTTCCACGCCTCCGGCCGCCACGATTTCCGCCTGGCCGGTCTGGATCAGCATGGCCCCGTACCGGATCACGTCCAGGCCGGTGCAGCAGCGGCGGTCCAGGGTAATGCCGGGCATGGTGTCCGGCCAGCCGGCCGTCAGCAGGGACATGCGGGCGATGTTGACGTATTCACCGCTCTGGTAGGCCTGGCCCATGACGACTTCGTCCACTTGGGCCGGGTCCAGCCCGATCCGGGCCACGGCCGCGTCCAGGACCAGGGCGCCCAGGTCGTAGGCTTCCACCGTTTTCAGCGCGCCCAGGTAGCGTCCCACCGGGGTGCGCACGGCGCTGGTGATGACAACAGGTTCCACGAACACCTCCTGTTTATGATGAATTCAATCTCCGCGTGGTGCTGCCTCTTTTTTCAGTGCAGGTCCTGGAAGTGTTTTCCTTCGCCGGCCAGCCGTTTAAGCAGCGGCGCCGGTTCCCATTCTTCGCCCAGCCGGGCGTGGTAGCTCTTGATCGTCTCCAGGACGTTGCCCAGGCCGATGGTGTCGGCGTAGAACATGGGACCGCCGCGGTATACCGGCCAGCCATAGCCGTTGACCCAGATCACGTCCAGGTCGCTGGGGCGGGCGGCGATGCCCTCTTCCACGATTTTGGCCCCTTCGTTGATGATGGGATAGAGGCACCGTTCCAGGATTTCCCGGTCGGTGATTTCCCGCTGGGCAATACCCCTGGCCGCGGCAAACTCCCGGATAAGCTCGTCCACTTCCGGGTCGGGCTGCGGCTGGCGGCTGTCGCCCTCGTATTTATAAAAACCGGCCCCGGATTTCTGGCCGAACCGGCCCTGTTCGCACAAGCGCTCCCGGATGGTGGCGCCGGTGGAGGTCTGCCGGCTCCAGCCCAGGTCCAGCCCGATAAGATCATACAGGGCAAAGGGTCCCATGGGAAAGCCGAAATCGTAGAGTACCCGGTCGACCTGGCGGGGGCTGGCCCCTTCCAGGATGAGGGCGTCGGCTTCGCGCTTGCGCTGGGCAAACATGCGGTTGCCGGCAAAGCCGTGGCAGACGCCCACTACCACCGGGATTTTCTTCATCTTTTTCGCCAGATCCAGGCTGGTGGCCAGGACCGACAATTTGGTTTTGTCCGCCCGCACGATCTCCAGCAGCTTCATGACATTGGCCGGGCTGAAAAAGTGCAGTCCCAGCACGTATTCCGGCCGGCCGGTCTGGGCGGCGATCTCGTTGACATCCAGGTAGGAGGTGTTGGTGGCCAGGATGGCCTTGGGGCCGCAGATCTTGTCCAGCCTGGCGAAAATTCCCTTTTTCAGGTCCATGTCCTCGTACACCGCCTCGACGACTATGTCCGCACCGGCCGCCTCCTCCAGCTTGAGGCTGCCGGTAATCATGTTCATGCGCTTGTCCACGGCTTGTTGGCTGAGCTTCCCCTTCTTGGCGGTGCGCTCGTAATTTTTGCGGATGACGCCGAGGCCCCGGTCCAGGTACTCCCGGGTGGTCTCCACCAGGGTAACGGGAATGCCGGCGTTGACGAAATTCATGGCAATACCGCCGCCCATGGTGCCGGCCCCGATGACGGCTGCCGCGCGGATTTCCTTGGCAGGCGTGTACTTGGGCAGGTCCGGCACCTTGGCCGCCTGGCGCTCGGCAAAAAAGTAGTATCGCTGGGCCGCGGACTGGGTACCGGCCATGAGTTCCTGGAAGAGGGTGCGTTCGTAGCTGAGGCCCTGGTCAAACGGCATGGTCAGGCAGGCCGCCACCGCCTTGATGGCGGCTTCCGGGGCTTCAAAGCCGCGGTTTTGCCGGGCCGAGGACCGGCGGAAGTTTTCGATCAGGTCGGGGTCTTTGCCGGCTTCGGCGATCTTGCCGGTCATGTCGCTGACCCGGACAAGGGGCCGGTTTTCGGCGATGATCCTGCGGGCCAGCTCCAGAGCCCCGCCTTCCAGGTCGCCTTCCACGATTTCATCGACCAGCCCCAGCTGGCGGGCTTCGTCGGCGCTGGCAAACTTGCCGGTGGTGATCATTTTCAGGGCCGGGATCAGGCCGATCAGCCGCGGCAGCCGCTGGGTACCGCCGGCGCCGGGAATCAGACCCAGCCGGACTTCCGGCAGCCCCATGGAGGCGTCCGGAACGGCCACCCGGAAATGGCAGGACAGGGCGGTTTCCAGGCCGCCGCCCAGGGCGGTACCGTGAATGGCGGCAATGACAGGCAGGGGGCACTCCTCGATCCTGGTCAGCACCTCGGGCAGGGCCGGCGGTTCCAGGGGGCGGCCGAATTCCCGGATGTCCGCGCCGGCACAGAAGGTGCGGCCGGCGCAGATGATGATCAGGGCCCGGATCTCCTCGTCGGCCTCGGCCTGGTCCAGGCACCGCACCAGCCCCTGCCGGACCGGGTGGCCCAGGGCGTTGACCGGCGGGTTGTCGATCCGGATCAAGCCCACGTCATCCCGCTTTTCCAGCGTTACAGCGATGTGTTGGTCGTTCATGGCTGTCTCCTTTATATCCCCTGTGATCCGGCGGCAGGCGTTCGGATCAGTTCCCCGTAAAATCGGGTTGGCGCTTTTCAAACAGGGCCCGCAGGGCTTCCTGGTGGTCGTCGGTATGATGGCACAAGGCCTGGCAGGCGGCCGACTGCTCCAGCAGGTGGGGCAGGCTCATGTACTGGCCCATGTAGAGCAGGCGCTTGGCCATGCGCAGGGCCCGGGGCGGCTGGGCGGCGATTTTCGCGGCCAGCTCCCGGGCCCGCGGCAGGAGCTGGTCATGTTCGGTGACATAATTGACCAGGCCCATGTCCAGCGCGGCGGCGGCGTCAATGATCTCGCCGGTAAAGGTCAGTTCGCAGGCCCGGGCCATGCCCACCGCGCGGGGCAGGAAATAGGCCCCCCCGTCGCCGGGGATGATGCCCACGTTGAGAAAGGTCTCCCCGAACCGGGCCCGCTCCGAGGCCACCCGCATGTCGCACATCAGGGCCAGGTCGCAGCCGGCGCCGATGGCCGGGCCGTTCACGGCGGCGATGGTGGGCGCTTCCAGGCCGTGCACGGCCAGGGGAATGCGCTGGACGTTTTTGCGGTAGCTCTCCATGAGTTCGGCCGGGCTGCCGGCGAACATGCCGCTCCTGTCGGCCATCTGCTTGACATTGCCGCCGGCGGAAAAGGCCGGGTCCGCGCCGGTGATGATCAGCACCCGGATGTCCAGGTTGTCGTTGATCCGGCGGCAGATGGACTCGATTTCAGCGATGGTGGCGGCGTCGGTGATGACGTTGCGGTTTTCCGGCCGGTTCAGGGTCAGGGTGGCGACCCCCTCGTTTGCCTCAAAAATTATATCCCGGTTATTCATGTTCTCCTTTCTCCGCCGGTATATGAAGCCCGGACCCGGCTGTTTATTCCGCCTGCTGCTTTTTGTCTGGGGCGGAATCTTTGCGCCACAGAAGTGGCCCTTACAGGATGTCGTTGTCCATGATCAGGCTGGACAGCGTGATCATACCGACAA
>CAYTQK010000119.1:0-9414 GCA_964439745.1 uncultured Desulfobacterales bacterium
AATTGATCACCGCCACCGGGGACTGGGCGAATTTCCGGCAGGCCCGGCGGGTGATCTCGATATCCTTACCCTTTAAATGCGGATTTTTCTTGATAAAGGCGCTGGAATACCGGCGCATGAAGGGGAAATCCAGGGCCCACCAGGCCAGGCCGAGAACGGGCACCCAGATCAGCTCTTTTTTCAAAAAGAATTTCAGAAACGGGATCTTGCGGTAAAAGACCCGCTGCAGCACGAGGATGTCCACCCAGCTCTGGTGGTTGGCGATGACCAGGTACCAGTCTTTCCGGTTCAATTTCTCCAGGCCGGTCACCTGAAAATCGATCTTGTGAAAAAGTTTCTGATTGAGATTATTGCACTGCACCCAGGCAAGGGCGATCACGACCAGGATCTTGCCGCACCAGCGTCGGAACACTGGCACCGGGACGAGAAACTTGATAATGGCCACGGAAAAGAGCGGGGCGCACCAGAAAATCGTGTTCAGCGCGTACAATACAATGGACAGGACCCCGCGCAGAGGGCCGGGCAGAAAACGCAGCATGATACTCCTTTTTTTGATGACAGCAAAAGCGGTTCGATCACCGCTTATTTTGTCATTTCAAAAATCAGCTCCAGAATTGGCTTTTTCCCATAAAAAATTACGTATCCGGTTCTTATTTCAGAATCCGGTTCGCTGATGAGTACCCGATCACGGGCGGGAACACCAGTATTTTATGGCTTTTTACAGAAGTTTTACAAACCCGGCGCTTCCCTTCCGCCGGGGGGGTCGACCAAAATATTGCTTGAAACACGCTGGGAAAATGTCAGAATAAAAAAATGGAGGAGAAGGAGGGGCTGACTGCCGGGCTGCCGATCCCGTCTGCAAATTTTTTTCACAAGGAGATACCGCCGGTTCCCGCGGGTTCCGTGTGGAGTACAGCGGGTTTTTCCCTGGCCATGAGCGGGGCGCGCAGACCGGCCCCAAGGTCTTTTTCCGGATATTCCTATTTTCCATAGGAAAAAGCGGTTTCGGACCGGGCAGAAGGCCACGTCATGGGCCGGCAGAATTATCCCACGTTCCGCTGAATGGTCTCGGCCAGGGTTTTCAGGCTGACCGGCTTGGCAATGTAATCGTCCAGCCCTTCCGATATCAGCCGTTCCCGGTCGCCGTCCATGGCATTGGCCGTGATGGCGATTACCGGCGCTTTTTTCTGCCGGTGCTGCTGCAGCGACTGGATTTTCCGGGTGGCGGCTACGCCGTCCATGACGGGCATCTGGATATCCATCAGCACCAGGTCGAAATTCCGTTCCGCGAACATGCGCACCGCCTCCTCACCGTCAACGGCAATGGTAATGGCATGGCCCATCTTTTCCAGCATCTGCACGATGACCTGCCGGCTGATGGTGTTGTCTTCCACCAGGAGAATCTGCAGGGCCTGCAGGTAGCTCATGGTCGCCGGGAGGATCTCTTCGTTCACCTCCGGTTGCGGCGCGGTCTCTTGATCCGGCAGGTCAAAGCCGGCCGTAAACCAGAAGGTGGACCCCTGTCCCGGCTGGCTGGAAATGCCCACCTCCCCCTGCAGCATGGCTACCAGCCGCTTGGTAATGGCCAGGCCCAGGCCGGTGCCGCCATACTTGCGGGTGGTGGAAGCGTCGACCTGGGAAAAGGATTCAAAAATTTTCTCCTGGTGTTCGGCGGGGATGCCCACCCCGGTATCGGTGACTTCAAATCGGAGCCGGGCCCTGGTTTCATCCTGCTCCAGGGCCGCAATCCGGACCTGGATGGAACCGGTTTTGGTAAACTTGACGGCATTGTCACAGAGATTGATGAGTATCTGCCGCAACCGGATGGGATCACCCCGGAGACGGTCGGGCACCTCCTCCTCAATAATCAGGTTATGGCCAATGGGTTTTTGCCGCAGGCGGGAGCTGACAGTCCGCTCGATTTCCCGCAGCAGCTTTTTCAGGTCAAAATCAATGACCTCCAGGCTGAGCTTACCAGCCTCGATCTTGGAAAAATCCAGCAGGTCGTTGATGATGACCAGCAGGGCCTCGGCGCTGTTTTTGACGCTTTCGGCGTATTCCTGCTGTTCCGTTGACAAGTCGGTGTCCAGCAGCAGTTCGGTCATGCCGATGACGCCGTTCATGGGGGTCCGGATTTCGTGGCTCATGTTGGCCAGAAATTCGCTTTTGGCCCGGTTGGCCGCTTCGGCCGCCTCCTTGGCCTGCCTCATGACGCTTTCGGCCTTTTTGCGTTCGCTGATGTCCCGGGAGGCGGTCAACAGGCTGACCGGTCGACCGGTATCGTCCCGGAGAAAGGTGGCGGCGGCTTCGGTCCAGAAGGTGGAACCGTTTTTACAGACTTGCTCCACTTCCACGGTGCGGTGCCGGTCCGGGTCCACGCCCGGCTGGCCGTCGCGCGCCAGTTCCTCGGCAATAACCTGGCGGGCCAGCTGGTAGCTTGCCGGTGTGACCATGCGTTGCAGGGGAAGGTTCAAAGCTTCTTCCACGGTAAAGCCTTTCAGCTTTTCGACGGCGGGCGATATGTACAGGTGGGCCTCGGTCGCCAGGTCGACGATGGAAATGATCTCGGTGGTGTTGTCGGCCAGCAGCCGGTAGAGCTCCTCGCTTTCCCGGAGGGCGGTCTCGGCTTTTTTTCGTTCCGTGATATCGCGAGCCATGCCCAGGGCGGACACCGGCGCTCCGGCCGCGTCCCGCAGGATCTTAACGGTGGTTTCCACCCAGATGGTGGAGCCGTCCTTGCGGTACAGCTCCAGTTCCAGGGTGACATGGCGATCCGGGTCCACGCCCGGCTGGCCGTCGCGGCCCAGTTCCGTGGATACGGTCGCCAGGGTGCGTTCCAGGGATTCCGGGGTCATGACCTTCTCAATGGGGCGGGCGTTGAATTCTTCCGGGGTGAAGCCGTACATGCGTTTGACCGAGGGGCTGGAGTAGGTGTGGCGGAGGGTCTGCAGGTCGATGGTGTAGATGGCCTCGCTGATGTTTTCGGCCAGCATGCGGTATCGTTCTTCGCTTTGACGAATGGCGGTTTCGGCTTTTTTTCGCTCGGTAATGTCCCGGGTGGCCGTCAGGATACTGACCGGCCGGCCCTCGTCATCTCTCAGAAAAGCGGCCATGACCTCGGTCCAGATGGTGGAGCCGTCTTTCCGGTATTGCTCCAGTTCCAGGGTACGATAGCGCCTGGGATCGACTCCCGGCTGGTTATCCCGGGCCAGTTCTTCGGCCATGATTTGAGTGGCTTCTTCATAAGAGGCAGGTGTCAGAAATTCTTCCATGGTCTGGACCATGACCTCCTGCTGGGTGAAGCCCCGCAATCTTTCCACGGATGGCGAAACATAAAGATGGCACTGACCGGCCAGGTCAATAATGGAAATAGTTTCCGAGATATTGTCGGCCAGCAGCCGGTACAGGGACTCCTGGTACCGGGCGGCCGCCTCCTTTTCCTGCAGGGCGGAAATATCCGTCATGGAACCCATCTGGGCCAGCACGGTACCGTTTTCGTCCCGGATCAGGTCGGCCTTGAGATAGACGGGAAATTCCCGGCCGTCCCGGTGGTACATGATCAGTTCCCCGCTCCAGGGGCGGCCGTTTTTAAGGGTAGTGATAATTTCCCTGGCCTGGGCGGTATCCCGGACCAGGGCCGGGGGGCCGCCGGCTTTTTCCAGTTCTTCCGCGGTGGCGTAGCCGAACATATCGGCCAGGGCCTGGTTGTGATAAAAATGCCTGCCCCCGGGGGTGGCCAGGCCGATGGCTTCGGAGGTGCCTTCCACCGCCTGTTTGAACAAGAGCAGTTCGGATTTGACTTTTTCCCGGTCCTCGATGTAGCGGCTGACACCGATCATGCCCCGGGGCCGGCCGGCGTCGTCATATAAAAAATCAGCCGTCAGTTCGGTCAGGCGGGTGGAACCGTTCTTACAGTAGATTTCCACGCCCATGACCAGGGGGGTTCGGGTCGGTTCGCCCTGTTCGATCCGGGACAGCCCCCGGGCGACCTGGTTGGTAATCCGTTCGGCCGAGGCGGGGGTAATAGTCTGGGAAATATCCAGGGCCATGGCTTCTGCGGCAGTATATCCCCGCTGCCGTTTCACGGACGGGCTCATGTAGGTGAAGCGAAAATCCATGTCCAGGGTGAAGATAACGTCGTGGATATTGTTTTCCAGGACATGAAAGAGCTCTTCGGTGCGCCGGAGCTCCTGCTCCCGTTGCCGGGAGGCGGCCAGGGCGGTTTTGAGCCGTTTTCTTTCATAGACCAGGCCGGCAGTGAACAGGGCCAGCAGGAAAAAAGCCGCCCAGGTCAGGATCGGCAGCCAGGAAATGCCGGCCGCCGCGGCAGAGGCGGCCCGGGCCGGGGCCGGCAGAACAAACAAGCCGCCGGTCAAGACGATTTTTGCGACCATGGTTTTTTGGGTAAGAAATTTGTTGAAATTGCGCATAGTTATTTTCCCTGTCAACTTTTATAACAGGGGCTGGCGGGATGGTCAATCCTTTTCAAAGCGCCATGCATTTTCGAAGATTTGGCGAAGGAGGGTAAAGAGGGCGTGGCTGCGGCTAATACCGGAAAAATCGTTTCGGTTTCTTGTTTTTGATCAGCATTACCGGGATGGTTTTTTCCAGGCGGAGAAAATTTTCAAAGATGTTGCCCAGGGGGCTGGTCATGGTGGCCACAGCCCCTTTGGCGCCGGTGACAATCAGGCCGGCCTGCTCCGCTTCGGCGGCCTTGTGGACCTTTTCCGCCTGGTTTTCGTTGGGGCCGACGGCTTCAAAATAACAGGGCACCTCATCCGGGGTCAGTTGATACGGTTCCAGGAAGGTCTGGTAGTCCTTGCGGGCCCGGTCCTTGCAGGTCCGAGCCCGCCGGGCACCGGCGGTCGGGAAATAGGAGCGGGTGGTGTCCTCGAGAAAATAGCAGGCCAGGCGGGCCTCCACGGCCGCGGCCAGTTGCCGGGCCCTTTCAAAGGCCGCCCGGGACTCCTCGGAACCGTCCAGGGCGCATAGAATGGTGTCTATCTTTATGTCCGAGGATTCGGAAACCAGCACGAAGTCGCTGGCCACTTCCCGGCCGATCTTGCGCACATACCACCCTTCGCGGTCAAGGCCCAGCTTCTGGCCGATGAGAACCAGGTCGATTTCGTGCTGATCCACGTACTCGATGATACCGCTGGCCGAATCTTCTTTTTCCACCAGCACTTCCAGGCGGGTATTGATGTCCTCGTCGCAATGGTCACTGATCTGCTGGGTCAGGTTCTTTTTGACCACCGACTTGATGGCCATTTCACTGGGGAATTTTTTGTTCTTCCGGTCGGGCAGGTCATAGGCCTGGATAAAATGCACAAAGGTCACGCCTTCCGCGGCTACGGCCCGGGCCAGGAAGGCGGCCTGGCGCATCAGCACCGGGTCGATTTCCGTCAGATCCAGGCAGCCCAGTATGTGATTAATCGGGTTCATCGTTCTGGGTGGCCTCCGCCGGCCTCTGACCGGCGTTCTGGGGGTTGGGTGGCATCAATTCCCGGATCAGATCCTGGTAGGATTCGCGTTCCATTTTTTTGCCCTGGAGCTCTTCGATTTCGTACTCTTTGGCCAGGCCCTTTTTCAGGCTGAAGACCATGATGATCAGCAGGACCGCGAAGGGCAGCCCCATGGTGATGGTGGCCGTCTGCAGGGCGGACAGGCCGCCGCCGACCAGCAGCACCGCCGCCACGGCCCCTTCCATGGAAGCCCAGAAAACGCGCTGGCCCACCGGCGAATCGAGTTTGCCGCCGGAAGTAAAGGCGTCCACCACCAGGGAGCCGGAATCCGAGGAGGTGATGAAGAAACTGACCACCAGGATGATGGCCAGGACATTGGCAACAATCGCCAGCGGATAATGCTCCAGCAGCATGTAAATGGAAACGGCCACGTTCTCCTTGATGGGGGCGGCCATGTCGGCCAGTTCCTGGAGTTCCAGGAAAAGCGCTCCCCCGCCAAAGGCGGTGATCCAGACAAAGGTCAGCAGGGTGGGAATGATCAGGACGCTCAGCACGAACTCCCGCACAGTACGGCCGCGGGAGATGCGGGCGATGAACATGCCCACGAAGGGGGACCAGGCGATCCACCAGGACCAGTAAAAAACCGTCCAGCTGTTCTGCCAGTTGCTGCCCTGGTAGCTTTCCGTCCAGAAACTGATGGCAAAAAAATCGTCAGCGTAGGCGCCCAGGTTCTGTACCAGGGCGTCCAGAAGAAAAACCGTCGGGCCGGCCAGCAGGGCAAAAGCCAGCAGCACCGCGCCCAGGTTGAAGTTGAGTTCGGACAGGCGCCGGACGCCGTGATCCAGCCCGGAAACCACCGAGGCGGTGGCGCCCAGGGTGATGGCCGCTATCAGGAAGACCTGCATGCGGACGGAGATGGCCAGGCCGAAGAGGTGATGCAGGCCGGCGTTAACCTGCTGCACGCCCAGTCCCAGGGAGGTGGCCAGGCCGAACAGGGTGGCCAGCACGGCCACCACGTCGATAATGTCGCCGAGCGGTCCGTTGACCTTTTCCCCCAGCAGGGGATAAAAGATGGAGCGGATGGCCAGGGGCTGATCCCGGTTGAAGGAGAAAAAGGCCAGGGCCATGCCCACCAGGGCGTAGACTGCCCAGGGGTGCAGCCCCCAGTGCAGGAAGGTTGTTTTCAGGGCCACCTGGGCGGCGGCCGTGTCGGAACCTACGGCATGAGGCGGCTGGCTGAAATGATAGATCGGTTCAGCCACGCTCCAGAAGAGGATACCGATGCCCATGCCCGCGGAAAAGAGCATGGCAAACCAGGACAGCCGGCCGAAATCCGGCACCGCGTCCTTGCCGCCCAGGCGGATATTGCCATACCGGCTGAAGGCGAAATACAGCATGGCAAAGAGATAGAGGTTGACCACCAGGACGAAGAACCAGCCGAAGCTGTCGGAAATCGTATTCTGAATAAAGGAAAAGACCTCTCCCATGGGGTCGCCCACCACCAGGGTGATGATGATGAAGAGGAGGGCCAGTATGGCTGCCGGCCAGAACACCGGGGGATGAATGTCAAAAAAGCGGTGTTCCGGAGAATCAGAAGAAGCGGAATTTTTTAATTGGTCCGGCATGGGCGGCTGTCTTTGCTTGGCGTTGGGCGGCGGCAGTTTGATGATATCTGCCTCTACCATACAAAAGGATGACCCGGGGTGTCAAGATCTGGGATGGGTATGGACGCCTCCCGGTCCCGGCCGCGGCCAGGCCCGGGAGGCAGCAACAGGGACCAGGTTGAAACAGGCGGAGCCTGGCCCTGGATTCAGGGCGCCGCACAGGCCGCCAGCACGGCTTCCAGGTCGGCCTGGTCGCCGGCGCTGCGGTTGCGGTGCTGGAACAAAAGCCGGTCGCCCGGGCCCAGCACGAACATGCCGCCCTGCTGCCAGAGATCACCGGCGCTGCTACCCTGGTGATGTCCCCGGAACATGGTCCGGAACCCCCGGACCAGGGAAGAGGGCCCCAGGGTTTTCCAGAAGCCCCGATTCAGGCCGAAGGCTTTGTATGCCGACAGCGAGGGATTGGCATACATCTCGCCCTGATAGTTGAATTTTTTCACAAACGTGCGGGCCTGCTCCGGAGTGCCGCTGCCCACGGCCACCAGGGTAACGCCCATTTCATCCAGTTTCGGTTTTACCTGCATCAGGTCAGCTACCTGCTGACGGGCGAACATTCACCCGTAATGGCGCAGAAAGACCAGGACCACCCGGCGGTCCTCCCACAGGGCTTCCACGGACACGGCCTGGTCTTCCAGGTTGCGCACCGTCAGGTCGGCGATTTTTGTTCGCAGCGCTTGGTGCTCTTCGCTTGTCATGGGTCGACTCCCTTTCATGGAACATCCGGTTAATAAGATTCCGCTCACCAGGACCGTTATCAGACCGGTGATGATTCGTCGTTTCATGGTTTTTTTTCTCCTTGGTTACGGGCCATTTTTTAACTTGTTTTCAGGCAGCAGCCTTTCTGCCATGCTGTACAGTATATATCATTTTTTACCCCCCGGGGCTGACCGCCGTGTTTTTCAGATACCGGTGAATGGTGGCCGCGGGATACAGCAGCAGGATGGTGCTGACCGGTATGAAGGAGCACAGCGCCTTGTACCCGAGCAGGGACACGGTTTCAGACCGGCCCAAGGGCGCCAGGGTCAGCACGGCCAGTATGCCCAGCACCACGGACAGGGCCCGCAGCAGTTTCCGTTTCGGGGTTGATTTCATTGCTTACCTCCCTGGTTTGGCGGTTTCTTATTCAGGGTAAAATAAAAACCGGTTTCATTTTCTCCTGGCCGGTATTCGATTTTTCCACCGTGCAGATCCACGATCTGGCGGGCGATGGCCAGGCCCAGGCCGGCCCCGCCGGTGGCGGCATTCCGGGCCGGGTCGACCCGGTACAGGGGTTCGAAGATGCGTTCCCGGTGTTCGTGGGGCACGCCCGGTCCGGTGTCGGCCACGAAAAAGCAGGCCCGGTCGCCCTGGTGCCGGACGCCGATGGTTATGCGACCGCCGGCCCGGGTGTGGACCAGGGCGTTGTCCAGCAGGTTGTCGAAAACCTGGCGCAGCAGTTCGGCATCGGCGACGATTTGGCGCAGGTCCGGATCCAGGGCCAGTTTCAGTTCCACTTGCCGGGATTCGGCCAGGGGAAGGTACCGCTCTTTGGCCTCGGCGGCCAGCTCGCCCGGATCAACCGGTTCCGGGGAAAGTACGAAGCCCGGCAGGTTCATGCGGGAATAGGCGGCCATGCTGCTGACCAGCCGGTCCAGGGTCTCGATTTCCGTTTCAATGCCGGCCAGGTGACGCTCGGCCTTGTCGCCGGAGACGGTCTGGCGCAGCAGTTCCGTCCCCAGGCGCATACGGGTCAGCGGCGAGCGCAGTTCATGGGACATATCGGCCAGCAGTTGCCGGCTGGAACGGATCATGCCGTGGACCGAGCGGCTCATCTCCCGGAACACGTCAAACAGCCGGCCGATCTCGTCCGTCCGACGGGAATCCGGGGCGGCCGCGAAATCGCCGGCCGCAATCCGTTCCAGGCTGCCGGTTAACCGGGACAGCGGCCGGGTAATGCTCCGGGAAAGGGGATAGACCGCTGCCGCCAGCAGACAGAAGATCACCAGCACCCCGGCCAGAAAGGCCAGGTGATGACGGTCGCCGGCCAGCTGCCGGCTGGTATACAGGTACATCTCCGTTTGACCCGGAAGGTCCAGGGGGCGGACATAGACGACCGGCTTGCCGAAATGGCCTTTCTGGACAAACCGCCCTTCATTTTTGATGGCTTGACGCCCGCCGGCGGCCGGCCAGGTCGATGGCCATCTCCCCGGCGACGATGGGCCCGGCCGGGGTGTCGACCGGGTCCGACGATGCGACCGGCGTCCGCCGCAGGATGGCCTTGATGCGGGCGACCAGGTCCCGGGGGTTGG
>CAYTQK010000120.1:0-9412 GCA_964439745.1 uncultured Desulfobacterales bacterium
ACAAAAGAACAAAAAATCCTGGTTTTCGGGGATTATGATGCCGACGGCATCACGGCCACGGCCATCCTGGTCAATTTCCTGCGGGCCGCCGGGGCGGATGTTGCCTGTCATATCCCTCACCGCATCATGGAAGGATACGGCCTCAAAGCCGAACAAGTCAATCGCCTGGCCGCGGCCGGCGGTGTGGACCTGGTGATCACGGTAGACTGCGGGGCCGGCGGTCATGAAGCGGCCCGGTCCTGCCGGAAGGCGGGCATCGACCTGATCATCACCGATCACCACCAGATGACGCCGCCCTATCCGGAAGCCCTGGCCATTGTCAACCCGGCCCGGCCGGATTGTGCTTCCGGCTTGTCGGTCCTGTGCGGGGCCGGGGTCGCCTTTTACCTGCTTATCGCCCTGCGGGCCCGCCTGCGGGAACAGGGATTCTGGAAATCCGGTCGTCCCGAACCCAACCTGAAACAATACTGCGACCTGGTGGCCATCGGTACCATTGCCGACGTGGTGCCCCTGACCGGGATCAATCGCATTCTGGTCAAGGCCGGCCTGCAGGTCATGAACGAATCCTGTCGGCCCGGTCTGCAGGCCCTGATGGCGGCGGCAAAAATCAAAAACGGTCCGGTTACGGCCGAGGATATCGCTTTTCGCATCGCCCCCCGCCTTAACGCCGCCGGTCGCATCGATCACGGCCGCACCGCGCTGACGCTGTTGACCTCCGATGATCCGGAGACCATTCACAAAACCGCCGCCCAACTGTGCCGGCTCAACACCAAGCGGCAGTATCTGGAAGAAGAAATCACCGCGGAAATCTTCCAGGTCCTGCGCGATCAGCCGGACTTTCTGGCCGACAGAAAAATGCTGGTGCTGGCCCATCACCAGTGGCACCAGGGAGTCATCGGCATTGCCGCCGCCAAAACCGCCCGCAAACATTGCCTGCCGGTGGCTTTGATTTCCATCCAGGGAGAAATGGGCATTGGTTCGGCCCGCAGCGTACCCGGCCTGGACCTGTACCGGGTCCTCTGTGATTGTGCCGACCTGCTGGAAGACTTCGGCGGCCATGCCCTGGCGGCCGGCTTCAGGATCAGGACGGAGAATATCGCCCGGTTTGAAAAACAGCTCGGGTACGCCGCCGGTCGGTACAGCTGCAACACGGATTTTTCACCGGTGATCCCGGTGGACTGCGAGCTGACCTTCGACGCCATCAGCGATCGCCTGCTGGAGGAGCTGGATCAGCTCCAGCCGTTTGGCGCCGACAACCCGGAACCCTTTTTCCTGGCCAGCAATGTCCGCGTGGCCTCTTCCTTCCTGATCAAGGGCAAGTATCCCCGCATGGTGCTGACACAGGCCGCCGCCCCCGGCAGAAAGATCGATGCCATCTCCTTTAATCTGCCGGCCGGCCGGGAAAAATCGGGACATTTTAAGCACATACTTTTCCGCCTGCAGCGGGAAACCTGGAACGGCAGCGGTGCCCCCCGGCTGATCATCGAGGAGGTCAGCGATGACCCGCTGCCCATCCACCAAGGAGATCCCCATGCCCCTGTATGAAGTTGACGGCAAACGGCCCGTGGTCGGATCCGGCACCTGGATCGCCCCCAGCGCCGAGATCATCGGCCAGGTAACCATCGGCGATAACTGCTATATCGGCTTTGGCGCCATTATCCGGGCGGATTTCGGCACCATTACCATCGGCCGAAAAACCGCCGTGGAAGAAGGCGTCATCATCCATGAAGCCAACCAGGTGGTCATCGGCGACCATGTCATCATCGGGCACATGGCCATGATCCACGATGCGACCATCGAGGACTGCGCCCTGGTGGGCATGCAGTCCATGATCTGCGACTATGCCCGCATCGGCACCTGGGCCATCGTGGCCGAACAGTCCCTGGTCCGGAAACGACAGGTGATCCCGCCGGAAACCATTTACGGCGGCGATCCCGCCCGCAAGATCCGGGACCTGACGGAGCAGCACCGGGATTTTTTGAAGATGGGCCAGGAGATGTATGCCCGCCTGCCCGGCACCTATGCCGCCACTTTTAAAAAAGTACCGCCGGACATCGCTTCCTGATGCCGCTGCCATGAATTTTTTCTTGCAATAATATTTGTCCGACATTATGGTAGCGCCATACATCGGCCGGCCGGAACCGGGCCGGGTGCGCAGGACCTAAATTTGACATAATGTTAGGATAAAGGAACGGAATCATGGGAAAAACGTTCAGCAAGGGTAACCGGGAGTCCCGCCTGTTATCCAAGATAGAATCCTCCAAGGCGTATGAACGTCGCCGGGCCATTTCCCGGGTGCGGGACGTGGCCGATCAGCTGGCCAATTCCATTGCCTCCCGGCTGGTGAATAATCAATTCGTGGAAACGACCAGCCAGAACAGCTTAGAAGAGATGATCCACGGCTGCCTGGATACCCTGGGCCGCTCGGATGATTTTGATGTGGACTACAGCGTGGCGCCGTTCCGGGACATTACCAGCAACCCCAATATCATCGCCCTGTACGTGACCGCTTTTGTGCTGGAAAAGGTCATCAATCACAAGGATACGGTGGATATCTACGGTTCAGATGAAGAGATTTACGCCTGCATCCATCAGCAGGTCAAGCGCTACATGCCCTGATAAAATACCTTAGATATTTATAGATATTAATTTGGTATAATTAGATATTCTAATTTTAAACCATCAATCTGAACTTCATCCGCGGGATAATCATCACGATGCGTCCCCTTTTCCATCCCTTTCTGGTCAATGAACCCTTTTCCGATCCCGCCCTGTATATCAATTTTATTCATGAAAAACGGGCCGTCACCTGCGACCTGGGCGATCTTTCGCCCCTGTCCACGGGCGACCTGATGAAAATCAGCCATGTCTTTGTCAGTCACACCCACATGGACCATTTTGCCGGTTTTGACCGGCTGCTGCGACTGGTCCTGGGCCGTGACAAGACCATTCACCTGTTTGGTCCGGAATCGTTTCTGGACAACATCACCGGCAAACTCCAGGCCTATACCTGGAACCTGGCGGCCAATTACGAAAACAGCCTGGTCATCCAGGCCACGGAAATTCGTTCAGAGGAAATGATTACCCGGACCTGCCGCTGCCAGGACCGGTTTGAAATGATGACCCCTCCTTATTACCGCCCGTTTACCGGTCCCCTGCTGGAAGAACCCGGCTTCACCGTCGCGGCCGTGATTCTGGATCATGGCATCCCCTGCCTGGGGTTCTGCCTGAAAGAACATTTTCATATCAACATCAAAAAATCCGCCCTGGCGGCGCTTGGCCTGGATCCCGGCCCCTGGCTGAAAACCTTCAAAAAAGCGCTTTATGACGATCTTTCCCGGCAGACCTCCATTTTCGTGCCCACCACTTCCGATCCGCGGGAATTTTCTTTGGGATATCTGGCCGATAACATCTGCGTTATCACGCCCGGTCAGAAGATCACCTGGATTACCGACGTGGCCTTCACGCCGGAAAACATAGAAAAAATAATTGATTTTGCACGCCATTCAGACCACCTTTTTATTGAAGCCTACTTTCTCGAAAAAGACCGGGACATTGCCGCCGCCAAAAAGCATCTCACGGCCCGCCAGGCCGGAGAAATCGCCGGACGGGCCGCGGCCAGGCGGGTGACCACCTTCCACTATTCGCCCCGTTACCGGGAATGCCGGGCAGACCTGGAAGCAGAAGCCCGGACCGCCTACCAGCAGCATTATCCGCGATCCGAATCAAAGGCACCTTCTGCGGCGGGAGTATCTCCATGATCACCGCCGTTGATATCAGCCAACAGCATATCGTTTTTCTCCGGGCCGCCGAACCGGAGGCGGTGCTGACGGAATTGACCGAGGCCGCCTTTGCCGCTTCGCTGGTCCGCGATCCGGCCGCGTTTGCCGCCGCCCTGGTGGAACGGGAGCGCCTGGGCAGCACCGGTTTCGGGCTGGAAGCGGCCCTTCCCCACGCTCCCCGGCCGGATATTGCCGATCTCTTCCTCCTGGTCGGCCTGGCCGCTGCCCCCATTCCCTGGAACGCCCTGGATCACCAGCCGGTCAGGACGGTTTTCCTCATCGGCCAGCCGGCCGCGCCCGCCGACGCCGAAACCGCCAACAGCCGCTACCTTCGCCTGGTGGCCGAACTGATGCTGCTCGTCAAAGACGCCCAGCGCCGCCGGGCCTTGTTCGCGGCCGCAAACGCGGCCGCCGTTCTGCGCATCCTGACGGCAAAATAAAGCGGCATAATTAACTCTTGATCAATGGGCAGAAATCAGTAAGAATAGATATAATAACAACAAGATGTTCGCGAAAAAAATTCTCTGGCCGGCAGGCTGCCGGCCAACCGTTTTTCAACGCGTGGGCGTCATCAACCAGAACGATGTAACCGGACACGGTATTTACCATTGACGATAACACCATCGGAAAAATATCAGGATATCATTGAACAGGCCGTCAAGGTTCTCGAAATCGAAGCCGGGGAACTGCTGGCCCTGTCGCAACGGGTGGGCATGCCCTTTGCCGAGGCCGTGGACCTGATCTGCCGTTCCCGGGGGCGGCTGGTCATCAGCGGCATCGGCAAATCCGGCGTTGTCGGCCAGAAGATCACGGCCACCCTCAACAGCACCGGCACCCGGGCCATTTTCCTCCATCCGGTGGAGGCCCTCCACGGTGATCTGGGCATGGTCCGCTCGCGGGATGTCTTTCTGGGGATTTCCAACAGCGGCGAAACCGAGGAGCTGAACCGCCTCATTCCCCGCATCGCGGAAGTGGGCTGCCGCATCATCGCCTTTACCGGCCGCCTGAACTCGACCCTGGCCCGCCACAGCGACCTGGTCATTGATGTGGGCGTCAACAAGGAAGCCTGTCCCCTGGGCCTGGCCCCCACCTCCAGCACCACCGCCATCATGGCCATGGGTGACGCCCTGGCCGTGGCCCTGATCAACAAGAAGCATTTCAAGGCCAGTGATTTTCAGAAATATCATCCCGGCGGCGCCCTGGGACAGCGGCTGGCCTCCAGCATTTCTCAAATCATGCTGACCGGCGAGGCGATTCCCCGGGTGCCGGAAAAAACCGCCCTGACCGAGGCGCTCCAGGTTCTGGACCGTCATGAACTGGGGACGGTCATTATCACCACCCCCGGCGACGCCATTGCCGGTATCCTCACTGACGGCGACCTGCGGCGCCTGGTGATCGGCCGGCCCTCCCTGGAAGGGCTTACCATCGACGAGGTCATGGTCCGCCAACCGCTGGCCATCACCGCCGAGGAACCGGTCTATGACGCCCTTAATCTGATGGAAAAGCACCAGATCACCATCCTGCCCGTGACCGACAGCGCCGGCAGGCTTTGCGGAATTCTGCACCTGCATGATATTCTGGGCAAAGGCGCTTTTACCTTTAATGGAAAATGATACCTTGCATTTTCATCCCATCTCATAAGGAACCGCGGCATGGTATTACACGCAGCCGATACACAGGTCATGACCCTGGGGCCGGCCAAAATCGATTCTCCCATTCTCCGGGAAGCCAATGTGGACCCGGAACATGATTTCACCACTGACGAAGACCGGGTGCTCATTGATATCGAACCGGAAAAGGTCAAGGAGGCCCTGCAAAACGGCGACCAGCCGGCCGCCTTTGAAAAGTCCGGTCCCCGGCGGCAGATCTATTTTGATCCCAGCAAGGTGCGCTGCGCCCTGGTGACCTGCGGGGGACTGTGCCCGGGCCTGAACGACATTATCCGGGCCATCGTCCTGGAACTCTACTTCCGCTACGGGGTGCGCAATATTTACGGCATCCGCTATGGCCTGCAGGGGTTTATCCCGGAATACAGACACGATGTCATGGAACTGGTCCCTGATACGGTCAGCGATATTCTCAATATGGGCGGCTCCATACTGGGCTCTTCCCGCGGTCCCCAGGACATTGAAGAGATCGTCGACTCCCTGGAGCGGATGAACGTGGGCATCCTCTTCATGATCGGCGGGGACGGCACCATCAAGGCGGCCACCCTGATCGCCGATGAAATCACCAAACGGGGCCTGAAAATCAGCGTCATCGGCATCCCCAAGACCATTGACAACGATATCTACCTGATTTCCAAGTCTTTCGGATTTGATACCGCCGTGGACGTGGCCACCAACGCCATTATGGGCGCCCACAACGAGGCCGAAGCCTACCCCAACGGCATCGGCCTGATCAAGCTGATGGGCCGCCATTCCGGATTTATCGCGGCCACGGCCGCCCTGGCCCGGCAGGACGTCAACTTCGTGCTGATTCCGGAAATCGATTTTGATCTGCACGGGGGCTGCGGCCTGCTGGCCGCCCTGGAGCGCCGTCTGAAACACCGGGAACACGCCGTCATCGTGGTGGCCGAAGGAGCCGGCCAGAAATATTTCGAGGATGAAGAAACCAGCCGGGACGCCTCGGGCAATATCAAGCTCAAGGATATCGGCTTGTTTCTTAAAAAAGAGATTAACGAATATTTCGCGGGCAAAAACATCGAAATTTCCCTGAAGTACATTGATCCCAGCTACATGATCCGGAGCCTGCCGGCCAATCCCAATGACAGTGTTTTCTGCGGATTTCTCGGCCGGGACGCGGTCCATGCCGGCATGGCCGGCAAAACCCGCATGCTGGTGGGGCACTGGAACGACCACTTTATTCACGTGCCCATGGCCCTGTCCGTGGGCAAACGCAAGCAGGTGGATGAGCACAGCAAATTGTGGCGCACCGTCCTGGAATCCACCGGCCAGGGCACCTTCCGGCCGGATGATGAGTCCTGCCCGATTTGACATATAGAACGGTTTTTTGCAGAATCCAGTAAAAAATTAAATAATTCCGGATAGCGCGCCGCTTCACTGCGTGCCCGGCCTTGGCCGGGATGACGCTGTCAAGACCTTTTCCGCGGCCATCAATCAATAAAAGAAAATCAAATTTTTAACCTGGATAGCTGAGACGAGTCATGGAATTTTTAGATCTCACCTTTTTCGGCAATTCAATGTGGCAATGGACCACGGCCCTGGCCGTGCTGCTAATTTTGTATCTGCTGCTCAGCCTGCTCAAACGCTGGCTGGTCAAACGCCTTCAGACCGCCGGGCTGTTCCGGATCATCAAGACCGACCTGGCCGCGGTACTGGCGGAAATCTTTCAGCGGACCAAGGGGCTGATCCTGTTTCTGGTGGCCCTGTACGCGGCTTCTCTCTGGCTGGATTTGCCCGCCAGGGTTAAAGGCCTCATTGAATCGGCGGTCTTCGTGGCGGTGGTGTTCCAGATCGGCCTGTGGGGGCACTACCTGATCTATATCGGATTGACGCGGTACCTGGGCCGGAAGATGGAAGACCCCTCCACCAGTTCCGGTATCACCGTGATGAGCCTGTTCGGCCGCCTGGTACTGTGGTCGTTTGTCCTGCTGGTCATCCTGGAAAACCTGGGGGTCAACGTCACCACCCTCATTGCCAGCCTCGGCGTGGGCGGTATCGCCATCGGCCTGGCCACCCAGAACATTCTCAGCGACCTCTTCGCCTCGCTGTCCATCCTGCTGGACCGTCCCTTTGAAGTGGGCGATTTCATCATCGTGGGCGATCAGCTGGGAACAGTGGAAAAAATCGGCCTGAAAACCACCCGGGTACGCAGCCTCAGCGGCGAACTGCTCATCTTCGGCAACGGCGACCTTTTGTCCAGCCGCATCCGCAACTATGCCCATTTCTGGGAACGCCGGGTGGTCTTTGTCTTCGGGGTGGTCTATGATACGCCCGCGGAAAAATTGAAAAAAGTACCCCAGATGGTCCGCCGGATCATCCAGGATACCGAACAGACCCGCTTTGACCGGGCCCACTTCAAGGAGTTCGGCGATTTTTCCCTGAACTTCGAGGTGGTCTATTACGTGCTCAACCCGGATTACACCGTCTACATGGATATCCAGGAAAAGATCAACCTGGCCATTTTCGAGGCCTTTGAAACCGAGGGCCTGGAGTTCGCCTTCCCCACCCAGACCATCCACTTGGGCGGGTCTTCAGGCGGCAACATCACCTCCAGCCCGGCCTGACCCGGAGAAAATCGATACTTTTGTCAACCTGGCTTGCCGGGCAGGCACCGGGGAAATGGCTACCGGGTGGAGAGGGTCATGACAATACCGTCGGAGACCCTGGTAAACTCCGGGGTCATGTCATGATCACTGCGCATATCCGCGACGATCCGCAGCTTATCATCGTGCTCTCCCAGCCGCAGACGGCGGATCGGTCCGGTGGCCACGGATTTTTCCTGGAAGGGCGTCTCGTTCCAGCTGCCGAACAGGTCGATGACCAGCCGGGGCGGATCGGACAAGGGGAAAAACGAATATTCGCCGGTGGCATCGTCGGTCCGGATTTTCATGCGGAGTTCTCCTGCGGCCTGCTGAAAATCAATGCCATGCAGGGTATACACATCCGTCTCCGGCGGCGGGGTGGACGCGGCCGCTTTCGGGGCGGCGGGTGCCGGTGGTTCCGGGGCGGCAGTGCGCTCTTCGCTCACCGTTGGGGGCGATGTCGGCGGGACGGATTGAGCGGTTTCCGGAGGTTCGGCCGGGGCGGAAGCGGCCGGCCGGGGCTCGGGTGCAGGCGCGGGCGCGGTGACGGGCCGGTCGGCCTGGCCCGGGGCGGTCATGGCGACCCGGGAGGTTGACGGCTGCAGGAAGAGAAAATAGGCAACGCCGCCGCCGATGCCCAGGACCAGCAGCACCAGCAGGCTCACCAGAATCAACGTGACCGGCTTCTTCGAACCCGCCTCCGGCGCGGCCGGTTCGGCCGGTTCTTTTTTCGGAGCGGCCTTTTTCGGCGGCGCCTCCTTGGGGGCGGCGGCTTGTTTGGCGGCTTTCTTCTTTTTGGCCGCCTTCTTCGGCGTCTTTTTGGCCGGCTTTTTTTTTGTCGCCGGCCTTTCCCCTTCCAGCCCGGATTCATCAGGCGCGAGTTCTGCGGCTTCCGGATGGGGCGCTTCCCAGACATACGCGCTGGGATCGGCCCCGCCGAACAGGTCGTCCGTATCCTCCGCTTCGGCCGCAGTGTCCGCCGGCTCCTCTTCTATCAGTTCCAGTTCAATATCTTCTGCCTCCAATTCAAGATCGGCCGGACCGGGTTCTTCTGCGGCGGTCGCGGCCGGTTCTTCTTCGGTCGGCGGGGCAGTCTCTTCTTCTTCTTCTTCGCCCTCTTTGCCTGTTTTCAGCATGATCGTCTCTTCATCTTCCGAGGTCTGGGCCACCAGGGTCCGCTCGGTCATCTCGAGCAACTCCAGGTCCTCGTCGGTTACTTCCATGAGGTCCTGCAGATCCACCGTGGAATCCAGCGGCTTGGCCTCGGATTTCTTCTTTTTCTTTTTCGGGGGCTGCTGCGGCGGTTGTTTCTTTTCGGTCATTTTTCCCTCATGGCAAAAAGGGTCAAAAATTGGCGCGTAAC
>CAYTQK010000121.1:0-9386 GCA_964439745.1 uncultured Desulfobacterales bacterium
AGAAGATGACCAGCAGGCAGAAGGAGAGAAAGAGAATTTTTACGGGATTGTCCAGGACCAGTTCCATGATCCGCCGGTAGGTAATCAGAAGCCGGCCGGAAATTTCCACCGGCTGTTCGCCTTCGGCGGCGATCTCGGCGGCGGTCCTGCGGCCGGCCCCCGGGTCGCCGCCGGTCTTCAGTTTCATGAAAAAGGTGGCCAGGGCGGGGTTGATGACCAGGGCCACGAACAGGCTGGCCGACAGGGTGACCACCAGGGTGATGGGCAGGTATTTCATGAATTCGCCCATGATGCCCGGCCAGAAGATCAGCGGGGAAAAGGCCGCCACCGTGGTCAGGGTGGAACCGATCACGGCCCAGGCCACCTCCCCGGTGGCCGCCCGGGCGGCCTCCAGGCGCGGTACCCCCTGTTCCATGAAGCGGTAGATGTTTTCCACGATGACGATGGCGTTGTCCACCAGCATACCCAGGGCCAGGGTCAGGGAAAAGAGAACCACCATGTTGAGGGTGATGCCCAAGGCGTTGAGCACGGTAAAGGAGATCAGCATGGAAAAGGGAATGGCCAGGCCCACCAGCACGGCGTTGCGCAGCCCCAGGGAAAAGAGCAGCACCACCACCACCAGGCAGAGGCCGGAGAGGATGTTGTTTTCCAGGTCGGCCACCATGGTGTGGATGTCCTTGGCCTGGTCCATGAGCTTGGTGATGGCGGTTCCCCGGGGCCAGCCCGACTGGCGCTCGGCCAGGAGACGGTCGACTTCTTCGGCGATGGCGATAATGTTTTCGCCGGGGCGCTTCTTGACGGAGAGATTGATCGCCCGGCGGCCGTTCAGCCGGGAGCGGCTGGACTCCTCCTTGAACCCGTCCACCACCGTGGCCACGTCCTTGAGATAGACCGGCCGGCCGGCATGCGTGCTGACCACCAGCCCGTAAATTTCTTCCGGGGTCTCGAATTCGCCGGGCACCCGGAGCTGGAAACGGCCGTCCCCCAAGGTGACCGCCCCGCCGGAGGTGTTCTGGTTTTCACCGGGCACCACCGCCTGAAAAGCGGTAATGGGAATACGGTAGTAGGCCAGCTTGTCCGGGTCCACCTCGATGCGGATCTCCCGCTCCCGGGCGCCGGTGACATCCACCTCCAGCACGCCGGAGATGGCCTCGATGTCATCTTCCAGGTCGTCGGCAATGTCCTTTAAAATCCGGAAGCCGCAGGTGCCGGACAGGGAATAGACCACGATGGGCATGTCTGAAAAGTTGACCTCGTACACGGAGGGATCGTTTTCCAGGTCGCCGGGCAGGTCGTTCTCGGCCTCGTCCACCTTGTTTTTGACCTTGTGCAGGACGTCGTCGATGTCCGTGCCGGGCAGAAATTCGATATTGATATAGGACATGCCCTCGGCGCTGACCGAGTGGATCTCCTTGACATCGTCCAGGTTTTTCAGCTTTTTTTCAATGGGAATGGTGATGGCGGTTTCGATGTCGGCCGAGGCTACCCCCCGGTAACTGGTGGCCACGAAGACATAGGGAATGGTGATGTCCGGGCTGCTTTCCCGGGGCAGGGCCAGGTAGGAGTAGATGCCGGCCACCAGGATGATCAGGGCTAGGACGACCACGCTGATGCGGTTGGAGATGGCGGTATTGGAAATGATCATAAGACTGCCCGGGCCGGGTCATCAACGGTGCGCACCACCCTGACCTTCTGCCCGTCGCCCACCCGTTTCTGGCCGACAATGACCACGTGCTCACCGGCTGCCAGGCCGGTGGTGACCTGAACGGTAAATCCCTCCCGGATACCCAGGGTGACCTTCCGGGCCCGGACCCGGCCGGTCTGATCCGGCGGCTGGAGCAGGCCCGGGACCGGCTGGTCAGGATCCCCGCCCAGGGGCATCACCCGGTTCTCTTCCACGTAGACGATATAGTCGCCGTTGTTGGCGGTGATGGCGTACATGGGCACGGTCAGGGCGTCGCTGACCGTCTCTTTGACGATATCCACCCGGGCGAACATGTCCGGCAGGATGGCGCCGTCCGGGTTGGCCACCTCGATCTCCAGGTCGTAGAGCCGGGCCGCCGTTTCGGTGGTCCGGGAGAGAAAATGCTTGATCCCGGTAAAGGTGCGGCCGCCCAGGGCGTCGATGACGACGGTGAAGGTGTGCAGGGAGCGGACGGCGGCCACGTCGGATTCGGGAATACCCGCCGTCACCTTGACCGGGTCCAGCTTGAGAATCTGGGCCACCTTCTGGCCGGCGGCCAACACCTGGCCTTCCTCAATGTAGACCCGGTTGACCAGCCCGTCCACCGGCGCCGTGATCCGGCAGCGCACCAGGTCCAGGGCGGCCGTGTCCCTGGCGGCCCGGGCGTTTTCCACGGTGGCCTCAAGGTTGTCGAGCTCCGACTGGCTGGCCAGGTTGCGATTGTGCAGCTGCCGGATGCGGCGCAGGGAAGCCTCCGCCGAGGTCAGCGAGGCCCTGGCCGATTGATAGGCGTTTTCGTATTTGCGCGGATCAATGCGGGCCAGGACATCATCCTTGTTTACCGGCTGGCCTTCGCTGACGGTTTTTTCCAGGACCGTGTCCGAGACCTGGGCCAGCACTTCCAGGTCCACCCAGGGGGCCACCGCCGCCGGCAGGTTGAGGCGGTCGCGGATAACGGTCGGCTGCAGGCGGCAAGTGACCACGTTGACCAGCTCCTCGGGCTGGTCCCCGGCGCTGCTGCGGGCGGCCTCCCGCCGGCCCTTCTTGGCGCCTACCCCGGCTATCAGCAGGCCGATGACCACCAGGGGAAGGATGACCAGCAGCAGGGCGGGTCTGAATTTCCGCTGGCGGGGAAGGCCCGGAGATTCGTCGATAACCGGTGAACTCATTATTTTTTCTCGATGAAGTTGGTTTACATTAACAGGCCGACCACGGTGCCGGTCAGGCAGGTGGCCAGGGTACCGGCCACGATGGAACGGAACCCCAGGGAGACGATTTCGTCGCGCCGGTCCGGGGCCATGGTGCCCAGTCCGCCGATCATGATGCCCAGGCTGCCCGGGTTGGCAAAGCCGCACATGGCATAGGTCATGATCAGCCGGCTGTGGTCGCTCAGGGCGTCGTCCGGCAGCCGGGCCAGCTGCAGGTAGGCCAGCAGCTCGTTGAGAATGGTCTTGGTGCCCATGAGTGATCCGGCAGTGGTGGCCTCGGCCCAGGGAATGCCCATCAGCCAGACCACCGGTGCCATGACCAAGCCCAGCAGCCGCTCCAGGGTAAGGGGCCGCTCGGCCAGGTCCGGCAGAAAGCCCAGGCCGGCGTTGACCAGGTGGACCAGGGCCACCAGCACCACCAGCATGGCGATGATGTTGATGAGCAGTTCCACTCCCTGGAAGGTGCCCCGGGTGACGGCGTCCATGGCGCTCTTGGCCGTCTCCGGCGGCCGGTACGCGCCGGCGGTGGCCTCTGCGGTTTCCGGTACCATTACCTTGGCAATGGTAATGGAGGCCGGCACGCTGATGACCGAGGCGGTCAGGATATGGCCCATGATGTTGGCAATGGTGTTTTGCAGAATGCTGGCGTAAAGCACCATGACCGTACCGGCGATGGTGGCCATGCCGCAGGTCATGACGCAGAAGATCTCGCTGCGGGTCATGCGGGCAAGATAGGGCCGAATCAGCAGGGGGGCCTCCACCATGCCCACGAAGATGTTGGCGGCAACGCCCACTCCCTCGGCTCCGCCCAGGTTGGCGGCCTTCTGCAGCAGCCGGGAAAAGCCCCGGACGATCAACGGCAGCACCCTCCAGTAGAAAAGCAGGGCGGACAGGGCGCTCATGATCAGCACCAGGGGCAGGGACTGGAAGGCCAGGATAAAGGTGGCCTGGGGATTGGTCACTTCAAACGGGTATTGGGCCTGGCCGCCCAGGTAGCCGAAGACAAAGGAGGTGCCGGCCTGGGTGGCTTCTTCCAGGGCCAGGACAAGCTGGTTGAGAAACTGAAAAAATGTCAGTGATCCTGGTGTCTTCAGGAGCAGCAGGGCCAGCAAAAACTGCAGGAGCAGCCCGGCGGCGATGACTTTTCCGCTGACCCGCCGCCGGTTCTCACTGAACAGCCAGGCCAGCAGTACGAACATGGCCAGCCCGAAAATCCCCTGCAGCCACATGGAACTTGTCCTCCATAATTTATTTCTTTGACAAATTCCATGTACCCAATTTCGGGGGGTTTGTCCATGATAATTTGCGGCTGCCCACGGGTCGGGTCAGGCGGCACCGCTGCGCGGCGGTTCCGGTGTGTCATCCGGGTCTTCGCCTTCCGGCTGTCGGCCGGCGGCCTTGAGAGCGGCATGGGCCGCGGCCAGCCGCGCCACCGGCACCCGGAAGGGAGAACAGGAGACATAGTCGAGTTCCAGTTCATGGCAGAGGGCAATGGATTCCGGGTCGCCGCCATGCTCGCCGCAGATGCCGCACTCCATGCCCGAACGGGTGTGCCGGCCCTTGGCGATGCCGATCCGCATCAGTTCGCCGACCCCGTCCCGGTCCAGGGTGGCAAAGGGGTTATCCGGCAGGATATCCTGGTTGAGGTAGCTTATCAGGAATCCGGATTCGGCGTCGTCCCGGGAGATGCCGTAGGTGGTCTGGGTCAGGTCGTTGGTGCCGAAGGAGAAGAACTCGGCGTATTCGGCGATCTGGTCGGCTGTCATGGCGGCCCGGGGCAGTTCGATCATGGTGCCGAACTGGTAATCGATGGTAATACCCTGTTCGGCCATGACTTTCTGCGCCGTGGCTTCCAGCACTTCCCGCTGTCGCTTGAGCTCGTTGGCATGGGTGGTCAGGGGAATCATGACCTTGGGCAGGACGGTGACGCCTTCGCGGGAAACCTCGCAGGCCGCTTCAAACAGGGCCTGGACCTGCATGTTGGTCAGTTCGGGAATCTGGATGCCCAGCCGGACGCCGCGCAGCCCCAGCATGGGGTTCTGCTCGCGTAGCTGCGCGGCCCGCCGGCGCATGGTTTCCTTGTCCCGGATCTGTGCCAGCAGGTCGTCGATTTCGGTCATGTTGGCGGCGTGGTTGACCCGCATCTTCAGGTCGGCCAGTTCGCTCATCAGCTCCACCAGGTCCGGCATGAACTCGTGCAGGGGCGGATCGATCAGGCGGATAATGACCGGCAGGCCGTCCATGGCGCGGAAGAGTCCGGCAAAATCCTCGCGCTGGAAGGGCAGCAGCGATTCCAACGCCTCCCGGCGGTCAAAGGGCAGGGTGGCCATGATCATTTTCTGCACGTGGGGCAGGCGCTCGCTTTCGAAAAACATGTGTTCCGTGCGGCACAGGCCGATGCCCTGGGCGCCGTATTCCCGGGCCCGGCTGGCGTCGACCGGGTAGTCGGCGTTGGCCATGACCCCCAGGGAACGGATCTGGTCGGCCCAGTCCAGCAGCTTGATCAGCCAGGGGTCCTTGATATCGGGTTCCATGGTGTCGATCTTGTCGACGAACACTTCGCCGGTGTTGCCGTCCACGGAGAGCCAGTCGCCTTCCTGGATGACCAGGTCGCCCACGGTCAGGCACCGCTTGACCAGGTTGATCTGCAGGGCTTCTACCCCCACCACGGCCGGTTTGCCGAACTGGCGGGCCACCAGGGCGGCATGGCTGGTGCGGCCGCCCCGGCTGGTGACGATGCCGTTGGCGGCCAGCATGCCGTGGACGTCATCGGGCTTGGTTTCCGGCCGTACCAGCAGCACCTGGCGGCCTTTTTCCCGGGCCCATTGTTCGGCCAGGTCGGCCTCGAAGACCACCTTGCCCACGGCCGCGCCCGGCGAGACGTTCAGCCCCCGGGCCAGCATCCTGCCTTCGGCCCGGGCGGCGGCCACGGCCTGATTGTCGAACTGGAAATGGAGAAAAAAGTCAATCTGGTCGGGGGTGATCCGTTCCACGGCCTCTTCGCGGGTGATGCGTTCCTCCTCGACCAGGTCCACGGCGATGCGCACGGCCGCCTGGGCGGTCCGCTTGCCGTCACGGGTCTGCAGCATCCAGAGCTTGCCCTTTTCAATGGTAAACTCGATATCCTGCATGTCGCGGTAATGGATTTCCAGGGACCGGGCGATCTCCTGCAGCTGCTGGTAGATTGCCGGCATCTCCTCGGCCATCTCGTCGATGCTCTGGGTCATGCGGGTGCCGGCCACCACGTCCTCGCCCTGGGCGTTGACCAGGTAGTCCCCCTCGAGTTTGGGCTCGCCCGTGGAACCGTTCCGGGTCATGGCCACGCCGGTTGCGCTGTCGTCGCCCATGTTGCCGAAAACCATGGTGACGATGTTGACGGCCGTGCCCAGGTCGTGGGCGATACCGGAGGCGTCGCGGTAATCCCGGGCCCGCTTGCCGTTCCAGCTTTTGAAGACCGCCTCGGTGGCCATCTTGAGCTGCTCCACCGGGTCCTGGGGAAAGTCGATCTGGGCATAATTGTGAAAAATGGTCTTGAACTGTTCGGTCAGGGCCTGCCAGTGTTCGGCCGCCAAGTCGCTGTCCCGGGTCACCCCGGCTTTATGCCGCATCCGCTCAATGGCCGTTTCAAAAGGCTCATCCGGGATGCCCATGACCACCGCGCCGAACATCTGGATCAGCCGGCGGTAGGCGTCATAGACAAAGCGGGGATCCCCGGTCAGGCGGATCATGCCCTGGGCGGTTTCGTCGGTCAGGCCGAGGTTGAGGACGGTGTCCATCATGCCCGGCATGGAAAACTTGGCGCCCGAGCGGCAGGAAACCAGCAGGGGATTGTCCCGGTCGCCAAAGGTTTTGCCGGTCATTTTTTCGATATCCAGCAGGGCGTGCACCTCCTGGTCCCACATGCCGTCCGGGAAAACCCCTTCTTCGGCCAGGTAGGCGTTGCAGGCTTCTGTGGTTACGATGAACCCCGGCGGTACGGGCACGCCCAGGCGGTGCATGTCGGCCAGGTTGGCGCCCTTGCCGCCGAACAGCCCCCGTACGGCGCCCCAGTCATTATGGCAGCGGGCCATGGCCGCGTCCAGTTCGTCAAAAAGGTATACATATTTTTTTTCTTCCATGATTTCCTCATCCTGTTTTTTATAAATTAAAGAAGGTTCTATGATGCCGGGTAGTCAGGAAGTATAGGCAAGAGGAGGTGAATTGTCAAGGGTCTGGCCGCCCCGCCCGGGCCCGGTATTGATTTTAGGGGTGACACCCGGGCGCCGATATGTCATGATATTTAAATATGAATGAATATTATGAATATCAATCAGGGGCAGTTGTCTTATGACGGATTCACCCCGCAGCCGCCTCCAGAAATTTTATGCCCGTTTTGACAAGGCCGACCAGGTGCTGATCGTCATTAACGCCGACCCGGACGCCATTGCCGGGGCCATGGCGATCAAGCGGCTGCTGTGGAAACGGGTGGCCGCGGTGACCAAGGCCCATGCCAACGTTATTGAACGGCCCGACAATGTCGCCCTGGTCAACCTGCTGGATGCCAAGCTGGTTCACAAGGATCAGCTCGACCCGGACCGGGATAACCGGGTTGTCATGGTGGATTCCCAGCCCGAGCCCAATGAGTGGCTTGTCGGGTTTTAGCCGGATGTCATCATCGACCATCATCCGGCCGCGCCGGCTGCCAAACGCAGGCGGAACGGCTACGTCGATATCCGGCCCAGCTACGGCGCCGTGTCCACCATCCTGATCGAATACCTCCGGGCCGCCCGCATCGTTCCTTCCCGCAAGCTGGCCACCGCCCTGTACCTGGGCATCAAGTCGGATACCAGCAATTTTGAGCGGCACGCCCGCATTGAGGATGTCCGCGCCTTTCAGTCCATTTACAAGCGGGTCAATGTTCCCCTGGCCCGGCGTATCGAGCAGGCCGACATCACGCCTGAATCCCTGGACATTTTTGCCACTGCCCTGCGCCGGCGGGAGATGGTCCGGGGCTGGATGTTCGTCCACCTGGGCAAGGTCAATAATCCCGACGTGTGTGTACTGGTGGCGGATTTTTTCATGCGCGTCAACACCGTCAAGTGGAGCATTGTCTCCGGGGTCTATGACAATACCCTTATCGTCATCCTGCGCAACAACGGACTGGGCCGGGATGCCGGCAAAAAGGCCGCCAGGGTCTTTGGGCAGATGGGCAGTGCCGGCGGCCACAAAAGCATGGCCCGGGCCGAGATTGACCTGAACGCGTTTTATGCCGCCAGCGGCGCCCGTACCGGTGAAGAAATTCAGCAGTGGATCCGGGACCAGTTTTTGCGGTAGCCCCCGGGCGGTCATGCCTGGTGCAGGGTGAAGCGATCACGCCCGCTCTTCTTGCTGCGGTACATGGCCGCGTCGGCCTTTTCCACCAGGGAGGCCCGGGTGTCGCCGGCCGCCGCCAGCACTCCGCCGGCGGAAATGGTAATGCCCAGGGCTTGCTTCCCGACCTGCACCCGGGAGTGCTTGATCATTCGCCGCAGCCGGTTGCCGGTCTCTTGCAGGGTCTGCCGGTTCATGTTGGGAAACACGCCCAGAAACTCCTCTCCGCCCCAGCGACCGATGGTGTCAAAAGAACGGATGGTGTGTTTGAACGTCTCCGCCGTCACCCGCAGGGCCAGATCCCCGGCTGAATGACCATGGGTGTCGTTGAATTTTTTGAAATGGTCGATGTCGAAAAAAATTACCCCGAAGGGGACGTGGACCCGGTCCATCAGGGAGAGGGCGTGGTTGATCTGGATCTCGGTGTAGCGACGGTTGGGCAGTTCGGTCAGGTCGTCGATCAGGGACAGGTGCTTGAGATGGTCGATCTCCTGTCGCAGGGTCTGGCGGGGGCTGTCATCGGAAAAGATCTCGATGCCGCCGTCAATGTTTCCGCCGCTGTCCCGCAGCGGCGTGGTCCGCACCAGCACCGGCACCCGGTGACCGGACTTGTGGTGCAGAAAAACCTCGGCTTCCCGGGTATCGCCGTCGGTCATGGTGGCGGCCAGGGGGCACTGGCCCTGGCAGAGGCTCTGGCCGGAGCGGTCAATATGCATCAGGATATTATCCGCGCAGCGCGAGCCGATGACCTCGGCAGCCGCGAACCCGGTCAGCTTTTCGGCGGCCTTGTTCCAGTACTGGATCCGGCGCTCCCGGTCGACCACGTACAGCCCTTCGTAGAGGTCTTCCACAATGGCCTTGAAATTGATCTGCGATAACATGAGCGGACCGCCTGCGGACAGGGTAACGGATGATTGGCTGTCAATAAACGATCATTCTGGCAGATTCGAACAAGACAAGCAACTTATATTTACCCGGCCCGAACGAAACCGCCGGCCTTCCGCTGTCATTGTCTGAACTTGATTTTTTTGCCTTGATGGGGCGGCCCCGGAGCTCCGCCATCCCTCCGGCCGGCCATGCAAGCCGCCTTGGCCTCCCCGGGCGGGTAATTATTTTTTTTTTCCCATCAGGGAGGGCCAGGTGGG
>CAYTQK010000122.1:0-2389 GCA_964439745.1 uncultured Desulfobacterales bacterium
GGCCCACCACCACCACCTCGGCGCCGCTGGTTTCCACGCCGGCGCGGATGATCATTTCCTGGATCCCGGCCGGGGTACAGGGCGGGAACTTGACTTCATTGCCGCCGATCATCAGTCGGCCGACATTGACCGGATGGAAACCGTCGACATCCTTGTCCGGGTCAATGGCGTTGAGAACTTTTTTATCATCAATATGATCCGGCAGCGGCAGCTGTACCAGGATACCGTCAATGGAGTCATCCTTGTTGTACTTGTCGATCAGGGCCAGCAGATCCGCCTCGGAGATATCCACCGGCTGGGAATCCTGCACTTCCTTGAAGCCCACCCGATGGGCCGTCTTGATCTTCAGGGTGACATACGACATGGAAGCCGGATTCTCGCCGACCAGGATGGTCACCAGGCCCGGTACCCGATTGTGTTTTTCCTTGATCTGGCTGACTTCCGCGGTAATTTCTTCGAGAATCTCTTCCCGGATTTCCGTTCCCTTAATCAGTTTTGCTGTCATTTTTTTACTCCTTTTTAACAACGTTAATCAATTTACGGATTATGTCTTATCCCAGGAAACCCAGCACCCTCGGCAGCCACAGGGTAACCGAAGGCAGATAGGTGATCAATCCCAGCACGATCAACTGAATGATCACAAACGGCAGCACCGCCTTGGAAACGTAGATAATATCCCGTTCGGCAATGGCGCCGGTAATATACAGGCTCACGCCCATGGGCGGCGTACAATATCCAATAGCAAGATTGACGGTCATAATCAACCCGAAATGCATGGGATCAATGCCGAAAGCGTCCAGCATGGGCAGAAAGACCGGCCCCAGGATCAGCGTGGCCGAGATAATGTCCATGAACATGCCGATAACCAGCAGCATTGCATTAATGGCCAGCAGAAACATGACCGGCGACTGGATGCTGGAGATGACCGCGCTAGTAATCTGGCCGGGCAGATTTTCCAGGGCCAGGTAACGGCCGAAGCAGGTCGCCCCGGCCACGATGATCAGCAGGGTGGCCGAGGTGACGGCCGAGCTGACGGTAATCTGCTTGACGGCTGAAAATTTCATGCTCTTGTGGATAAACAGTTCCACGACAAAGGCGTAGATGCAGGCCACCACCGCCGCTTCGTTGGCGGTGAACATGCCCGAAAAAATCCCGCCGAAAATAATCACCGGCAGCAGCAGGGACCAGATACTCTCGCGCAGCACCCGCAAAAACTCCCGGGTATCGGGAATGGGCTTGCGCTCAATGGTGGTGTCCTTGCGGAAAAAGAAATAGGTATAAACACAGACGCCGAAAATAATCAGAAAAGAGGGCACGAACCCCGTCAGAAAGAGTCCTTCCAGGGAAACATTGCTGATCATGCTGTAGAGGATCATGCCGATGCTGGGCGGCACGATCACGCCCAGGTTGGGAGAAGTGGTCATCACTCCCAGGGTATAGGATTCGTCATACCCGTTTTCGATCAGGGCCGGAATCATGAAGGACCCCAGGGCGACCACGGTGGCCACGGTCGACCCGGAAATGGCGCCGAACAGGCCGCAGGCCAGCACCCCGGCCATGCCCAGGCCGCCCGGCAGCCAGCTGACCAGGGCGTTGGCGAATTTGGTCAGCCGGTCCACAATGGATCCGGCCGTCATGATATTGCCGCACAGAATAAAAAACAAAACCACCACCAGCGCGAAATTATCCAGGCTGCGCAGCATGGTCTGCACCAGCAGCATTACCGGCAGATCGGTGAACAAGAGGAAACTCAATACCGCCGTAAAAAAAAGGCACATGAACACCGGCACGTAAGCCGCCATGCTTCCCAGCAGTATCAGTAAAACGATCAGATAACTGATTTCCATGCCAATGTCGTCCTTGCGTCTGTCCTTGTTTCTACCCGTCGCTGCCGGAGGGCTCGGTGTCTACATCGTCGTCCCCGTTACCGTTGTCGGGGATGCCGAAGACATCCTTGCCGGTAATATCATAATAAATGATCTGCAGGGTCCGGATAAACATCAGAAATCCCATCAGCGGCAATATGGCAAACACGTATACCAGGGGAATCTGCATGATAATGGTGGACTGGTGGCTGGCGGCCTGCTGGGCCGCGATTTTCCATCCGAAAACCATCATCATCACCGAAAAAACCAGGGTGATCCCGTTGCTGAAATAGGCCAGCGGCTTTTTCACCCCCGGCACCAGCTGCACCAGGGCGTCGATCTTGATCATGGAGCCGTTCTTGATGGCCGCGCTGCAGCCGATCAGGGTAGTGTAGATAATCACGATCCGGATGAGCTCTTCTGACCAGGCCAGGGAATAACCGAACCCGTAACGCAGAATTACATTGGCGAACAGGGACACCAGTGCCACGATAACGGTCAGAAAAAGGGTCCAGGATTCGAAA
>CAYTQK010000122.1:2399-8217 GCA_964439745.1 uncultured Desulfobacterales bacterium
CCCAGAACCCGCATAATTTTTCCCAGCATGCCTTTTCCCCCGGACACCCGGCAGTCAATTAAAAAAAGGGAGGCTGAAAAAAGATCAGCCTCCCCGGATCAATATCAACGGGTCAACATCACCATTCAGGTTTAAATGATACCAAACCTACATTTCTTCGGAGACGGCCTCTTCCCCGTTTTCCAGATAATCCTGAACCTCTTGCAGGTAGTTATCAGGCCGGTAAGTGTCGCCTTCGTGTAATTTATTTATTTTGTCGCTGAATTCTTCATAGACGGTTTCCGCCTGTTGCCGTAACGTCTCCATCTCCGATTCAGGCAACTTGAAAAAGGTGACGCCATCAGCCTTGGCGGCGGCAATCTGCTCGGCTTCCTGATCAACCGTCTGCTCCCGTATATCCGCACAGACCTCGTGCACCACTTCTTTAAAGGTCTGCTGCAGATCTTCCGGCAGGCTGTTGAACCAGTCCTTGTTGAAAATCCAGATGAACAGGCCCTGGGCGTAATTAAGCTGGGTAAAATTTTTGCAGACCTCAAACTTCTTGGTCAGGTTACAGACGATGGGAGCATGATCCAGCCCGTCGATTATGCCCTGCTTGAGAGCGACATGCACGTCCGGCCAGGGCATGACCACCGGGTTGAAGCCCCAGGCCTTGTAGCTGAGCTTGTTGACGGCGGCTTCGGCGATGCGAAACTTGACGGCCTTGGCATCCGCGATAGATTTCACGGGAATCGTGGTGGCCCAGCCGTAATTGCCATAGCCGGTGATATCCAGGCCGATGATGCCCTGGTGATCCATGGCGTTCATGAAGTGATCAAAAAGTTCTCCGCTGTTGACAAACTTGTCCAGCTTGTCAAAAGAGTCGATCAAAAAGGGCAGGTTAACCAGTCCGAACCGCGGTCCCAGGTTGGTGGCCGCCACGGAACTGACGCCCATGCCCTGGATGGCGCCTATCTGCAGCTGGTTGAGCACTTCCACTTCCCCGCCCAGCATGGAAAACGGCTTAAAATCGATATAAATCCGGCCGTCGGTCGCTTCCCACAAAGCGTCACGCATGGCAAACCCGGCGTAAACTCCCTTGATAGCGGGATGCGACACGTTGGAAACGATACATTTATATTCAGCCCCGGAGGGATCAAAATCCGGTTTCCACTGATCGATAGGCGGACCGGACTTTTTGGCCGTTTTTTCTTCGGCAGCCGGCTGCTTTTCTTCCGCCGTGGCCTGGGCCGCTTCCGAAGCCGCCGGCTTTCCTTCCACTGCGGCGGTCTCGGTCCCGGTATCCTTGTCCGAGGAACAGCCGCTCACGCCCAAACCCGCCAGCAGGGCGATGAGCACCACGCAGACGGGTATGATAATACACTTTCGTAAACTCATCCTCTCCTCCTCCTTTTGATGCCTGATTCCGCGCCGAAGACGCGCCCTTGCAAGCCGTCATCCGCGCCTTTCGCCATCTTCCCCCTTGAACTGCCAAGGAAAGCGCTACACTGGAAAGCCTATCATATCAAGACCGACGGTCTCGTCAATACCAAACATGAGATTCATGTTCTGCACCGCCTGACCGGCGGCACCCTTGACGAGATTGTCGATGGCACTGACCAGGATGAGGCGGCTGCCGCCGGCGACAACCCGGACCCCGATGTGACACTCATTGCCGCCGCGCACAAAACGGGTTTCGGGAAAGGCGTCCGCCGGGTACACCCGGATAAAAGGCCTGTCCCGGTAAAAACCGGCCAGAACCTCCCGGATATCCGCTTCGGAAACCGGTTTTTTCAGATCGGCGTATATCGTGGCCAGCATGCCCCGGTTCATGGGTACCAGGTGCGGCACAAAGGTCAGCCTGGCCGCTTCCCCGGCCTGCCCGGAAAGGATATGCTCCATTTCCGGGGCATGACGATGCTCAGCCACCTTGTAGGCCTTGAACGACTCGCTCACCTCGCAGATATGGGTGCCCAGCGAAGCGGAACGGCCGGCGCCGCTGACGCCGGACTTGGCATCGGCGATCAAGGTGGCCGGATCAACCAGCTTTTCCCGGATCAGCGGAATCAAGGGGAGCAGAATGCTGGTGGGATAACAGCCGGGATTGCCCACCAGGTCGGCCTCCTTGATTTGCTCCCCGTAGACCTCGCACAGGCCGTAGACTGTCTGATCGCAGAGATGTCCGGCAGCATGCGGCTGATAGGCGGATTCATACAGCGAAACATCGGAGAAACGGAAGTCGGCCGACAAATCCACCACCCGGCAGCCCGCCGCCAGCAGGCCGGGAACAATATTCATGGGAATCTTGTGGGCAGGGCCGTGAACACTACGTCCGAGGCCGCGGCCGCTTCCTCTTCCCGGTATTCCCGGCAGACCAGGTCGACTACCCCGGCCAGCACCGGGTAAACTTCGGACAAGGCCGCACCCGCGTATTGCCGGGAAGTCACCAGGGAAATTTCTGCCCGGGGATGGGCTGCCAGCAGCCGGACCAGTTCCGCCCCGGCATACCCCGTCGCTCCGATTACCGCCGCCCGTATCATGACACTTACCGTCCTTCTCTTTCAACTGATTGAAATAATATAAAATAACAAACCAAAGGATCTGGTTATCATGGCACCAATTCCCCGGAATGGCAATATTTTTTTACCGTTGCCGGCGACAAATTACAAGCGCTTCCCGCCTGCAAAAATTCTTTTCCTTTATCGAAGATTATGTTTCAATAAATTAATGATTGAGCCGTTCCGGTCGACGAAACGCCGCCCGGGCGGCCGGATATCTGCTGATACCTGTTCCCTGTGGCCGCGGCCGCCCCACCCGCGGCCCGGACAAAAATCCAATGAGGTTGCCATGATCCCGGTTCCGAAAACCTTTTTTTGCAGAACATTGCCGTTCCTGGCGGCTGTCTGCCTGTTGATGGCTGCCGGCTGCGGCTTGCCGAACGTGAAACTTTTTCCCGATGCCGCCGATCCCCTGCAAGAATGCGTCCTGCAGGGAGAAGGCCCGGACAAAATCGCCCTGCTCAACATCAACGGTGTTATTTCCGATAAAACGGAGACGGACATCATGTCCCGGGATCACCCCAGCCTGCTCCAGGAAATCATGGCCCGGATGGACCTGGCCGAGAAAGATCCGGCCGTCAAGGCGCTGGTACTGAAAATCAATTCCCCGGGCGGTACCATCACGGCCAGCGACATCATTTATAACCGGCTGATGGCCTACAAGCAGGCGACCGGCAATCCCATTGTCGTTTCCATGATGGACGTGGCCGCTTCCGGCGGCTACTATGTGGCCCTGCCGGCCGACCGCATCCTGGCCCACCCCACCACCGTGACCGGTTCGGTGGGCGTCATCTTCATGCGGCCCAAGGTCTATGACCTGATGGACAAAATCGGCCTGGGGGTCTCGGTGCGGACTTCCGGCCGCAACAAGGACATGGGCTCCCCTTTCCGGGAAATCACCGAGGAAGAAGCGGCCGTTTTCAAAAAAATGATTAGGGACATGGGCGACCGGTTCGTGCAGAAGGTCAAACAGCATCGCCAGCCCACCCCGGCCGACCTGGAAAGCATTGCCACCGCCCGGATCTTTTCCGCGGCCGGCGCCCTGGAAGCGGAGCTGATCGACCGCGTCGGCTACCTCGAGGAGGCCCTGACCGAGGCCCGGAATCTGGCAGGTCTGTCCGATGACGCCAGCGTCATCACCTACCGCCGGACCCGCTATACCAATGATACCATTTACAACACGCTTTCTTCCCGGTCCGAAGGCCCCCGGCCTTCCCTGGTCAATATTGACCTGCTGCGCGACCTGCCCGGCTTTCGAACCGGTTTTTACTACCTGTGGTGGCCGCCGGCCGGCGCCGGCCAATAGACTGCCTTATGAACCAGCTCGCAGAACCCATACAGACCCCCGCCCCCGGCACGCAGAGACTCATGTTCCGCGGTGATACCATCACCTTTACCCTGGCCTTTGCCCAAGCGGTCCAGGGACGGGCCTGGATCCGGACCACCATCGGTCACGCCGCCACCGCCAGGCGGACCGTCATCAACCAGGTCCTCCACGACATTCAGCCGCTGGGCGAGGAGTGGTACGATATCCCCATGGAGCGACAGGACGACCGGAATTTCGCGGTGACCATGCCGCTGAACGAGGTGGGTCATTTCGAGGCCAAGTGCTTTTTCCTGGCCGGGGACCGGTCCGGTCCGACCTGGCCGCCGGGCCCCGACACGGTCATCAACGTGGAACCGGCCGACACCTGCGCGGCCAACATTATTTACAACGCCTTTGTCCGGCAGTTCGGCCCCAACAAGGACGGCTCCGCCCGCCCGGGAGCGGCCGACCGCGACTGCATCGAGCGCCTCGACCGGCGGCAGTACACGGTCATCCCCAAATCCGGCACTTTCCGCGACCTCATCCGGGAGCTGGATTTCATCATTACCGAACTGGGCTGCCGCGTCCTGCAGCTGCTGCCCATCCACCCCACCCCGACCACTTACGGACGCATGGGGCGTTTCGGGAGCCCTTTCGCCGCGCTCAACTTTACCGGGGTGGATCCGGCCCTGGCCGAATTCGACCCCAGCGCCACCCCCCTGGAACAGTTCACCGAGTTGTTAGATGCCGTTCATGCCCGCCAGGGACGGGTTTTCCTGGATATCGCCGTCAACCACATGGGCTGGGCGGCCAACCTGCATGAAACCCATCCCCACTGGCTGGTGCGCGACGAAAACGGCGAAATCCAGGTACCCGGCGCCTGGGGCGTCAAGTGGAGCGACCTGACCAGCCTGGATTATACCCACAAAGATCTCTGGCTGTATATCGCCGAGGTCTTTCTGACCTGGTGCCGCCGGGGGGTAGACGGTTTCCGCTGCGACGCCGGCTACATGATCCCGGTGCCGGCCTGGATTTACATCGTCTCCGCGGTGCGGGAACAGTTTCCCGACACGGTCTTCCTGCTGGAAGGGCTGGGCGGCAAGATATCGGTCACCCGGGAAATTCTTGACCGGGCCAATTTCAACTGGGCCTATTCGGAGCTGTTCCAGAATTACGACCGCGGCCAGATTGAGCACTACCTGCCCGGGGCCATGACCATGTCCGAGCAGGTCGGCAACATGATCCATTTTGCCGAAACCCACGACAATAACCGGCTGGCCGCCAGCGGCGCCGCCTATGCCGCCATGCGGACCGCCCTGTGTGCCCTGTGCTGTCACCAGGGCGGGTTCGGTTTTGCCAACGGCGTGGAATGGCTGGCCGATATCAAGATCGACGTGCACCAGGCCCGCCCGCTCAACTGGGGAGCCGAGCCCAACCTGGTGGCCCACCTCCGCCGTCTCAACCGGCTGCTGCGGACCCACCCCGCCTTTTTCCCCGAGACCGGGGTGGCCATGATTCAGCAGGGACCGGGAAATTTCGTTGTCGTGCGGAGGCATCACCGGCCCAGCGGAAAAATGCTGGTCATCGCCGTCAACCTGGACGACCATCGCCCGGTGGCGGCCCGGTGGCAGGAGATACCGGAACTTGCTGACAGGAAATGGGTGGACCTGATGACCGGGGAAGAAATTGCCCTGGCGCCTGATGCGGCCGGTCCGGGCTGCCGCCTGGAACCCGGACAGGTCCGGTGCCTTTCCCCGGACCCCGATGACCGGGAACTCGCCTCCGGCCGGACCGCCCCGCCCCTGCTGCCGGACCGGGTGGCCGACCAGAAGCAACGGGCTGTCCGTTTTGATATTTTCTGTGCCTTCCTCGGCACCGCCGCCATGAATGGTTTTGACATGGACCCCTCCCGGGTGCGGTCGCGGTCCGGACCCTGTGGAACTCTCCGTCTGTTTCAGTCCTGCAGTGGTGTCAT